>JAGAOB010000100.1 GCA_017623895.1 Clostridia bacterium
AAGCATCGCGCTGACGGACGATTTTCCTACTCCGCCCTTTCCGCTGACAACGGCAATCACTTTTTTAACGTTACTCATTTCGTGGGGCTTTGCTTTCAAGCTTTCGGCGCTTGAGCAATTTTGCCCGCAGGTCTTACAATCGTGCGTACAACCCATCGTAATTTCCTCCTTGGGAATAATGCATTTCTACAGATTATGATACCACACAAGGACAAAAAAGTCAAGAGCAAACGAAAAAAAACAAAAAAGATTCGTCATTTTTTACTTGACAGACCACATTTTTGATGGTACAATAGAGGAAATGAGAAAGGGGGATGCCCGTGGAACGGAATATTTTATGGAAGCCCGTCGGAGAGGTCTGTGCCTTTTCGGGGTATCGTCCCGCCAAGCTTCCCTTTTCGTCGGAATCCGATCCTGCCTGCACGCTATTGAAGCTGCGCTTAAAGGAGGAAATCTACGACGCCATTCAACAAGGGAGCACAGATTTTGTTTGCGGGATGGCGTTGGGAACCGACACGTGGGCGGCGGAAACAGTGTTGGAAATTCAGCAAACGCTGAAGGACATCAAGCCCATTCGCCTTCACGCCTACCTGCCCTTTGAAGGACAAGACGAGAAATGGAGTGCAAAAAGCCGTCGCCGTTATCGGGAAATTCTCTCCCGCTGTGACTCGGTCACCGTTATTTCTCCCCATTATTTACCGGATTGTATGGAACGGCGGAATCGGGCAATGATCCACCGAGCAAACCGCCTTATTGCCGTATTTGACGGAAAAAACGGCGGAACCAAAAACACCGTGCGCATGGCTCACGAAAAGGGCATTGAGATCCGAATCCTGTCCCCAATTCCTCCCCACTACGAGGCACCGAGTCGCAACAACGAGCCGTCGGAGCAGGACGGACAAATTAAATTATTCTTTTGAAAAAAACGAGGCGTTTGCAAATGCAAACGCCTCATTTTCATAAACAAATTATTCGACCAAACCGGAACGCTCGATACTCTGAATGAAGTACCGCTGAGCAAACAGGAAGACGATCAACAAGGGCAGAATAATCAAAAGGCACGCCGTATCGTTGATAGCCATCTGTTGAGCTTCGTCCTTGATGGAGGAAGCAACGGTTGCCGCCTTGTTTGCAAGGATCTCCAGCTTTGGCATCAGCATCCTGTTGTAGGTGGTATCGGTCCACTGCCAAGTAAAGGAGAACAAAAAGACGGTGATCATCATATTTGCCGCGTTGGGCAACATAATGGAGATGAAGGTTCGGAAGAAGCCGGCACCGTCAATGTATGCCGAGTTCTCCAATTCCTTGGGAAGTCCGCGGAAAAACTGACGCATCAAATAGATGTAAAGACCATTCTTCAAGCCCAAGCCGAACATCGAAAGAATGACCAAGGGCCAAAAGGTATTGATCAGGTTCAGATCCGTGCCAAGGAAGTGAGAAAAGCGAACGTACAAGGGCAGCTGAATGGTTTGCGCGGGAATCATCAAGGTCAAAAGCACCAAGACGAACAAGAGGTCTCTCCCCTTGAATTTGAAGCGGGCAAATCCATATCCTGCCACCGAAGCCACGAACAGCTGGAAAACCGAAACGAACAGCGAAAGCAATGCCGTATTCATGAAGGATTTCCAATAGTTCATATTAAGCATTGCACGTTCCAGGAAATACGTGGAGCCCTGACGGGGAATATACATAACCGTATTATCCACGATATCCTCCGTGCTGGAGAAGGCAACGACGAACTTAACCACGAAGGGATACAGGATCATATAGGAGATACCGACGATAATGACGAATCGCAGGATGATCCAAATCAGCTTGCCAAGTCCGTTCAGATTCAGATTGCGACGTTTCCACGTTCCCCAATCCATCTTTTCCCGTTGGATCTTGTTTCCCGTACGCATTTCGGCAAGGAAGGATTTCTTTCCGTTGGAGGGGAACAGCTTTTCTTTGATGCCAAGAATAAATTCTTTGATCCTCTTCATTTTTGCTCCCTCCTTTAATCCTGATAGACGATCAGCTTATTGACCAACAAATATACGATACCGACAAACAACAGCAGAAGCACCGTATACATCCACGAGAACGCCGTCGCAACGGAGTAGGTAGAAACGCTCTCGTAATATTTGGAAATAAAGGTGATCGTCGCGTTATCCACGCTGATGAACAGGTCGATAACAGTATAAAGCAGATTAACCAGAATCAAGGGCGAGATCATGGGGAAGGAAATCTTCCAGAACACTTCCCAGCCCGTGGCGCCCTCTACCTTTGCAGCCTCATACATATTGATGGAGATGGATTGCAGGCCGGAAAGGAAGATCAGCATCTGGATTCCCGAGGACGTAATCACCGTATACAAGCTTGCGATCGCGCCGGAAACAACCGTTCCGAGCCCGGAGTTTCCTAAAGCAGACAGCACCATAGACTCAATCTCTACGGAGTTGAACCCGCCGCCACCGTTTACGCCGACGTCCAGTTTTTCTCCGCCGTCGTATCGGTCCTGCATACTGGACAAATTGTCAAAGTAGGTAACGATACCGGTGGAAAGAACTACGGGGATAAAGAAGATCACGCGGGCAATAGCTCTTCCGCGGAAGTTTTGATTCAGAATGTTCGCCATAAAGAACGAAAAGATCAGAATGACGAAGATCTGAGGTAACAGTGCCACGGTGGAAGAATATACAGTTTGCAAAAATCCGCTTTCTTCGAACAGTGCGTCGTGATAATTCTGCCAACCGACGTATACGGCCTTTTCCCCGAACCGTCCTGCGTTCTCGGAGAAGGAGAACTGCAGAGACTGAATCAACGCGGGAATATAGATCAAGGCCAGACCGAGGATGATCGGAGAGACAAAGACATAGCCGAACAAGCTCTTTTTCGTCTCCAAAGAAAGATTCCTTCTCTTCGGAGGTTTTTTTGCAGGTGCAGCCACTTTTACTGCTGCAGTTTTTTCAGCCATTTTCAACCCTCCTGATTCTCATCATCAAAATTCTCTTCCCCGTCGATACCTTCTTCAGGCTGAACGTCGGAGACAGGTTCTTTGATGACCTCGTTATATTCGCTCAAGGTGAGCTCCAAATAGGATTTTGCGGGGACGACGGTACCGTTGACCAGTTCCACATCGTGAGCGTTGTAGTTAACAACGATCACCTTCTTGTTGCCGTACTTGGTTGCAAACACGCCGCCGCACGCCTTACGGGTCGCAGGCTTGGCGGGCGTCGATTCTTCCGTCGATTCGGAATCTTCGGCCTCGGTACCATCTACGGATTCATTCGTGTTTTCGTCCGTAGCTGCATCCGTGGAGTTATCCGTAGATGCGTCGCCGGATGCATCCGTGGAATCGTCGGTGGATGCGTCGGTGGAATTATCCGTGGAATTATCCGTGGAATTATCCGTGGAATTTTCGACCTTATCCTCTTCCGTTACATCCGATCCGGTCACGTAATACGCGTTCAACTCGACGTGATCAGTGATGGGCTCGTTTACGACCTCGTTCAGAACGGCAGCCGCCTCTTTGTAGATTTCGATCGCCCGTTCAAAGGTCAGACCGTAATTCAAAGAGAAGTAATTGTAGAATTCCGTGTAATCAAAAACAGAATCCTCTGCACCCATCCAGCGGAAGGAGAAGGCGGAACCGGTTTCCAGAGCCAACAGCAGAGCGGTTTCATAGTCGCCGGTCTTGTTGAGAGGCTCCATACTGTAGTTCACGAATCCGTGCAGCATAATCTGCGTAAAGGGAATGGAACCCGCAGTGTAGTGATATTCACTGGATCCGGTAGGCAAATTGAAGATATGGGACGCGTAATTCCACGTGTAGAAGTTCCCCGTAGAAACCGCGATGTCGTATCCTTCAAAGGTTTGCAGGATCTTCACGTGATCCTTTTCCGCCCACAGGCGGGTAATGTTATTGTTGGCTTTATAGTTGGAGTAAAGCTCCTTGCCCAATTCACCCAGGGCAATCGACTTGGTCTGAATCGCGTTTTCAAAGGAAGCCTTATAGGTCTCTGCCATCTTTGCGGAAATATCCGAGGAGATCAGAATCTTTCTCGCAAGATCGCTGCGGAGAGACCCGTTGGCGTTGTTCCGCTCCACGATGGTAGAGGTCGCACGATCCAAGCCGCGGGCAGCATCCTTCGTTTTGCTAAATCCGTTGCCCGTCGAGGTGATGTGGAGGAAATCCACGGAGGGGAAGAATCCCATTTCGTTGTCATTGCAATACTGAACCAGCGCATCCAACTCGCCCTTGGTTCCCATACAATTGAGAAGCTTCAGGTCCTTCGCCTTGAAATTGTTTTCTCCGCCGTTGGCCCAATAAGAATAACGGGCAACGACGTTGCTTACGCCCGCATCCTTCAGCTTGGACAGAATCTCCAAGGCTTGGTTGTAGGTGGTCAGCGGGGTTTCGCTCTTCACGGGGATTCCCAGCACCGTATCGTTCATATCCACGCAGCCGATCAGATCCACAAACAGAGGAAGCTCGGTTTCCTTCAGCGCTTCCTTGGGGAAGAGGTCCTTGCGCATAAAGTATCCACGAAGATACGAGGCATATTCAGCGTAGGTCATTCCTCCCTTTGTGAACAGATACTGGACCCGGTAGGTTCCCGTTACGGCATCCTTGGAGAGCAACAGTCCCGACCCGGTTTGTTGGGAGGAATCCAAAACCGCCGCGGACGTAGAATACGTACGGTAATCCCGTTCCGAATAGACGATTTCATAGTTCACCGAAGCAACGGGGTTGGTCGCCGATTGAATGGGACGAGCCACAACGCTGGCAACGCCGGCGCCCTCTTCCATAATGGCGATGATTCCGCCTCCATTATGTCCTACATCGTCCTCCGAGACAACACCCCGATCCAGGATCACGTAAGGAGCCAGGATCTGCTCCGAATAGTCGGTGTCGTATTCCCGAAGGAAGGACCCGTCGGCGCCGTACACCCGACCCTTATACATCTGGGAGGTCAATCCGCCTTCTACGGGGATCACCGCACCGGAGCCGTCGGGAACGATCATATATCCGTTGGGAAGAAGGTTCTTGGTGGCGCCTAATCTGCGGTAAACGTCAATGGTATACAAGCGCTGCTTGGTGGGCCCTAAGATCAGCGAGGAGTCCATTTCAACGCAAAGTCCTTCCTCATTCAGGGAAAGATCCACGGGAATGGTGTACATAACGGAGCGCTCCGCGCCTTGATAGTCCGCCTTTTCCAATTCCTTCTTTACGTCTTGTGCCGTAAAGCCGATGGTTTCCATCAGAGCCTTGATCCGTGCCCGCTGCTTTGTGGGAGCGTTTGCAACGGAAATATACAGATTCATAACCTCAATGGTCGGGAAGGTATTGGCAAAGCGTTCCTTATCCTCTGCACTCAACTCCTGACTCTTATCCTGGGGGTTGGGCGAAACGAAACGGTAGTTCCGTTTCAGAGCCGCCATATGAGTATCATATTGACTCTGGGTAATGGTCCCGTCCTCAAGTTTATCGTTCAACCCCTTGAGAATTACGTTCTGATAGGTGCTTTCGGTAATTACGGGCGGGAACAGGTCCTTATCGGGGTCGTTACCGATGGTATAGATCAGCCGAATGGTACCGTCGCCCTTTTTCGTTACGTAGAACGTCCCGTCCGAGTAGGCGTTTTCATAGAAATTAAAGGAATAAAGCTTTCCGGAAGAGTCGTATGCCGTTACCGACAAGGGAGAAGCGAAGGCTTTCTGCTGCGTTCCCCCCAGATCGTTTCCGTTGATTTGGGGATCACGGGCAGGGTTGGAATGATACACGTACCCCGTCTTCAGATCAACGACTGCAATATCCGTAGTCTTAAAGTCCATATACAGCTCATAGCTTTTGTTCTTCAAAACACGGTACATATCGGTCAGGCCCGTGAAGGCACCTTCACTTTTGCCGACCTTGTGATAGCCCGAGGGCTTCCCGTCGTAAACCAGATCCCCTTCCTCATCCAGAATCAGAGGAGCGTAAAGAATCTCCACGTCTTCTTCCGCAAGAAGCTTATCGATAAACTTCTGACGGGCGGCTTCGGAAACGTCGTTCACCTCCACAGAGTCCAGACCGCAAGCGGAAAGAACCAAGGAAACGAGAAGCAGGCTCGCAATTAAAAGGAGTAATTTTTTCGTCATTGCTTTCATATTCCACAGCCTCCTTACTCGCTTAAGCGGAAGATTATTTCCGTTCCTATTTCAACGAAGAATCCGGAGACCTGTTGAACCAGGAAAAAGATCAAAATTGCAACGAACGCAATGATTGCCATCCCGATGATGGTCAGCACCGCCGTTCCCAAGCCCTTCCCTACGGAATACTGGTGAACGATGATCATTGAAAGGAATATGTAAAGGTATCCCCAGATCATTCCTATACTTCCGATGAAAGTGAAGATGCTACCTTCCGAAGAGGAAAGGAAATGGCTGAGCGGGATCTGGATCAAATTGCAAATGGTAATCGGAACCGTTGCATACGCCGTTGCCATAAACACGTCGGACAGCTTTCCGTCTCCGTCCATCAACGAGGAGAAGCACCAGTTGGCAACCGCCCACAGAATGAAGGGTAAAACGGCCGTCATCAGACGAACGGGAACGTTCAACGCCAGCTGGGCGCCGCGATCGGAAAACAGGTATCCGAGATTCTGGAACCGAACCAGGTCCACCAATGCGTAGATTACAAGCCAAGCCACGCCACCTGCAACGGAACGTCGTTTAGGATCGTTTTTCAAGTCGTAGAATCCGTCGAAAGGATGCACGAGAATATAGAAGACGTAACCCATACGCTTGACCGTAGTTTTAATTCCCGTCCAAAGCTTGGGAAGGAATCCCTTCACGGCAGACCAAAGGTCGGCAAGAATCTTGGAAAGATTGATGGATTTCTTTGCCGTCTTTTCCATTATTCTTCATCTCCTTTCATTTGATGGTATTTTTTCGCTGCGGCTTCCTGTCTTGCCAATGCTGCAGCCAGCTTTTCGGCCTTTTCTTTCTTGCGTTTTTTATAGTTGCGGACAAATTTCAAAACGAAATATCCCACGACCAAAACACCGATAGAGCCGAAGATCAGTCCGAAATACTTTTCCAACTCGTGGGTACGGATCGCCATATACGCCGTGGAGTAGTTTTCCTTTTCATTACAGCGGTTATAATAGAACATTGCCCGCTCGTAATGATCCCAGGAGGTTAATCCGTCCGCGTCGGTCTGATCGCCGATCAGATCCAACGCCAGCTGCATTTCCGCTTCACCCATACACATATTGGCAATATACATATTGGAGTTGTAGCTCAAAACGTTTTGCCAAAGCTTAAGCGATTCGTTCCAGTGACCGGAAGAGGTCGCCTCTGCCGCAGCGTTGACGGCCAGGGTATAGGCGGTTGCCTTGAATACGGTGATGGTATTGTTTTCCTTGTCGGCAACGTAAACCAGGTCTCCGTTGATCTCCAAAGCGTTTGCGCGCTTAAACGTTCCCACGGAGGATCCGGTACCTCCGCAGATATACAGCAGATTCCCCGTGGTATCGTAGGTGGAGAACCGTCCCGTGGTCTGGTCAAGAATCACGTACCGTCCGCTCTCGTTATCCACGGCAATGTCTACGATCTTGGGTGCGTAATCCAGAATTTGGGGCCACACGATATCTCCCATCGGAGAAGCAAGACCGTTTCGACGGAGCATATCCGTTCCGTCGGCGGACAGCTTACGAACGGGAGCGTGGTTGGTTGCGGTGGATTTCCCTGCCAAGCCCTTGACGGAATCCTCGTCCAGCATCGCGATGGTGGTGTAAATAAAGCCACGGTCGTCAATGGTAATGCTGCTATATTCCGTCGGGGTGTAGGTAATCATCTGTGCCAACTGCTTTTCGGTGGCAAAGTTCCGCCAGATGCGGTCGCCAAGGCTGGGGATAACGTTGGGCGTTCCGAAGAAGGCGTTAAACTTTCCTTCGGAGGTGATCTGGATCACACCGCGGTTGATCCCTTGACAAATCACCTGAATATCGTTCACGCTATCTACCACCAGACGGGTGGGACAGAATGCAAAGTCTTCCCCGACGATGGGGAATTTGATTCCCTGGATTACCTTGGAAACCTTTCCGTTGATATCACAGGCAACGATACGCTGGTTTCCGGTGTCAGCGATGTAAATCGTACCGTCCTCGGTAACGAAGATTCCCTGAGGGGACTGAAGTGCGTATTGGTTCTTGGAGGTTCCTCCCAGCAAGCCACCCTCTTCGCCCTCTTCTTCTCCTTCGGCACCGCCTTGCGATGCGTCAGAGAGCTCCAACGCAGGGATATCCCCCGTCAGAAGACGAATGGTGGAAACGAGCTGATACTGTTCGTCCAGAACGTAAACCGCACTTGATCGGGAATCAAGAATATACAGATATCCGTTTCGGTAAAACAGATCCTCGGGAACGAACACCGTGTTACTCGCCGCTTTGGCAACGATATCCGTAACGGAAAGCTGCTTTTCCACGGTGAAAGAAATCGGAGCCGCGGCGTCGATTCCGTCTACATTATAAAAATAGGCGTTGTTGACATTATTGATGGGAAGCGCCGACGCAGAAAGCACCGAGCCGAAGGCTACTACGAAGGCAAGTACCATAACAATGAGGCTTTTTGTGAATTTTTGTTTCATTGCAAATACTCTCCTTCCCTTAGTCTTTCATACCCGACGTTGCCATCGTTTCAATAATATTACTTTGCGTAATCAGGAACGTTAAAATGGGAACGATCATCATCAGAACTTCCACGGCATTGGAAACCCCTGCCCGCGCCATACCTTCCGCGGTAATCTGTCCCAAAGCGTAGTTCAGCGTTTTCAGCTCTTCGCGGTAGATGTAGATGTTCGCACCCGTATTCCAATAGTCCCGGACCGAGAAAACGATCAAGGTCATCCACGCAGGCTTCATATTGGGCATCAGAATGCTCCAGAAGATACGGAAGTCTCCTGCGCCGTCGATGCGTGCCGCTTCCAGGACCGAATCGGGGAATTGGTCCACGAATCCGCGGATCAGATACAGGGAGAAAGAGGAGCCGAGGGCGGGAATCAAATATACCAGCCAAGAGTCCACCAATCCCAGGGTCGAATAGATAATGTAGCTTGCATACGTGGCCGCGGGAGCCGAGATCATCAAGCTGGTGGTGATCAGCTTATTGACGGCCTTCTTCCCCTTGAACTTCCACTTGGAAAGAGGATACGCCGCCATAGATGCGGACACGATACGCAAAAACGTACAGGTGATGGTGATAAACAGCGTATTGAACAAATACCGCGTAAAGGGGATCGTGGTATTGGACAGGATCGTAAACATATCCTTATAGTTGGAAAGCGTGGGGTTTTTTACGATCAGGTTCGGGGGGAACAGCCACAGCTCGTGGAGAGGCTTAAAGGAGTTGGAAATGGCGTACACCATCGGGAACGCCATAAACGCACCGCAAAGAAGAAGGAAGAACAGCATGACCGCATCGCCGCCGACAGAGCGGTTCACACGGCTTTTGATCAGTTTTTTCTTCTTATAATAAATAAGGCGTCCTTCTTCGTCGTATTTGGGGCGTTTGCGGAAAATACCTACGGTTTCTTGCTTGGGAGATTTAACTTTATTCATTTTCATTTCATTAAACCTCCTTACTTACCGAGTTTTCCGATGATGAAGCGGATGACCTGGTTTGCTACGTAGGTCATAATGAACATCACCATTGCAATGGCACTGGCGTAGCCCATTTCGTAACGGGCACCTCCGTAGTCCGCCAAGTGCATCGACAGGGTGTAGAGCGTATAGTCCTGGGTGGGGCTGGGGAAAATCGCAGCGCCCACGCTGAAGGCCCCCGTAATGGAAAGAACGGCACCGAACAACAGCTGGCCCCGCATCTGAGGCAGGGTGATGAAGTACAGCTCCTGCCAACGGTTCTTGATTCCGTCTACGGCACCTGCCTCGTAAAGGGATTTATCGACGGTCTGAAGACCTGCGATAAAGGTCAAGAACGAGGTTCCGATGGAAGACCACAGCAGAATGATAATACAAACGGGCCACATATAATCCGTATTTACGGTCCACAGAATCGGCTCCTTAATGATGCCGAACTCGAGAAGCCACGCATTGATGTAGCCGTATTTATCGTTGGAGAAAAGCAACGACCAAACGACGCCCAATCCGCCGGAAAGGGAGGGTGCAAAGAAGAGCAGAGTCAGGAATGCACGGGGCTTGGGAGGGATTTCATTGATCAGCCAAGCAAAGGCAAAGCAGAGTATGTATCCTCCGGGGCCGGTGATCATAGCAAGGATCAGCGTATTCTGAACCGCCTTCGGGAACAGGGTATCGTTCAAAAACAAGCGGGAGTAGTTTTCCAAACCGACGAAATTGGGAAATTCCAACAGGTTAAAGTCGGTCAGGCTAAGCAACACGGACACGAAAACGGGAAGAACCGTGAAGATAAAGAACGTCACGAGGAAGGGGCCAAGAAAGAGGGTCAAACCCAACTTCCGTTCCCGTTCCACCCGTCTCAGACTTGCGGATTTAGTAACTTTTTTCATTTTCCATCCTCCTCCGCATTAGTTTGAAGCTTCATTCGAGGGAACAACCTTGGAGGTATCGTCGCTGTAAGGAAGATTCAACTGCTCTCTCTTAAACTTGATTTCCTTGTTGATCTCCTGAATGTATTTCAGAAGCGTTACGCGGGCATCCGCATATTCGTTGATAACCTCGTTGTATGCGAATCCGTAATAGCGGGTGTAGTAATATCCTGCCACCTGCTCCTCAAAGCCAACGGTGCTTTCCCATTGGTCCATAATTGCAGCCAACTCCTTGGTGCTCCAGGGAAGGCGCTGTGCAGCGGCAACGTTTGCGGTGTTATAGCGGGCGGCAATTCCCAGCGTCGCCTCCAATTCGGAGCCGTATTCGTACTGAGCATCCTCGCTGACCCACCATTGCATCCACGCCCAGCAGGCGTTTGCGTGATCCTTACCCTTGCTGTTTCCTTCCTTCAAGAGGCTGATGGAGGAAACGGTGGCGGGCGTCACGTGGTTGATCACGGGATTTCCGTTTTCATCGGTAACAACGTTTCCGTTTTCATCCAAAACCTCCGTTCCGGGAACGGTGGTAAGGGTCCAGGTTCCTTTGATTTCGGGAGCCGCAATGGAAACGGTGCTGTAGAAGGTCAAGGTCTGCACCCCGATGGGCATTTCGCCGAAGCGGAAGCGGTTTTGGAAATCGTAGGATTTGGGACAGTTGTAAATGGTATAGTAGTCGGTAATCGTCGTGAACGCCTGAATCGCGGTTTCGGAATCCAGATTGATCTGATATCCGTTGTTCCGATAAAGGGTTCCGCCGTTCTGATAAAGAACCGTAAGGAATTCGGGGGGAACGAAGTCCATATACCGCTTTTTCAATGCAGCAACCAGATCGTAGGTCTCCGACCAGGTCTTGGGAACCTCAAGCCCCAGGTCTTCCATAATGTCCTGACGGTAGAAAAGCATATCGAAGGCTTGCTTTTCGGGAAGGCCGTAAACGTTCTTTACCGTTCCCTCTTCGGGATTTTCGGGGTTCTTATAAACCTCCAGGGAAACGGGAACGAATGCAGAGGGATAGAACCATTCCGTGATCTCGTTAAATCCGGGGACGTCCTTGTATCCCTCTTGCGCCTTATCCAAGGTGAATCCTTCGAAATTGTTCAACGCCACCAATGCGTTACGGGAGGCGTAGTTGATAATGTCGACAGAGGCGAGACCCATAACGATGTCGGGACCCTTCCCTGCAAAGATGGAGGGAAGCAGGGCTCCGCCGGGAACCAGATAGATATTAACGCCGATCTGGTACTGATTGACGAAGGCACGCTCGATCAAGCGCTGCTTGACGTCCGCACGCTCTTTCCCCGTCGTTGCCCAGATGGAGATGGTCCGATCGAAGTTCTGATCGCTGGTTCCGCGAATGGAGTTGCTGTCCGACTGGAAGGAAGCAATAAACATCGCAATATTGTGCCAGATATTCTTAAATACACCCACAGAATCAACGTCCGCATTGTAATCGGGCTGTGCAACAATCACGTAGTCCAATTCCAGGGGCTGATTGCGCATCGTGCTCAACCAAGAACCAAGGTTGGTGATCTGATTTTTGAAATCGCTGAAATAGGAAGGAATATTGTCAGGCTCCTCGGCCATACCGTACAAAACGCTGATAATGTTTTTAACGATTGCCGTCTGTTCGCCTTCGCCTCCGAGAATTTCGATGAGGTTGTTGTAAATACTCGTCAAAATATCTCCCTGAGCCTTCAGGTCGGAGATGACCTCGGGAATCTCTTCGTCCAGCTTGTAATCCCGATACTGGTCGGGAGTCTGGCCCGTAATCTGAATAATTCTCCGATAGTCGTTGTTCAGCTTGGAAACAACGGTATCCACGGCGTTGATGTACTCGCTCAGTTCACCCGTGGTCGCGGCAATGCGAATAACGTTTTCGCCCTTTTCAAACTTAAAGAGCAGCTCGTTTCCGTAAGCATCCTCGGGAGTCACAAGATCCCATTCCGTAGAATAGGGGAAACGGATGCGGGTCGCCTCGGAAATGGGAGTTGCACCGTTTACCGTGATCTTACGGCTGGCAAAGGTTCCCGACACGACGTTCTGACGGGCACGCAACACGATCTTGTAAAGACCTGCCTCGGGCACGTTTACCTTGTATTCCACCCATTGTCCTGCCGTGTTCCAGTTCTTTCCGCCGAGAACGTTAAACTTCAGAAGCGACGAGGATTGGGGCTCCGTTGCCGCAGAAGAACGGTCGTAAGCGGAGTAGACGGAGGTGGAGGATTTCGCATAGGGGTGCTCTGCCTGAACCTTGGCAACAATCTGATCGCCCGTCACCATAAATTCGGAGTTTTCCGCTAAAAATTCGGTGTAAGAAAGGGACTCCTTCACCCCGTACAGATACAGTGAGGACATCGCCACGGGCTCGCGGGAGGAATCCAAACGAATCACGTTGGTCCCCTTCTCCAAATAAAACTGCAGTGCACCGTCGTAAGACCCCGTGGAATCCGTGAAATAGGAATTGTCCGCCCATTTCCGTTCCTCTACGGAACCGGGGCGGGTCTGATTTCCATCCACGTCCTCGATGTAGTACCCGGAATAGATTCCGTTTTCATCGGGGCCCGTAACCTTGCTCCAATCCACTTGGTCGACGTAGAAGCGGTCCAAGGCGGCCGTTCTTGCTTCGGAATACGGATACTCACCGTTGATCGTGATGGAACGCTCAATGGCCACTCCTCTGCCTGCAACGGGATAATAGTCACAGCCAAGGCCGTACAATCCCGTAGAAGGCACATCCACGGTAAATTCCACGTAGCCGCCCTCTTGAGAAATGAGAACGTTGTCCCGTCCCTCAAAGGTTTTAACCTCTACGTTTTCCCCGGCGGAATACTTGGTGACATCAAGATTGATGATGTCCTCCGAAGCAGTCACTCGGGCATAAGTCTGCAGATATTCGCCGTAGGACCCCGCCTTATAGACGGCAACGAAGGGGATGTTGGAATCCAACTCCGTCAACGCCTTTGCGGAAGAGGTCAGGGCAAACATCTGAATCGCCATCACGGCAACCAAGATCACCGCAACAACTCTGTTTTTGCGCACTGCAAAACACCTTCCTTTTGGTTCTGATATTGCCACGGAAAACGAAGAAAAAACACCGCACACAGCCGTCGGTGTTATCGTCGTCCCCTTATGTTGAGAAAAAATTCTCGTTTGCTCGTATATTATAATATATTTAAGAGGAATTGTCAAGTTAAATTCTTCCTAATTCGAGCAATATTTCCTCTGCTTTTATGCATTTTCACCCTTGATTCTCCGATTTTGGAATACTTTTTATTCATTATTGCGCCCATTTTTGACCAACCGTTATGCACGCATAACAAACAAAGACCTGTAAAACAACGAAAAAATCCCAATATCTGGCTATTTTTCGCCATTTGAAATCACATCGATTTTTTATCAATAGATTCTTGCTATGTGCATTTTTCACAAAGTTTTTTCAGAGAAATCAGATTCAAAAAAAAGAAACAAAAGTTTTGAAATCAATTAACAAATAGCCGTTTTTTTTTGGTATTCCTCCGCCTGCGCACGCAAAAAGACCGACCCGCTGCTTTAGACAAAAGGTCGGTCTTAAAAAACAAATTAAAAGGAAAGAAAGCGGCACTCGATCACGTACCGTCGGATCCAAAGGGAACGTCCGAAGGCGTACCTCCGTTGGAAGAGGTGTTTTCCGAATCCGACGCTTCGGGTTCAGAATCGAAAGCCTCCTGAGAGGTGTCGGATTCCACGTCGGAGGGATTCTGAGAAGCATCCGTTTCGGAATCAGTGGAATCCTGAGAGACGTCCGATTCGGAATCGGTCGTGTCCGAGGAATCCTCGGAGGTGCCGTCTCCCCCGCCGTCGGTGGTGGAAGAATCGGGATTTTCCGTATTGGGAACGTCGGACGAACCGCCCTCATCGGTGGTATCGCCCGCACTGTCGGCAGAAGACTCGGAATCGGTGGGGTTCCCGGTATCCGTCGTCAAGCCATCCCCATCGGTAGTGGAATCGGTAAAGGAATCGGCGGTAGAATCGGTGGGTTGCGATCCCGAAAAATCGGGCTGATGCTCAGAGTCGGTCGCCCCACCGTCGGTATTTTCGGAGGACCCTCCGCCCGACGGATCGGGAGGCACGTCACTCCAGGGATCCCGCAGGATCTCCTCGCCCCGAATCTCAGATTCGTATTTTACAAGCACGGCGTGCATCGCAACCCGAGCATCGCTGTTTACGCCCTTGCAGGTGGACAGCGTAAGGATTCGATCCTCCGCCGTAAAGGTGAAGGACTTGAAGGCGTCCACGGTATTTTTGGACTGTACGGTATTCAAAAACGTGAGATACTCGTGATCGTTTTCAAAATACGTATCAATGTAGTTGAATTCCGTGGTGGTTTCATACCACGCGAAGACCTGCCATACCGTCCGTTCCGTAGGCGTATTAATATAAATGAAATGGTTATATCCGTCCTCCAGCCACTGGGTTTTCGTATTCAAAAACCGCAATCCGCCGAACATCAGATAACTGCGGGCGTGAGCATAGATAATGGTATTTCGGTTGGACCGCAAATTGTCCATATCACACCGATAATCCGCATAGACCCAGCCGTTGACGCTATAGCTTCGGTCAAAGGATTTATTCAAATAAAAATCGTTATCCGCACTTTGCACCACGGGGAGGTTAAAGGGCAGCCCCTTCACCTCGGAGGTGGTAGGCCAATACATCCACGCCACGGTATCCTCGTTCTGCTCCTTAAGGAAATCAAACCGCGGAGAGAACAGATAAGGAAGTGCCATCGTATCGATGTCTTCCGGGGCAATCTGCTGCCATTTCCCCAAATCCCCGTCGGGAGACGGAATAAGAGCGTCGCCGTCATCCCCGTCGGAAAGAGGCGGAAACGCCTCGCTGACCAGCTTATTGATCTCGGTTTGCCCCGTCATATCCAACAGCGTTTGCTCAAACAGTCCGAGAAGGCTGAAAGCAAACACGAAAACGCAGGCCCCTAACAATACTAACGAAAGAGGGGAATACCTTACGTATTTTTTTTGATTTTCCCCCGACGGCACAGCCTCGCGCTGTACGTCGGGAGCTTTTTTTTCACGCATAACGCCCCTCCTTCAACGATGGGTAAAGCAGACGAAAAAATCAGATGAGCGACAACTTCTCGGGAAATTTAGCCGCAAGAATCTTTCGGCAGACGTTTTCCACGGTAAAGCCGTATTTTTCCATAAGCTGTGCGGGAGTTCCGGACGTACCGAAGGAATCCTCCACGCCGATACGGATCACCGACGGGCCTTGCGTTGCCACGTTACATTCGCACACCGACTCACACACGGCAGAGCCGAATCCGCCGTTGATATTATGGTCCTCAAAGGTAACGATCAGCCCCGTATCCTTCAAGGCATCTTCGATCGCCTTGTGATCCACGGGCTTGACCGAAGGCATATCCACGATTCGGCAGGTAACGCCGAGAGATTCCAGCTTTTCCTTTACCTGCGCGGTCAATTCGTGAAAATGTCCGCAGAACATCAGGGTCACGTCATTGCCCTCGGCAATCCGATAGGATTGTCCTGCCGTATAAGCAACGCTGCCCGCAGGATAAACCACGGGAACAGCAAGGCGTCCGCCGCGAATATATACGGGGCCGTCGTGATCCACTGCAAAGCGAAGCGCCGCCTTCATCTGCGTGGCGTCGGAGGGATTGATCACGATCATTCCGGGGATGGAACGCATCAGCGCCAGATCCTCCAGACATTGATGGGTCGCACCGTCTTCCCCAACGGTCAGTCCCGAATGAGTGCCGACGATTTTGACATTCAAATGAGGATAAGCGACACTATTGCGGATCTGCTCAAAGGCACGTCCCGCAGCAAACATAGAAAAAGAGGAAGCAAACACGGTATTTCCGCAGGATGCAAGACCCGCGGCAACGCCGATCATATTTCCCTCGGCAATTCCGCAATCAATGAAGCGATCGGGATATTTCTTCTTAAAGGTGATGGTCTTGGTGGCTTTCGCCAAATCGGCGTCGAGAACGTAGAAATCGGGGTATTGCTCCGCCAATTCCACAAGTCCCTCGCCGTACGCGTCACGGGTTGCTTTCAGTTCAGCCATTTTGCTCCAACTCCTTCATTGCAATTTCGTAATCCTCCTGCTTGGGGGCAGATCCGTGCCAATCGCAGACGTTTTCCATATAGGAAACGCCCTTTCCTTTGACGGTGCGCGCCACGATGCAGGTGGGTTTCCCCTTGGTTTCGCGGGCAGTCTTCAGCGCAGTGCGGATGGCGTCGTAATCGTGTCCGTCGATCTCGATCACATTCAATCCAAAGGCCCGCATTTTGTCGGGAACAGGATCCGATCCCATAACCTCGGCGGTGGTTCCGTCGATCTGAAGCCCGTTCAGATCCACGAACACACAAAGGTTGTCCAGCTTATAGTGGGCAGAGAACATCATTGCTTCCCAGACCTGTCCCTCTTCGATCTCACCGTCGCCCAGAACGGCGTAGACCCGATAGTCCTTTTGGGTAAGCTTGGCGGACAATGCCATTCCGCAGGCGGCGGAGATCCCCTGACCGAGAGAGCCTGTGGAAATATCCACGCCGGGCGTGGATTTCATACTGGGATGGCCCTCCAGATGGCTGTCGATCTTGCGAAGGGTCAACATATCCTCCTTGGGGAAATATCCCTTCATCGCCAAGGCGGCGTACAGGGCGGGGGCAGCGTGTCCCTTGGAAAGCACGAGGCGATCCCGATTCGGATTCTTCGGGTTGGCGGGATCCACGTTCATTTCTTCGTTGTACAGCACCGCCAAAATATCGGTACAGGACAGAGATCCGCCGGGGTGACCGCTTTTGGCGTGATACAGAGACGTCACAATCAGCTTGCGCATCTCCAAAGCCATACGTTCGGTATTCATATCGCTATCTCCTTAATTTCTCCCCCGAAGCGGTCGGGGGCATACTCTATGATACAGTATAGCATAAAAGAGAATGAATTGCAAGAGGAAATAAAAAGATTCCGAAATTTTGTCCATATTTTCTCGGGGGTCTTGAAATCCAACGAAAAATGTGCTATACTGAATCGAACACCATCAAACCCCTTCGTCCGAAAGGATTTCTATGAGACGTAAAAAGAAAAATTCGGGACTTGCTCGCCTTTTGCTGTTCCTGATCGCGTTTCTGGTTATCGTCGGTGTCATCGTGCTGATGGCAAAGCAGTTTGCTCCCGACGATCCGTCCCGCCCCTCCGACGGAAGCACCGACGCAGGGATCTCCACGGAGAACAACGCTTCCCCGGAATCAGAGATCAACGCCCAAGAGCTGACGCAGATTGCAGCATCCCTGTTTGCGGAAGAAACCTTTTCCGCAGGGCATCTGACGGTCTACGATCTGACCGCAGACGTGATGCTTTACGAAAAAAGCGCTGAAACGAAAATCACCGCCGCATCCACCACCAAGCTGCTCACCGCACTGACGATGCTGGAATACGTGGGGGAAGATACGGTGTTCACCGTAGGAAGCGAATTGGCGCTGGTAGGAGCCGGGTCCTCCTCCGCAGACCTTGTCAAGGGACAAACGCTGACGGTGGATCAGATTTTAGACGCATTGCTTATTCCCTCGGGCAACGACGCCGCGTATGTCATCGCCGCCCTCGTGGGGCGCAATCTTTCGGGAGATCCCCAAATCACCGACGCGGATGCGGTAAGACTGTTTGTGGAAAAAATGAACGGAAAAGCCACCGCGTTGGGCGCTGAAAACTCGTTATTCACCTGCCCCGACGGATACCCCGACAGCAAGCAGTACACCACGGCAAAGGATATGACCGCCATCGCCGTTGCGGCTTCGAAAAATGCAACAATTCGCAAAACCGTGGAAAAGACCTATTCCGAGATCGTATTCCCCGACGGAAGCGTGGTGGGATACGTCAACACGAACCAATTGATGGTTCCCTCGTCGTCTTACTATTACGAAGGGACCTTTGGAATGAAAACCGGGTCCACCCCGAAGGCGGGACAATGCCTCATCGCAGGGGCGAACGCCTACGGACACGATCTGATCGTCACTGTCTTCAAGGCCCCCGACAACGCTGCCCGCTACACCGATTCCCGCAACGCCTTCGACCTGGGATTCAAGGCGGTCAAGCAGGCGCAAGAGAAGGAGCAATAAACTTTTTATAAAGGTATCAAATATGAAAAACCAACGAATCCGCAGCCTGGTCTTGGCGGCAATGCTTCTCGCCGTCGGGCTGATCCTCCCCTTCTTTACAGGGCAAATTAAAGAAATCGGAAATATGCTTCTCCCTATGCATCTTCCCGTGATGCTTTGCGGACTTATTTGCGGCTGGAAATACGGCGCCGCCGTAGGCTTCGTGCTTCCGCTGCTCCGATCCGTCACCTTCGGGATGCCCGCCCTGTATCCGAATGCCGTAGCAATGGCCTTCGAACTGTGCACGTACGGGCTTGTCATCGGAATCCTTTACGGGTTATTCCCAAAGAAAAATCTCCTTGCAGTCTACGGGAGCCTGATTCCCGCGATGCTGACGGGGCGGCTGATCTGGGGGATCGTCCAGACGATCCTGTTGGGCATTTCGGGGAAAGGATTTTCCCTTGCCGCATTCTGGACTGCAGGCTTCGCCAACGCCTTGCTCGGGATAGTAATCCAGTTGATCCTCATCCCGCCGCTGGCACTCCTGCTCGGAAGGCGGACACAACGAAAAAATACATAAAAAACGCCGACCGGACGGTCGGCGTTTTTCATCATTACAACAATAATAACTTATTCAATTCCCAGAGCGTCCTTTGCAAGGCGGTCTGCCATTTCGTTATACTTCACACCCGTGTGGGCGGCGACCTTTTCAAAGGAAATATTCAACACTCCTCGGTACGCCTCCGTGGCGGCGACGTACTGCTTTGCCACGAAGGAATTTGCCTTCCATTCTCCCTTGAACCAGGCGGCAATGCCGTTGTAATCGTGACAAATACGAATATTTTTGTATCCCATTTCCTCCGCGCGGCGCAAGGCGGTCAACGTAGCCTGCAATTCTCCCGCCACGTTTCGGGAAGAAACAGCCTCCTCCCGATCTCCCCATCCGTTTTCACAGATCTCCCGTCCGTCGTCGGTCAAAAGAACGCAACCGTAGCCGTAACGCTTCGTCTTTGCATCGTAGCTCCCGTCCACGAAGGCGACCAGCATCCCCGCAGGAACGGGATACGTACCGTCGTCGCAGTCGTTGGCGATAGCACTGTCGTCACCGTCGATCCGCGGACACGGAGTTTTTTTCGACTTCGGCTCGGCAAAATTCGAATCGGAGGCTTCCTGCTCGGGAGAAACCGTAACGGGACCGCCCGCCGCGTTCAGGTACTCCTGTGCCTGCTCCTCCGTGGGAAAAGATTTGTACTTTGCGCCCCTTACCCCGTGAACCAGGGGTTCACACTCCGCCCAACTGCGGAATACGCCCGTGGTAAGTCCCACCCGAACGGCGTAAAACTTCGGCTTCGCCATACATCCTCCTTTCGGACAAACGGTCCTGCGGAATCCCCGCAATATTGGGCGCCACAGCCCCTGAGGAATGCTCCGCAAATTCGGAAAAAACAACAATTCCTGCGAACTGCTCCGCAAATTCGGAAAAACAGCAGTTCCTGCGGAACCCCCGCAGTGTTGGGACATTGTTTCTGCGAGCCTCCCCGCAATCTTGGGAGAATCCGTCCATCGGGGATTTTCCGTAATGTGAAGCATCGGTTCCTGCGGGCTGCTCCGCAAACTTTGTAAAAAACAAGACAGCACAGCGGAGGGAATGCTCCGCTCCTCTGTGCCGTTATGCTCTGTTTCGGTTATTCACTTAATCAGACTGCTCTCTGGACCTTACCGGAACGCAGGCAGGCAGTGCAAGCGTAAACGTGCTTCACCTGACCGTTAACAACAGCCTTGACACGTCTGACGTTGGGTTTCCAAGTGCGATTGGAACGTCTGTGGGAGTGAGAAACCTTGATGCCGAAAGCGACATCCTTTCCACAATAATCACATTTTGCCATTCTTTCCACCTCCAAGCGTGTGTTCGTTTCTTCAGCACGGATTATTATATCAGAAAAATCCGCGAATTGCAATACACTTAACAAAAAATTCATAAATTTGTCGGAAGCCACCCCCGCGGAGGACTTGAAAAAGACGGAAAAATATGTTATTATATTTAAGTTAAGTATAATTTATTAAAAAAGAGGGTACTATTTTGCCGAAGGAAACCACTGTTGGAACGATTCTTCCCGAAAACCGCCTGCGCCGTCTGGAGCTTCAGGGATTCAAATCGTTTCCCGACAAAACCGTAATCGAATTCCGCGAGGGGATCACCGCCATCGTTGGCCCCAACGGAAGCGGAAAAAGCAACATCGCCGACGCGTTGCGTTGGGTTTTGGGAGAAACCTCTACCAAGACCCTGCGGGGCGCAAAAATGGAAGACGTCATCTTCAACGGCACGAAGGAACGCAAGCCTATGGGATATGCGGAGGTCTCTATCGTGCTGGACAACGCCGACGGAATGTTTGACATCGATTACGCCGAGATCGTGGTCACCCGCCGCTTTTATCGGTCGGGAGACAGTGAATATCTGCTCAACCGCGCCCCCGTCCGCCTGCGGGACATCCGTGAGTTATTCCGTGACACGGGATTGGGACGGGACGGTTATTCGGTCATCGGGCAGGGGATGATCACCGAGATCATCAAGGCAAAGCCCGCCGACCGCCGCTTCCTGTTTGAGGAGGCCGCGGGGATTGCAGGATTGAAGTTCAAAAAAGAAGAAAGTGCCCGCAAGCTCCATCAGGCAGAGGAAAATCTGGTGCGGGTCGGAGATATTATCACCGAGCTTGCCGACCGTCTCCCCTCCTTGGAGCACAAATCGAAAAACGCCCGTAAATTTTTAGATTACAGCACCGAAAAGAAGGATCTGGAGCTGTTCGTTTGGCAAAAGCAATCGGAAAAATACGCCGAGGATTTGGGCAAGGCGATCGAGGTCAAAAAGACCTTTGACGATCAGCTGGAGGCCTCCTCGGAATATTTCGCCCGCGCGGAAGAAAAAGAGGAAGAGCAAAACGAACGGATCCGCGCTCTTTCCGAGGCAATGGACGACGAGCATCGCCGCAAGTCCGAGATCGAAGCCCAAGCCGCCGCCGCAGACGGAGAAATTTTAGTGCTCAAAAACGATCTGTCCCACTTAAACGAGGAATTGGAGCGCTTGCGTCGGGAGGACGAGCAGTCCGACGCGATGCGAGTGGTTTTGACCGAAGAAAAGAACCGTACCCTTGCCGCCGTTGCCGCAGGAGAGGAAATGGTTCGGGGTTTGGAAGAAAAGATCGCCGCCGTCGCCGCACGCAGAGACGTTTCCAAAAAGACCGAGGAAAACTTCGGCACCGAGGCAGGGAACGCCGCACGGGAAGCGGCAGAAAAGATGTCCGAGCTGACGGCATTACGCATCCGCAAGGCATCGGCGGAGCAATCGCTGGCCGACGTGAAGGCAAAGCTGGAGGACCTGGCGCTGGACGATCAGGATGCGGAGGAAAAGCTGACGTCCCTGAAAAAGGCGCAAAAGGAAGCCAAGAACGAGGTAGATAAATTCACTTCCATTATTAGCGATAACAACAACCGCCTGGAGGGTTACCGCCTCCGCTTTGAAAATCGTAAAAATCAAGTAGAAAAGAAGGACGCCGCCCTCCAGGAGCTTCGCATTTCCCTTTCCAAAAAACAGAGCCGACTGCAGCTGCTTTCCGATATGGAAAAGCATTTTGAGGGCTTTAATTTCGCCGTACGTACCGTAATGCAGGAATCCCAACGGGGCGTGTTGAAGGGAGAAATGGCCACGGTGGCGTCGGTCATCACCGTAGACCCCAAATACGCCGCCGCCGTGGAAATCGCCTTGGGCGGTGCCATTCAGAACGTCATCACCGACGACGAGCAGTGTGCAAAAGCCGCAATGCTGATGCTGAAAAACAAAAATGCGGGCCGTGCCACCTTCCTGCCCAGAACCACCGTCAAGGGAATCCGTCTTTCCGTCAAGGATTTAACCGAGGAAGACGGGTACGTAGGGTTGGCCTGCGATCTGATTGAATATGATAAAAAGTACGATTCGGTTCTGGCGTTCCTGCTGGGACGCACCGCCGTTGCGGAGGATATTGACTCCGCCCTTGCCATTTCCAAGCGCCACGACCGAGCCTTCCGAATCGTCACCCTGGACGGTCAGGTAGTCAACGCAGGCGGCTCGCTGACGGGGGGAAGCTTGTCTAAAAATACGGGCATTTTGACCCGCCGCAACGAAATTGAAACCCTGACCGAAGAAACCGCAACCCAAGAGGCGGCACTGAAAGCCGCAGAAGCCGAGCTGAAAACCATGCGGGAGGAGGTCTTCGGGGCAGAAAAAGCCATCGGAGAGATCAACGCCCAATCGGAAGCCGCGGGACAAAACCGCATCAAGGCACAAGCGGAATACGACAACTACGCTTCCTATATAGCAAACGTCACCCGTGCCAAGGAAGAACGGGGCTTGCAGACTGAGGCGTTGCAAACGCGCCAAGGAGAGCTGGAGGCACAAATCGCAACCTTTGACACGGAATCCGAAGCTCTGACCGCCGCCATCGCCGCCGAGGAATCCTCGGCAAAGGCAGCAGAAGAAAAGCTTGCACAGCTGAAGGCCGAGCAGGAAGCCATCGCCGAAGAATTACATCAAATTCAGTTGGAGATCCTGTCGGAGCAAAAGAATATCGAACAGAATAAAACCGCCGCGGCCTCCCTGGATCAACGTATTGCCGATTGCGGAAGAAGCGAAGCGGAAACCCGCCTGCAGCAAGAGGAGAACCGTCGAAAAACCGACGAGGCCAACGCCGCCGTCGCCCGCGGAGAGGAAAAGAAAAACGCTCTGCTCCAAGCCGCCGCCCAATCGGAGGAAAAGATCCGCAGTCTTGCCGAGGAACGAAGCAAGATCGAGGCAGAACAGAATCGGATGCGTTCCGAGCAAAAGGAGCTGTACGATACCAGAGAGCGTCTGACCCGAGAATCGGAACGGACGCAAGCAAGAATCGACCAACTGACCGAGGCGAACAACGCCGTGCTCGCCCGCTTCTGGGACGAATACGAGCTGACCTTGAGCGAGGTTATCGCAATGAATCTCACCTTCGACCTGCCCACCGCAAAAAAGCGTGCCGCAGAATTGAAGGATATGATTCGCGCCTTGGGACACGTGGACGTCTCCTCCATCGAAGAATACGCCGCCGTCAAGGAGCGCCACGACAGTCTTTCCAAGCAATTTGAGGATATCAACAAAGCAAAGACCGAGCTTGAAACAATGATTGCAGGGCTGGAAGAAGAAATGGCGAAGATCTTTGAGGAGCAGCTGCACACCATCAACGAGGCCTTTGCGGAAACCTTCAAGGAAATGTTCAACGGCGGAGAAGCAAAGCTCCGTCTCGACGAACCCGACAACATTCTGGAATCGGGAGTGGAGATCTATGCGGCTCCTCCCGGAAAGATCATCAAAAATCTGGTTTCCCTGTCGGGCGGAGAGCAGGCCCTTACCGCCATCGCTCTGTATTTTGCCATCTTGAAGATCAAGCCCTCCCCCTTCTGTCTGTTGGACGAAATCGAGGCTGCCCTGGACGACGTCAACGTCGCCCGCTATGCGGCGTACCTGCACCGCTTGGCCGCAAAAACCCAATTCGTCACCATCACCCACCGTCGGGGAACGATGGAGGAGGCCGACAAGCTGTACGGCGTTACGATGGTCAACAAGGGAATCTCCCGCGTGATTGCCATCGACGTAGACGAGGTCAGCCGTATGAACCTCGACAAGCAATAACGAACGGATACACACTGCGAAACCGATCGACGGAAGGATTCTTCACGTTTAACTAATCAAAGGATTATTCCACGTTTAATTGACCAATCGACAAAAGGATTGATGCTATGGGCTTTTTTGAAAAAATCAAGCAAGGATTAAAACGCACCACCGACTCCATCGGAGAGGGGTTAAACGGCATTTTTTCTACCTTTCGCAGGGTGGACGAGGATTTGCTGGAGGAATTGGAGGAATTGCTGATTCTGGCCGACGTGGGCGTTGAAACCACAGAAAAGATCCTCGACGCGCTGCGCAGTCGGGCAAAAAAGGAAAGCATTGATTCCGCCGACGCGCTGCGCCAAGCGCTGGAGGAGATTTTGACGGAATTTATGGCGGGGGACCACACCCTGCATTTGTCCACGAAGCCCTCGGTGATTTTGGTGGTCGGAGTCAACGGCGTTGGCAAGACCACCACCATCGGGAAATACGCAAACAAGCTGAAAAACGAGGGAAAATCCGTCCTGATCGCCGCCGCAGACACCTTCCGTGCCGCTGCCATTGAGCAGCTGGAGGTCTGGACAGACCGGGCAGAGGCACAGATCGTCCGCCACGCCGAGGGATCCGATCCCGCCGCCGTGGTCTACGACGGAATCAAGGCCGCCGAAAGCCGAGGAATCGACGTTTTGATCTGTGATACCGCAGGACGGCTTCACAATAAAAAGAATCTGATGGATGAGCTGAGCAAGATTATGCGCATCATCCAACGGGAGCTTCCCGACGCGGACAAGGAGATCCTTTTGGTCCTTGACGCCACCACGGGAACCAACGCGGTGGAGCAAGCGAAATACTTTAACGACGTCGTCCCCCTGACGGGGATCGTTCTAACCAAGCTGGACGGAACCGCCAAGGGCGGCGTGACGCTGGCGGTCAAGGACGTGACGGGGATTCCCATTAAATTGGTCTGCGTGGGAGAGCAGATCGACGATCTGCAATATTTTGAACCCCGCGCCTTTGCCAAGGCGTTGACCGAAAACAATTGATTTTTTAGGAGACTTTTTTATGCTGACAAGCAAGCAACGGGCTTATTTGAGAGGCCTTGCCAATTCTATGAACGATTTGTTTCAGGTGGGAAAGGGCGGAATTACCGAAAACCTTATCACCCAGACCGACGAGGCCCTGGAGGCACGGGAGCTGATCAAGCTTCGGTGCTTGGAAACGGCAGGGATCACCAGCCGTGAGGCGGCGGATATTTTAGCCGAACGGTGCCGTGCAAATTCGGTGCAGGTCATCGGAAGCAAGTTCATTCTCTACCGCCCCGCCTCCGATCCGAAGAAGCGTAAGATCGAGCTTCCCGCGGAGAAAAAACGGAAATGAGCCGCATCGGCGTATTCGGGGGGACCTTTGCCCCCTTTCACAAGGGCCATTTACAGGCACTGAACGCATTTTTGCGGGAAGCCCGCTTGGACCGATGCCTGGTCATTCCCTCGGGAACTCCTCCCCACAAGACAAAGCCTCTGTCGTTCACCGACGCACAGCGATTGGAAATGACCCTTCTCGCCTGTGAGGGGCTGGACCGCGTCTCAGTCTGCGATCGGGAGCTCCGAACCGAGGGGAGAAGCTACACCTGTCAGACTCTGGCGTGGCTGAAGAAGGAATTCCCCCAAGACACGTTGGTGTTATACGTGGGGTCCGATATGCTTTTGACCCTTCAGGATTGGTATCGCCCCGAGGAAATTTTTGCGTCGGCGCAGATTGCCGCCTTTTCCCGTACGGGAGAGGATCTGGAAGTCCTTCGTCTTCACGCAGAGACTCTGAAAGCTCAATTCCCCACCGCAGAGATTACCGTCTACACCACACCGCCCTTTCCCGTATCCTCCACGGAAATTCGGGAAAAATGGGAACGGGGAGAGGATCTCTCGCCGTTGCTACCCCCACGGGTGGACGAATATCTGACCCTGCAGCGATACGAGGCGTTCCTGAAGACGCGCCTTTCGCAGGCCCGCTTCTGCCACTCCGTGGGTGTGATGAAGCAGGCGGCCGTGCTGGCGGAGATTCACGGCGCAGACGTAACAAAGGCGCGCATCGCCGGACTTCTTCACGATATGACCAAGGAATTCTCCAAGGAAGAGCATTTTCGTCTCTTTGAAAAATATCACCTTGCCTTGGACGAAAATCTAAAGACCAACAAAAACCTTTGGCACGCCGTCAGCGCCTCAGTCGATCTGACCGAGTCCTTGGGCATTGCCGACCCGCAAATTGCCGCCGCCGTTCGGTATCACACTACGGGCAAGCCGAATATGACGCTGCTGGAAACCATTCTTTTCGTGGCGGATCTGACCGACGAAACGCGGGATTACGACGACGTGGATTTCTACCGCGCCCTTGCCCGTGAAAACGTGGAAAAGGCCGCCCTCGTGGCAATGCAATGGTGCAAAACCGACGTGGAGCGTCGGGGATTTGAAGTTCATAAGGATATGATCGACGGAATTTCGTATCTGTCCGAAAAATACCCCAACGTCACCGAAGAAACCGAAAAAAAGCGTATGAAATATACCCGATGAAAGGATCGTTATAATGGAAAACACATTAAAAACCATCGTCAAAACCTTAGACGAAAAAAAGGCCGTAGACATAAAAGTGCTGAAGATCGACGACATCACCTCCCTGTGTGATCATTTCGTGATCTGCAACGGCACCTCCTCCACCCACGTAAAGACCTTGGCCGACGAGTGCGAGGCCGCCACCGACAAGCTCGGCGTTCGCGTGAACAGTCGGGAGGGAATGGACGCAGGAAGCTGGATTCTGTTAGACTACGGCGATGTCATCGTTCACATCTACAATAAAGACTCCCGCCTCTTCTACAATTTGGAAAAGCTGTGGAAGGACGGGGTTGAAATCGAAATCAACGACCTTTTGGAGGATTGAGAATATGGAATATAATTTTTCCGAAGTAGAAGCCAAATGGCAAGCAAAATGGGAAGAAAGCGGCGCGTTCCACGCCGAAGATCGTTCCGACAAAAAGAAATTTTACGCCCTCGTGGAATTCCCCTACCCCAGCGGCGCGGGGATGCACGTGGGACACATCAAGGCCTATTCGGGGCTGGAGGTCATCTCCCGCAAGCGGAGAATGGACGGATATAACGTGATGTTCCCCATCGGCTTTGATGCCTTTGGGCTTCCCACCGAAAACTACGCCATTAAAACGGGAACCCATCCCCGCACCGTCACCGACACCAACATCAAAAACTTCACCTCCCAATTAAAGCGGGTGGGATTTTCCTTCGATTGGTCTCGCGTCATCGACACCACCGAGGAGGATTATTACAAGTGGACCCAATGGATCTTTTTGAAGATGTTTGAGCAGGGCCTTGCCTTTCGGGACAAGACGCTGGTCAACTACTGCCCCTCCTGCAAGGTGGTTCTGTCCAACGAGGACTCGCAAGGGGGCAAGTGCGACATCTGCCACAGCGACGTGATCCAAAAATCCAAGGACGTTTGGTATCTGCGGATTACCGAATACGCCGACAAGCTGTTGCAGGGCCTGGAGCAGGTGGATTACCTGCCCAACGTAAAAATGCAGCAGGTCAACTGGATCGGGAAATCCACGGGCGCCTTCGTCAATTTCTCGCTGAAGGACACCGACGAGACCCTGCGCATCTACACCACCCGTCCCGACACCCTGTTCGGCGTGACCTTTATGGTTATGGCACCGGAACATCCCTTGCTGGATAAATACCGCGACCGCATCGCGAATGCAGACGCGTTGGACGCGTACCGCGCCGAATGTGCCAAGAAAACCGAATTTGAGCGCACCCAGCTGGTCAAGGACAAAACGGGAGTCTGCATCAACGGGCTTTCCGCCATCAACCCCGTCAACGGAAAAGAAATCCCTATTTACGTTGCCGATTACGTTATGATGGGCTACGGAACGGGAGCCATTATGGCCGTTCCCGCCCACGACGAAAGAGACTACGCCTTTGCCAAAAAGTTCGGCATCGACATCATTCAGGTCATCAAGGGCGGAGATCTGAACGAGAGCGCTTACACGGGCGACGGGGAAATGATCAATTCCGACTTTTTGAACGGATATACCAATAAAAAGGATTCCATCGAAAAGATGGCCCAATGGCTCACCGAGAAGGGAATCGGAGAAAAGGGCGTTCAATACAAAATGAAGGATTGGGCCTTCAACCGTCAGCGTTATTGGGGAGAGCCCATTCCCATCGTACATTGTCCCCACTGCGGAATGGTGGGCGTTCCCTACGATCAACTGCCGCTCCGTCTGCCCAAGGTGACAAATTTCGAGCCCGGCTCCGACGGAGAATCCCCCTTGGCAAAAATCGAGCAGTACGTAAATTGCAAGTGTCCCAAGTGCGGTGCCGACGCAAAACGGGAGACCGACACGATGCCCCAATGGGCAGGGTCCTCGTGGTATTTCCTGCGGTACATCGACCCCAATAATGCCGAGGCTCTGGCAGACCCCGAAAAGCTGAAGTATTGGCTTCCCGTGGATTGGTACAACGGCGGAATGGAGCACGTCACCCGCCATATGATCTACTCCCGCTTCTGGCATCATTTCCTGTACGACCAAGGCATCGTACCCACCCAGGAGCCCTACGCCAAGCGCACCGCCCAAGGACTGATTCTCGGCCCCGACGGGGACAAGATGAGCAAATCCAAGGGCAACGTAGTAGACCCCAACGACGTGGTCAACGTCTATGGAGCCGACGTATTGCGCCTTTACGTGCTGTTTATGGGCGATTACGAAAAGGCGGCTCCTTGGTCGGAAAGCAGTGTTCGCGGATGTAAGCGTTATATCGACCGTGTCTGGAATCTGATGGAGAACGTCACCGACGGCGACGGCTATTCCGCAGAGCTGGAATCTGCATTCCACAAGACCGTCCGCAAGGTCACGTCCGATATTGAAAATATGAAATTCAACACCGCCATCGCCGCGTTGATGACGCTGATGAACGATATTTCCGCCAAGGGAAGCATCACCAAGGGCGAGCTGAAGACCTACCTGTCCCTGCTCAACCCCTTTGCCCCCCACATCACCGAAGAAATGTGGGAACGGGCAGGCTTTGAAGGTATGATGGTCACCGCCCCCTGGCCCGAATACGACGAAGCGAAAACGGTCGATAAGGAAATCGAGATCCCCGTTCAGGTCTGCGGAAAGCTCCGCTCGGTCTTGAAGATCGCCGCCGACGCCGACAAGGACACCATTCTTGCCGCCGCGAAAGCCGACCCCAAGGTCCTCCCCTACATCGACGGCAAAGCCGTGGTCAAGGAAATCTTCGTTCCCAACAAGATGGTCAACCTGATTGTAAAATAAATCCTTTTCTGTGCAACACGGGAAACGCCGTTCCCCATAAGCAAATCCTGTGAAACACGGGAAACGCCGTTCCCCATATAAACAAATCGGTCACCGCAAAGCCTGCTTGTTGCAAAAGAATCCGTCTCGCAAAATCCATACGAAAGGAGGAAACGCCCGTGCCCACCCTATCGGGAATCATCGACAAGGTGATTTACAAAAACAGTGAAAACGGCTACACCGTAGCGGCGCTGGAAACGCCCGACGGAGAGATCACCGTGGTCGGTTTTTTGCCCTTGGTAGCGGAGGGAGAGCAGATCGAGGTGGAGGGAGAGTATAAGCTCAACCCCAAGCACGGTCAGCAATTCGAGGTTTCTTCCTTTCTCAGCCGCCTTCCCGTAGAGGAAACGGCGATTTTGCGGTACTTATCCTCGGGCATCGTCAAGGGAGTTCGCACCAAAACCGCACGGCTTTTGGTGGAAGCCTTCGGGCCGAACACCCTGGATGTCATTGAAAACGAACCCGAGCAGCTGGTACAGATTCGGGGCATCTCGCCCGAAAAGGCGGAGAAGACCTCGCAAAGTATGAAACAGACCGTGGGGGTCAAGACCATTTTGCTCTATTTTCAGCAATTTGGGATGACGCCCTCCGTCGCCTTTAAGATCTACAAGCAATTCGGGCTTCGCGCCTACGATCTGGTCCGACAAAATCCCTACCGTATCTGCGAGATTCAAGGGGTTTCCTTTGAAAAAGCCGACCGAATGGCAGAGCAGATGGGATTTGACCGAACCTCTCATTTCCGCTTAAACGCAGGAATCGAATACATCTTAAATCAAAATCTGTACAACAACGGACATACCTTTATCCCCAAAGCAAAGCTGGTCCCCCTGGCGGCGGAGTTTCTCGACACCGACCGTCAGACCATCGCAGAGCGCCTCGAGGAGCTGTGCCTGCCCAACGGACCTCTTCAATACGTTCCCAGCATCGGGAACACCGACGGCGTCTATCTTCGGTGGGTCTACGACAGCGAGCGAAATATTACCAATCGGGTGCTTTTGGCGTCTCGGCTGGGGAGTGAGTACGGAGGAAATTTCAACAAGGATATTGCCCGCATCGAACGGGATCTGGACATTACCTTTGACGAAAAGCAACGCACCGCCGTCAAGGAATCCTGCTGCCATCAGATGATGATCCTCACGGGCGGGCCGGGGACGGGGAAAACCACCACCCTCAACGGCATCATCCGTATTCTGGAAGCCAAAGGAGAGCGGGTGGGCCTTGCTACCCCCACGGGTCGGGCGGCAAAACGCATCACGGAGCTGACGGGCAGAGAGGCGAAGACCATTCACCGCCTGCTGGAATATACTCAAACGGGAACCGAACGTTGCTTTCAGCGCAATCACGGCAACCCCTTGGAATACGACGCCGTGGTGGTGGACGAATGCTCTATGGTGGATCTGTGGCTGTTCGACCATCTTCTTGACGCCTTACCTCTTTCCTCCCGTCTGATTTTGGTAGGAGACGTCAATCAGCTTCCCCCCGTAGGACCCGGAAGCGTTCTGAAGGATATTTTATCCAGCGGATGCGTTCCCGCGGTGGAATTGACGGAGATTTTCCGTCAGGCACGGGAAAGTCTCATCGTCACCAACGCCCACGCCGTGCTGCGAGGAGAAATGCCCGTTCTCAAGGAAACGAAAAAGGACTTTTTCTTCCTATCGGCAGAAAACCCCTACGCCGCAGTACAGCTGGCGGTAGATCTGGCGGCGCAGCGACTGCCAAACGCCTACGGCTTCTCCCCCGCAACCGAGATCCAGGTCCTGACCCCCACCCGAAAAGGGACTGCGGGGACGGCGAATCTCAATCGGGAATTGCGGGAAAAGATCAACCCTGCCGCCTACAACAAAAAGGAGCTGACCTTTCGGGACATCGTGTTTCGGGAGGGAGACAAGGTGATGCAGATCCGCAACAATTACGACCTTGTCACCGAACGGGAGGACGGTCATCTGGATGCGGGGGTCTACAACGGAGACCTTGGCATCGTGGAGGCGGTCATTCCCGCCCAAGAAAGCCTTATCGTCCGCTTTGACGATAAACGCGTCACCTACACGGGAGAAACGCTGGAGGAGCTGGAGCCCGCCTACGCCATCACCGTCCACAAAAGCCAGGGCAGGGAATTTAAGGCGGTGATTTTGATGGTCTCCGAGGGGGCG
>JAGAOB010000101.1 GCA_017623895.1 Clostridia bacterium
AAAATGGTCAGGGTAAGCCCTGTAACGTTCTGATTTGCCCGCAGCGTGGTGGTTAAAAAGCTGTAGATCAGGCCCCCAAAAGCGCCGGCGCCAAAGGCACAGGCAAAGGCGATGAGAATGCAGAGGAATGGATTTGGCGTAATATTTGCCGTTGCACAGGCATTTTCATAGAAAAATGCACCGGCAAGGCTTGCAATACCGCCCAAATACATAGTTCCGGGGATTCCAAGATTTAAGTTTCCCGATTTTTCGGTCAATATTTCTCCGCAGCATCCGTACATAATTACGGTGCCGAAGGCAAATGCGGATTGAAACCATTGAATCCAAGAATCAATATTCATAAATCAGATCCCCCTTTCTTCCTTTTTGCAGAAAACCAAGCGATAGTTAATGAAAAATTCACTGCCCAAAACGAAGAAGAGAATGATTCCCTTCATAATCTCCGACGCCTCGTTGTTTAAGCCGTAATCCGACGCGATCTGCGATGCTCCTTTTTCAAGGAAGATGAGCAACAACGAAACGAAGATCATCACAAAGGCGTTGAATTTTGCAAGCCACGCCACGATAATTGCCGTAAATCCTCGTCCGTCGGAGGTGCTGGTGGAAATCGTGTGGCTGATGCCGGCTACGTTAATGAATCCCGCAAGTCCACAGATCCCACCGGAGAGAAGCATCGTGCGAAGAACAATCTTTTTCACATTCATACCCGCGTACCGAGCGGTGTTTTCACTGTCTCCCACGATGGAAATTTCATATCCCTGCTTGCTGTTGCGAAGATAGAAGAACATAAACACCGTCAAAGCAAGGACGATAATGACGGGAAGAAGATAAGGGGAAATCGTGCGGCTTGAACCGATTTCGGGGAGCCAGCCGCCCTTGGTGTCCGGGTTGATGACCCCGACGGTATTCGATCCGATGGGATTTTCCCATTTTGCCACGAAAAAGAGGGTCAGCTGAATTGCAATATAGTTCATCATCAAGGTGAACAACGTTTCGTTGGTATTCCATTTTGCCTTAAACAGGGCAGGGATCAATCCCCACAGCGCACCTGCCAACGTGGAGGATACCACCATAAGGAGGATGGTCAGCCACAGGGGGAGAACATCCCCCAAATAGATCATGCACGCCGCAGTGGAAATTCCGCCTACAAGGATCTGTCCCTCGGCGCCGATGTTCCAGAACTTCATCTTGAAGGCCGGAGCAAGTCCCAGGGCTACACAGAGAAGAACGGCGGTGTCTTGAAACGTGATCCACATCCGTCGGGTCGTTCCGAAGGCACCCTTTGCCATCGACCCGTAGACCGAAAGGGGATTCAGCTTCGTTATGGAGTACACGAACAGTGCACAGATCACCAAAGCGATCAACAAGGCGCATCCGCGAATCAACCAGCTTTTCCAGGGGGTTAATCCGTCCCGCTTGACGATGCGCAGGAAGGGTTGATTTCCAACACTCATTTTACTCATTATTCCCCCTCCTTCTTGATGTAAGAATCTTTCGCGATTCCGATTCTTTTGTCTTCCGTGGATTTTGCTTCCGCAAGATTGATGGCACCCGTCATCATCAGCCCCAATTCCTCCTTGGAGGTGTTGTCCGCGTTGACGATTCCCATAACCCTTCCGTGACAGAGGACCATAATTTTATCACAGAGAGAAAGCATTACGTCCAGATCCTCGCCGATGAACAAAATTCCTACGCCGTTTTGTTTTTGCTGATTGAGAATATCGTAAATCAGATACGAGGAATTGATGTCCAACCCTCGAACGGGATAGGCGGTAATAATGACGTTGGGACCGCTCTTGATTTCCCGCCCCAAAAGGACCTTTTGCACGTTTCCGCCCGAAAGACGGCGCACGGGAGTTTCCGTGGAGGGAGTTACCACGTCCAGATCCGCAATAACTTTCTCTGCCTCACGCCGTCCCCGTTTCCGGTCAACGAGAGGAGATTTTCCTTCGGAATAGGTCTTCAAAAGCATATTATCGGTGATGGAAAGGGACGGTGCCAGCCCCATCCCCAAGCGGTCCTCGGGGATAAAGCTCATAGAAATCCCTTTTGCCAGAATTTGCTTTGGAGTCATAGCGGAGATGTCCTCACCCTGATGGATCATCGTTCCCCGTTCGATCTTCCGCAATCCCGCAATTGCTTCGCACAACTCCTTTTGTCCGCAGCCTGCAATTCCCGCGACTCCGAGAATTTCACCGCCGCGAATGTAAAAGCTCACGTCGTCAATGGCAGTATTCCCCTCATCGTTTTGAATGGAGAGGTTACGAATCTCCAACAGGGGCTTTTTCTTTTCCACAATGGGACGGGCAATGTCGAGGCTTACCTTTTTACCTACCATCATCTCAGTCAGAGAAAGCTCGGTTGCGTCCTTTGTTTCTACCGTACCGATATATTCGCCTCGCCGCAAAATAGAAACGCGGTCGGAAATTTCCAAAACCTCGTTCAGTTTATGCGTGATAATGACGATTGCTTTTCCTGCCTTTCTCATATTCCGAAGCACGGCAAAGAGCTTTTCGGTCTCTTGAAGCGTCAGAACGGCGGTGGGTTCGTCCAGAATCAGAATCTCCGCCCCGTGATACAGAACCTTGACGATCTCAAGGGTCTGCTTTTGGGAAACGGACATATTGTAAACCTTTTGGTTTGGGTCAACGTCAAAGCCGTACTGATCGCAGATTTCCCGAATTCGCTTTGCTGCGGATTTCAGATTTTCCTTTTTATTGGAGTTGTCCCCAAGAACGATGTTTTCCGCAGCGGTAAAAATATCTACCAGCTTGAAGTGTTGGTGAATCATACCGATGCTCAGATCAAAGGCGTCCTTCGGAGAGCGAATGGTTACTTCCTTTTCGTTGACGTAAATTTTACCGGAATCGGGGAAGTAAATCCCCGAAAGCATATTCATCAACGTGGTCTTTCCGCTTCCGTTTTCCCCCAAAAGTGAGAGAATTTCTCCATAACGGATATCCAGGCAGATGTTTTTGTTTGCCACCACAGACCCAAAGGTCTTCGTTACGTTTTCCAAACGAATGGCGCTGGCGTGTTCCATGGGCAAATCTCCTTCGTGTAATTCCCAAATTTTCGAGGAGCAATGGATTCGTTTCTTGTGCCGAATCAAACGGGGGCTCCGTTCTTTTCGACATATCGAGAAAACCCGAATAAGGGAAGTCCCGAAGGGGACCTCCCTTATCGTTTTTCAATAATTATTCCGCGTCGGTATTTTCGATAATTCCGTTGATGCGCAATGCAAAGTAGGGAGCACTGCGGAATTCCTCGGAGTTAGACTCGTCGATGTATCCGTTCTTCAAAACGTTGGTTTCGCCAACGAAGTCACCGTCGATGTCTGCAAGATATTCGGTAACCTTGCCGTTTTCGTCAACCTTGACACCGGGAGCTTCCTGAGCGGTAAAGGTGTTGACATCAAAGACTTCCAAGGTTCCGTTCTTCAGAGCAGCTTCGACCTGAGCCACCTTTTCAGCGGTTCCGGCAGCAGCGGCGGTACCGAGAGCAGTAATGGCTACGGCGTTGTCAGCGTAACCCTTGGACCAGTTGGTAGCGATTGCTTCGCCCTTCAGAGCCTGTCCGATGGCGTAGGTGTAGTAAACGCCCCAGTTGTTGGTGGCGGAGGTCAAAGCGGCATCGGGAGCAACGGAGAGCATATCAATGTTGTATCCGACACAGTAGACTTCAACGCCTTCTCTGTTCTTCGCCTGGACGGCAGAGGGAGCACCCGTGGAGTCTGCGTGCTGGGAAACGATGACGCATCCGTCTGCGATGAAGGCTTCCGCGGCGGCGGCTTCACCGGTAATGGTGAACCAGCTGTCGGTATAGGAAACGTTCATAACGACCTTGTCATAAACGGATTTGATCCCAAGATAGAAAGCGGTGTAACCGGAAACCACTTCTGCGTAGGGGAAAGCGCCGACGTAGCCGACCTTGACGTTTCCGTCAGCATCGAAGTTCTTATCGGTCAGCTTGTTGCTGTCGACCAATTCTTTGATCTTCATACCGGCAACTACACCGGAAACGTAACGGGACTGATAGGTCTCGTTGAACGCATTGGAGAAGTTGGGAAGATTGTCTTTCTTTGCGGTGTCCCCGGTAACTGCAACGAATTTCACGTCGGGATATTCCTTGGCAGCACGGAGCATATGGCTCTGATGACCGTAGGAGTTGGAGAAGATGTAGGTGCAGCCCTGTTCTACCAGGTCAACGGCAGCGGGATAGGCCTCGTCGGTTTTGTCGTCAACGTCGAACTTCCAGATGACGTCGACTTTGTCTTTGCCCAAAGCATCAATAGCATCACGGATTCCCTTGATGTGTGCGTAGGTGTAACCCTCGTTCTCATCGCCGATCAAAATGACGCCGAGCTTGAGTTTGC
>JAGAOB010000102.1 GCA_017623895.1 Clostridia bacterium
GACGAAGCGGGACCCAATCCTCCCGCAACGGCATAGGCGGCGGATTCAATGGATTTTTGCAGGTCTAACCCGTCACGTACGGTGGAGGGACGGACCGAAGCCAGAATTGCAGCATTTGCGTTCTTCCCGTCTCTTGCATACAGGCTCATCCCGTTGGTCGTCAATTGCTTTGGCAGGGAAGATGCGTTGACCACCTGTCCGCCGGGGCACATGCAAAAGGAATAAACGGCTTGAGAGGTCATCTTATCCGTAACGTGACTGAACAGATAGTCCGCGGGTCCCAAGGTCGGTATTCCGTTATATTTTCCGTAGACGCGAGCATTTAACGCTTCCTGGCTGTGTTCCACCCGAAAACCTACGGAAAAGGGTTTTGCTTCAATGATGAGAGGCTTGGATAAGAGCATCTCATAGGTGTCTCTTGCACCGTTCCCGACGGCGATTACGGCAACGTCTGTGTCGTACCTTTCCCCATTCAGCCATAATGCACGGAGTTTTCCGTTTTCCACGGAAAGGTCGGTCAGTTTTGTGCTGAATCGGATTTCTCCTCCCAAGGAAAGAATCTCTTCCCGCAGAGCTTTAACCGCATCTCTTAATTTGTCGGTTCCGATGTGGGGCTTTGCAAGGGTTAAGATTTCCTTCGGAGCGCCGAAGGAAACGAAGGCCTCCAGCACTTTTCTGCATCTGGGATCGTTGATTCGGGTGGTCAGCTTTCCGTCGGAAAAGGTTCCGGCGCCACCCTCCCCGAATTGTACGTTGCTTTCAGGGTTTAATTCCCCTCCCTGCCAAAATCGGTCAACGGCCGCAATACGGTCTTCTAAGGCTTGTCCCCGTTCGATCACCAACGGCTTGTGGCCGCATTTCGCCAAAAGCCAGGCGCAAAACATCCCTGCGGGGCCGAAGCCGACAATAGGAATCGTTTTTGAATGGGAGGCTCGCTTTGGAAATTCGTAGTCGGGAAAGGGATGCAGTCTGGAATCCCGACGATCGGTTTCAACGGCTACGGTGTACACAAAGGAAAAGCGGTCCTTGCGGGTGTCAAGGGATCTTCGATAGACGAAAGCGGGTGCAGAGGAGGGCAGATGAAGGGTCTTTCTCGCCTTGTCTAACGCGTCCTCTTCGGAACGGTCCACGGGAAGTCGGATATCGCTGAGCAACTGGTAACTCATTGCACGCTCACTTTAACCGAATAGCTTCCCACAACGTCAAAGGAGACGCCCGATACGGAGGTGACGGGAGCGATACGCAGTGCATAGGTTCCGTCTCCGTTGCTTTCCGACATATCCACCTGACACTTCAGTGTTTGTTGCGTCAGTTTTTTCAGGTCTGCGGAAGTTCCGCGGATTCTGATGGTAATACTTTTGGAATCAACCCGAGGCACCTTTCCCGAAGGGATGTTCGTGCAGGCAATGTCTGCGGGATAGAACGTGAGACTTTTCGTGGTAACGTCTTTTGATATCGTTACCGTGGCGGAAATTTCTTCCGCATCAAAGGTAACCCCTTCGATTTCTGGCACGGGGAACGTTATCGATTCATTTCTGGTAATCTGAGAGGAATCAATTTCTCCGATAATCAGCTCGTTCAACCCCGAAAGAATCTTTTCGGGTCCAATCGCCGTAACGTGGGACAGGTCTGGCGTTACGGTAATGAAGGAGGAGGGATTGTATCCTCCAAAGGAGTTCGCGACCGCCACCGTCGTTTGCAGCGTTTTGCTGTAATGTACGTTGATCAGTGCTTCGATCGATTCCTCTGACAGCGTGAGATATCGGCGGTCTACATTTTCCCCCGCTTCGTTGACAAGAGAAACGTCGTACGCCCCCGAAAGATTCTCCTTCACGTTAGTCAAGGGGACGGTGATATAGGCTTTGCTGATGGTTTCCACGGTTTTTTTCGGGCCGACGACAGTAATGACTTCAGGCGATACGGTCTGCTCCGAAATTTCATACCCCAAGGGTAACGTTCCCGTCGACGTCAAGTGTACGGGAATTTCCCGAGATGCTTCCTCGGAAAATTCAATGGTAAAGTTCTTCGGATAAATATCCGTTACCTTGAGATTCCCATTCCCCGTTGTTGCAGAAACGGCGATGCTGTACGTTCCCTCAGACACTACGGCATCCATATTCAGGGTCGCTTTAATGTCGTCCTTGGAGAGATTGAGCAGCTCCGAGCGGGATCCCGAAACCGTGACCCTCACCGTCAGGTTCGGATCTGTCATCAGGTACATATAACCGTTGCGATCGGGGACGGATCCTTCAAACGCCAGATCTACCTCAACCTTGTCGAATACCGTCTCATTTACGGGGTTGACGATGTAGAGAATATATATCCAAACGAACAGCGCAAGGAATACGGAAAGAATCTTCAGAAAATTGTTATTGCGGAGCAGGTTGCTCAAAAAAGTTCCGATGCTTTGCTTTCTGTTCATTCCTTACTCCGTCCTTTCCATAGATTTGAGAAATCCATTCTTTTTACTTCATCCGTTCCCAATTCCTTCGTCAGGAGAACTCTTAATGCGTCGGGGGTCAGGCGCCGCTGCAGTTGTCCTTCCTTTGCAACGGAAATGATCCCCGTTTCTTCGGACACCAAAATGACGACGGCGTCGGAAATTTCACTGACCCCGATGCCTGCACGGTGACGGGTTCCCAGATCGTTGTCCAACTTTTTCGTAGACAAGGGAAGGAAGCATCCTGCTGCCATAATTCTTCCGTCACGGATAATTACAGCACCGTCGTGAAGGGGGGCTTTTGGATAAAAAATGTTGGTGATTACGTCCGAAACGATGGCTGCGTCGACCTTGGTTCCCGTGTTGATCACTTCACCCAGCTTGGTTGTCCGCTCCAAGACGATCAGTGCTCCCGTTTTGGTCGCCGACATATCGGAGACCGCGTCGACGATGCTCGATATGTTTTCTGAAACTTCTGCATTGGATTGCTTCTTGTCCGCGGCAAAAAAGGGAATTGTTTTTCCGTTTCCGCTTCGACCGATTCGCTCTAACAGGGTGCGAAGCTCCGGTTGAAAAACGATAATAACCGCAAGGATTCCGAATTCAAGGGTACTGTTCAGGATGTACGACGTTGCTTCCAGATTGAATCCCTGGGCCAACTGAAACAGAATGACAATAAGTATGATCCCTTTTAGCAGCTGTGCAGCGCGGGTGTCCCGAATAAACTTCAGCACGTAGTAGATGATGATTGCCACAATGGCAATATCCACAACGTCCTGCCACATAAAATTTTTCACCGTGGTTGCAATGAATTCCCCGATGCTTTGAAAAAATCGAAGCACGATACCCACTCCCTCTTTGTCCTTTGTTTTGTGTTAAATTGGGGCGTCGCGGGATGCGATGCCCCGAAAGTAAAAGCAAAATGCCAATATGATTAAGAAATATATAACTTATTCTATATCCATTGTACCAACAATCGGAAGAAAAATCAAGACTATCCAAAATATTTTTGATATTTTTTCAAACATTTTACACATTCCACAGCTTCCTTCACCGTATTTCGGTATCCGAAGCTGATACGAACGGCTCCCGATTCCACCGTATTGAGGGCACGGTGCGCCAACGCGGAGCAATGATATCCTCCCCGCGTGCAGATGCCGCAACGATTCAACCATTCTGCAATTTTTTCCGAATGGTCCCGTGGATGAACGAGGGAAACGGTTGCAACGGAATTTTTCGTGTCGCCAAGAATGCGAAAGGCAGAAAGTTTTTTTAACTCCTCCAAAAAGATAGCCTTTAACGTAGCTTCCCTCGCGCGAATCTCATCTTTATGCCGATCGGTGTACAAAACGCCTTGCTCCATTCCTGCAATTCCCGGGGTGTTCAAGGTTCCGCTTTCGTACCCTTCAGGATAGGTTAGGGGCTGATGCTCCGACAAGGAATCCGAGCCGGTCCCGCCCTCAAAAAGCGGGGTTATACGGAACGCAGAAGACAAAATCAACGCCCCCGTTCCCTGCGGTCCCAGCAACCCCTTGTGACCGGGGACGCAGATCAGGTCGATGGGATCCTTTTGAAGGTCGTAGGATTCCGTTCCTGCCGTTTGCGCACCGTCAACTCCAAATAAAATCCCCATTTTACGGCACAAATCTCCGATGTCGTGAATGGGCAGAATCTGTCCTGTTACGTTGGATGCGTGGGTGCAGAATACCAATTTCGTTTCGGAACGGATACATTTTGAAAAATTAGAAAGCGTTTTCCCGTCGTCCCGCTCGGTTTTTGCTACGTCAAAGGTAATGATTCCACGCTCTTTTAATGCGACCAAAGGACGAAGCACCGAATTATGCTCCAGATCGGAAATGACCACGTGGTCTCCCTGCTTCAGGATCCCTTTTAATGCTCGGTTGATGGCATCCGTAGTATTTGCGGTAAAAATGACGATTTCCGGATCGGTCCCAAAAGACTTCGCCAGAGTTTTTCGGGCAGAAAACACGGTTTGAGACGCTTTCATAGCCAGATTGTGTCCGCTTCTCCCCGGATTTGCACCGTTTCCTTCGATTTGCCTTGCAACCGCCCGAAGAACCGATGCGGGCTTTGGATGAGAAGAGGCCGCGTTATCAAGATAGATCATAAGTTTCTCCCGTGACCTTTACTCCGCTGTTTTTCAATAACGCGTAAGCTGTTTCCGATTGCGTGTATGCAACGCGGACGCACCACCCACAGCCGGTTGTCGCCCCGGACCGCTTGGTGACGGAGGATTTGATTCCGTAACGATTCAGAACGTCTTGTGCTTTTTGTGCATACGTGACAGACCGAACTCCAATACATTTTGTTTTCATAGGGTTATCACTCTTTTAGACAAAGTAGCCGTATCGGCTCAATTCATCCTATGCCAAAAAAGAAAATCTTGCCATCATCGGTGGACGTGCCGTTTTTTTGTATCATAACTCTGTAAGGACGGGCATAGATATCGGTTGAAGGGAGTTGTCTTTTATGGAGCAAATGATGTCAAATTTCCCCCTGACGTGGCTTTGCCTGGTTGCGCTGTTTGCCTC
>JAGAOB010000013.1 GCA_017623895.1 Clostridia bacterium
CCGTAATTTTTACGAGTTTACTTCTCATTTGCTTTTTCCGATTTTCCAAGCCCTGAGGCTTGTTATTTCGGAATCAACAGGGTACAAAATTCACTGTTTAATTTTCAAGGTTCATCGTGCCTGAAAAACTTACCGTTTTTTAGGCGCTTGATTAGTATACCACAATTTTTCGGGTTTGTCAAGCCTTTTTTGAAAAAAAGTTTTTGTAGGCAAAAAACGGCGCAAACCGTTGATATTATCATATTTTTCAAGGATTTTGGTTATTTTTTTCAGTGCTTTTTGTTAAAAATAGTTCTTTTTTTTCTTCATTTTTCGGGTACTCATAGGCAAAAACACCAAAGCTCACGGGGAGGAGACCTCCCCATCACGGCTTTTTCGAAAGTATACTTTTTGGGGAGGACGAAAAATCGAACCTATTATATTAATACACACGAAGAAAGAGGAAGAACCGTTTTCGTTCTTCCTCTGCTCTTAATCTTCGATTTTGACGGAAGTGCGGAGTCTCCCGTACAGGAATAAGTATTTTTGGGGCGTAGACCTTCCGTCGGGAGCGCAGGGGAAGGATGCAAGGTCCGAATTGCGAAACCATTGCAAGGGGGACATTTGCCGATAGATCTCCTGCTGATCTTCGGTCAGCAATTTCTCGACTCTACCGCTTTTCAGCAGATCCAAAAGTCCGTCTCGGTCGGGCGTTACCGTCTGCCATTGGGCAACGGTATGGCAACGGTCAAAGGTGAACCAATCGTAGCAAAGCAACGCCTGAAGTGTAGGACGCAGAGATGAATCTGCCGTTTGATCCAGATATTCGGACATCATACCAAACGCTTTTGCGGGCGTGTGAGCAAGATAGAATTCTCCCTTCTGCTCCAAAAATGCAGAAAACTCTCGGAAGAATGAAAAGACCGAGTGGGGGTCCGTTTTTGTTATATAGGAAAGCAAGTGTCTGCACAGGCCGCTGTTCCAATAGCGGTCCAGGACCTTTTCCACCCCCTTCAGAATCTGCAGATCTTCCGACGTCAACCATTGATTTCTCAAGATTTCGTACGGGGGAGATTGGGAATAGACCGCCCCGTCCTCCCGATGCTCCAGCGCCGTGCCCTTCAATCGCTTTAAGAATCCCAGCTGTAGGCAGTGGGAACGAAGATGAAACACCGTATTGAAGGATCGCTCAAAGGAATCCAGGTTCTCATAGGGCAACCCGGCGATCAGATCGGTATGAATGTGGCAGGGTCCCTGTGACAGGCGGGCAACGGTGGCGTATAGCCTTTCCGGATCGGTGCGGCGGGTAATGGCGGCGAGGGTATCGGGATTTGCGGATTGAATCCCAACCTCCAATAAAATCATATCGGGACGGAAGGATTCCAAAAGCTCCAGCTCTTCCTCGTCCAAAAGCCAAGCGGCAATCTCAAAATGAAAGGACGTGATCCCGTTATCGTGATCCTTCAAATATTGCAGAATGGCTTTGGTGCGGTTACGGTCAAAGTTAAAGGTGCGATCCACGAATTTAACCAATCGAACCTTTGCATCCAGAAACCGTTGCAGGTCTTCAAAAACACGGGACAGCGAATGTACTCGAACCCGTCCCTGCACTGAGGAGAGGCAATAAATACAAGTATACGGGCATCCGCGGCAGGATTCGTAATACAAAATGCGGTTTCCGAGGGTCTCCAATTCCCCTGACTCGTAGGGAAAAGGAAGCACATCCAGATCGCAGACGGGAGAACGGTCGGGCAACGCCTCGTACCGTCCCTCCCGAAGAAGGGAAACGCCGTGAAAGCGTTGGGAATAGAAGGCTTCTCTGGGGTGGTCGGAAGAAGACAGCGTCTGCGTCAATTCCCGAAAGGTTTCTTCCCCCTCTCCTCGCAAAACTCCGTCCACGGCGGGATTTCCCCGCAAAAATGCCTCGCACCCGTAGGAGACCTCGGGGCCTCCGCACAAAATCAGCGCATCGGGACGGACCGCCCGCAAATCGGAAAGGATCTGACGGGTCAGAGCCACGTTGAAAATATAAACGGAGAACGCATAAATTTCCGTGGGAATCGATAAAATCTGCCGAAGAATTTCGTCCTTGGGCTGATTGACGGTACATTCCAAGAGCACCGTATCCTGCGGCGCTACGGAACGCAGACACCGCAACGCCAACGACGTATGGGTAAATTTGCTGTTCAAAGTAATCAGCAACGCTTTCATAACATCCACCTCTTAAGGCTATATTACAACGGGAATGAGGCGCGGATGTGTCAAAAGGGAAAAAAATTCTCTGCTTTTTCGGGATTTTTACGTTTCATCTTGACTTTTGCGTTAAAATATGATAACATAGAGGCGTAATGTCACAACAAATGCTATCCCGAAGGGGGACGAACCAATGAAACAATTCAAATTCGCAAAAAGAATCCTCCCCGTAATCGCATTGACCTTCCTGCTTTTGCTCACCGGATGCAACGGCGAGAAAAAGCTGCAAAAGGCCTTTTCCTTTTCCGAAACCTCCTTCACGGTTATGGAAGGCGAAACCAAGACCTTGACCTTAAATAAGGCGAAAGATGCGGACGTGGGAGATTACACCGTGACGTGGATGTCCCAGAACGATTCGGTTGCCACGGTGACCGAGGACGGAGCGGTCACGGGCGTTGCCCAAGGAAGCACCGAAATCCTTGCCGCCGTTCGCACGGAAAAAGCCGAGGTGCTGTTCAAGTGTGCCGTCACCGTTACACAAAATACAACTCCGCTGTCGGGCTTGACCTTCAGCGCCACTGTTTATTCCGTGGGAGAGGGTCAAACCGTTGATCTGAAAAACGAACTTATTCCCACCCCCGCAAACGCCGTGAGCGGGCCCTTGGTTTGGACCTCCTCCAATACCAACATCGCCACCGTTTCCGACGGGGTCGTCTCCCCCGTTTCCCAAGGGATCTCCGTCATCACTGCGGCGACCCGGGACGGATCGGTCTCCGCCACGTGCACGGTGCGCGTTTCTGCCATTTCCGTTCCTCCTACGGGCATTGCCTTTGAAGAAGAAGCCTATACGGTATCGGTAGGATCGACGCTGAAGCTTGCCCCCAAGATTACCCCCGAAAACGCAACGGGATATACGGTGCTTTGGACCGTCTCCGATCCTGCGATTGCAACGGTAGAGGGCGGAACGGTGAAGGGCATTGCCGAGGGCGAGGTCACCGTGACGGCCCGCTTGAGCGTGGGCGACGGAACAATGGTTGCGGAATGCACCGTGACCGTAGGACCGAAAACCGAAGTACGCGTTCCCGCCACAAGGGTGGAGCTGTCCCCCAACAATATGACCATCGCCGAATCCTCCGGAGAGGGGCCCTTTAAATTCGGGCTGACCATTTCTCCCGCAAATTGCACCGACTCTCCCCATTGGTCCTGCAGTGATGACGACGTATTGTATATTGATCCTAAAAGTGGTGAGATCCTTTTGCTCAACCCGCCCATTGACGGCTACGTTTCCGTGGTCGTCACCTGTGAGGTGGGAGAAATCTCCAACTCTGCCGTGGTAAAGGTTGCCCCCAGAAAGCCGAAGCTGCAGATTGGACTGAGCGACTCCTCTCCCGAAATTCTATACGACAAGGCTCCGAGCAACACCATTGAGCTTGTGGCGGGCTATGCGGATTCGGAGCAGTTGGTCAGCGTTACGTGGACCTCCTCCAACCCCACGGTGGCATCGGTAGACTCCACGGGTTGCGTTACGGGATACAAGGCGGGAACCTGTACCATCACCGCCGTCAGTAAGTCAAATTCTTCCGTCAAAGCCACTTACACCGTCACCGTGGAAAAGGCTCCCTACATTTCAGCCGTCGTAGGAGAAGCGGTGCCTATCGAATCTTATTTGATTGAAAAGGACGATATCACGTGGCAATGCGATCCTCTCTTCCTGGAGCTTGATGCAACGGCAATGACCGTAAAAGGATTGCAGGAAGCCTTGACGGAGCCCACGAAGATCTTCGGAATTTCCGCCTCGGGTGGACTGTTCACCATTGATGTATATATCTTCCCTGCGGAATAACGACTTTCCCATTCCCGACCGTCTGCTGCGGTCGGGAATTTTTCTTTTTGAAAGCCCTTGATTTTCCCGAAAATATATGATATAATGATATAATAAGTAAACAGTTATAACAGGAGCATCCGAATATGCTGATCAACAAATTAAATCTCGATCTGAAAGCTGCCGCCGAGGCCTTGGGGTATCCCACGGAAAAAATTACCGTGACCTATTCCGACCGCCCCGACCTGTGCCAATATCAGTGCAACGCCGCCTTTGCCCTGGCAAAGGAGCTGCGGAATGCACCCATCAAAATCGCACAGGCCTTGGCAGACGAGTTTGCGCAACGGTATCAATACGCGACGGCGACGGTTGCCGCCCCCGGATTTTTGAATTTTACCGTCACCGACGAAGAATTTTCCGCCCTGCTGAGAGAATTGCTCAACGACCCCCGCTGCGGCGTGGAAAAGACGAAAAATCCGAAAAAGATCGTCATCGATTACGGCGGACCGAACATTGCAAAACCCCTCCACGTGGGACACCTGCGCAGCGCCGTTATCGGAGAGGCGCTGAAGCGTCTTTCGGTTTTTTTGGGACACGACGTGATCGGAGATGTTCATTTGGGAGACTGGGGAACCCAGATGGGCCTGGTCATTGCGGGGCTGGAGGAGCGGTTTGATCTTTCGTATTATTTCGGCGGAAGCGGCGCAAAGCCCCAAATCACCCTTGGGGATCTGAACGAGGTGTATCCTATGGCGTCCGCCCGCTCCAAGGAGGACGAGGTCTTTCGGGCAAAGGCCCAAGACATTACCTTTCGCTTGCAAAAGCACGAGGAAGGGTACTACACCCTTTGGCAGGACATTTGTGCCATCTCCATCGCGGATATCAAAAAGGACTACGCCGCGTTGAATGTGGAATTTGATCTTTGGAACGGTGAAAGCACCTGCGACCAATACGTAGATCCGATGATCGATTCCTTCGTGCAACGGGGCTTTGCCTACGAAAGCGACGGAGCCCTGGTGATGGACGTTGCGGAGGAATCGGACGAAAAGCCTATGCCTCCCATAATTCTAAGGAAATCCAACGGAGCACAGATCTACGCATCCACCGACCTTGCCACCATCAAGGAGCGGATGGAGACCATTCATCCCGACGAAATCTGGTACGTCGTAGACGCGCGGCAAGGCCTCCACTTTGAGCAGGTCTTTCGCTGCGCCCGCAAAACGGAGCTGGTGGACCCGAATACCGTTTTGATCCACGTTCCCTTCGGCACCGTCAACGGAACCGACGGAAAGCCCTTCAAGACCCGCGAAGGGGGAACGATGAAGCTGAAGGACCTGATCGCGCTGATTTCCGACGCCGCGGGCAAGCAGTTGTCCGAGGGTGCTTTGATGCAGGACGGGGATGCTCCCCGAAAGGTGGGCTGTGCCGCACTGAAGTACGGAGATCTGGTCTGCAACCGCACGAAAAACTATATTTTCGATATTGACAAGTTCGTCCAATTCGACGGAAAAACGGGATCGTATCTGCTCTATTCCCTGGTACGCATCCGTTCCCTTTTGGCAAAGGCGGGAGCTCCCGATCTTGCAGGAGGATGAAAGATTTCCTCCAAGGAGGAACGGGACGTTCTGATGAAAATGCAGCTTCTTGCCACCGCCTACGGGCAGGCGTACGAGGATAAGCTTCCCAGCTTCCTCTGCGAAGCGGCCTACGACCTTGCAAACGCGTTCAACGTATTTTACGGAACCCATAAAATTATGAGCGAGCCCGACCCCGTGAAGAAGGGTACCTGGATCGCCCTTGCCGCAGCGGTAGGGAATCTGATGGAACAAACGCTGACCGTTTTGGGCATCGAAACCGTTCCCGCGATGTAACCTGCATCCTGTAAAGGAGGCTTTTATGAAATTGACCCGACGCTTTGCTCTCGTTCTTGCAATCCTTCTGCTCCTCCCCTTATTCGGCTGTGAAAAGCTGGACCTCAGCGGAGGAAAAGACAGCGGAACGCCCGACGGAGCATATACGAATCCACTGGACCCCAACACTCTGACCGTCAAAACCACCGTGGAGGGCAGTGAGGCCTTCCGTCCCGAAGGAGGCGCAGACCCCAAGACCGACCGCATTTTACAGCAGATCGCGGCGGTGGAGCGGGAAACGGGATACACCGTTGATGTGCAGATCGTCTCGGAGGAATCCCTGTCCACCGTATTTTTGCAGGCCTGCCGTTCGGGGAAAAAGTACGCCGACGTCATTCAAACCGATGCCGCGTTTCTTTCCCGCTATTACGACGAGGGATATTTCCTCTCTCTTTCCCAAGTCGGATTGAGCAAATCCGCCACGGGCACGCTGAAGAAATCCGACGGAACCGCCTATGGGATACGGGCAGACGGATGGAACAATCCGCTGCCGACCGCCTCCTATCTTTTGTTCTACAACGAGCGACTTTTGACCGAGCGCGGATGCGAAACGCCTCTGCAGCTGCAGGAGGAACGGTCTTGGAACTGGGCCAACTTTGAGCGTCTGTGCAAAAAAGTAACCGACGGAGAGGTTTTTGCCATTGCCTACCCCAAGGAATCGGAGACCGATCTGATCTGGGCAACCCTGCACGCCGCGGGGATGACCTACTTTACGGACGACGGCGTTTGCACGATGGATTCGGACGAGGGAATCAACGGGTTTACCACCCTGCGCTCCTTGCTGAATCTTGGCGTGACCTATTCCTTGAGCTCTTATGAGAACAGTACGGCAGATCCCACGGCAAAGCTGGCGTTTACAAACCGCCGAACGGCCTTTTTGGTCGGCAACGCTTCCCTGCTTTTTGAAGCGGGTGAGGGGTCGCTCTTCGAGGAATTGGGCGAGGAATTGCGTGTGATCGGATTTCCCGCTATCAAAAAGGGCGTGACGGGGGCAACCTTCAGCACGAACGACGTATTCTGCGGAATCACAGCGGCGGCAAATACCGAAATGTGCAAGACCGTCCTTCCCCTGCTCTTTGCAACCCCCGAGGGCACCGATCCGAAGGAAGAGCTGATTGACACCTATTTCTATCACGCCGAGGACGGAGAAGTTTATTTTGATCTTTTAGCCTCTGCAGACACCGACACTGCCCTGACGATGAACGAAAACCGTTCCATCGTCGAGGAATATTTCCTTCAAATTGCCAAGGGAAACTATTCCGCAAAGGAATATCTGAGCAATTTGGAATCGGTTTTTAACGTAAAAAATTCTTAATCATATATCAGCGAAAGGATGACTATTATGAGAGCTATCATCACCGTTACAGGCAAAGATTCCGTGGGCATCATCGCCCAAGTTTCCGCCGCCTGCTCTGAGGTCAACGCAAACATTGAGGATATCACCCAAAAGGTTCTGGACGATCTGTTCGTTATGGTTATGCTGGTAAACATCGACGGGCTTTCCGTCAAATTTACTGATTTTGTGGACCGTATGAACGATTTGGGCAAGAACAACGGTCTTGCAATTCACACGATGCACGAAGAAATCTTCAACGCGATGCACCGCATCTGAAAGGACCGAGCCCGATGATCAACAACAGTGAAATTCTCGAAACTCTACATATGATCGAAAACGAACACTTGGACGTTCGTACCGTAACGATGGGGATTTCCCTTTTTGACTGCTGCGACCCCGATCCGAAGATCGCCTGCCGCAAGATCGTGGATAAGATCTGCGCAAAGGCACAAAATCTGGTAAAAACAGGGGAAGAGATCGAGAAGGAATTTGGGATTCCCATCATCAACAAGCGCATTTCCATCACACCGATGGCAATGATCGCCGCTGCCTCCAATACCGACGACTATACCTGCTTTGCAAAAGCGATGCAGGAAGCGGCAGACCGCTGCGGAGTCAACTTTATCGGCGGCTTTTCCGCTCTGGTCCACAAGGGATTTACAGAAAGCGACCGAAAGCTCATCCGTTCTCTGCCTCAGGCACTGACGGAAACCAATAACGTATGCGCCTCCATCAACGTGGCATCCACCAAGGCGGGAATCAATATGGACGCCGTGCGTATGATGGGAACCACCATCAAGGATCTTGCCTATCTTACCAAGGACCAGGGCTCCATCGGCTGTGCAAAGCTGGTGGTTTTTGCCAACGTCCCCGAGGATAACCCGTTTATGGCGGGAGCCTTCCACGGAGTGGGCGAGGGAGAAAGTGTGATCAACGTAGGGGTCTCGGGCCCCGGCGTAGTCAAGACCGCCTTGGAAAAATGCGACGGAGACCTCTCCGCCGTTGCTGAAACTATAAAAAAGACCGCCTTCAAAATCACCCGTATGGGTCAGCTGGTCGCTTCGGAGGCTTCCCGCCGTCTGAACGTGCCCTTCGGCATTGTGGACCTGTCCCTGGCGCCGACCCCCGCTATCGGAGATTCGGTTGCCCATATTCTGGAAGAAATGGGATTGGAGCAATGCGGGTCCCACGGAACCACCGCAGCGTTGGCACTGCTGAACGACGCGGTAAAGAAGGGCGGCGTGATGGCATCCTCCCACGTGGGCGGACTTTCGGGGGCCTTTATCCCCGTGTCCGAGGACGCAGGAATGATCCGCGCCGCAGAGCAGGGAACACTGACCTTGGATAAGCTGGAAGCAATGACCGCCGTTTGCTCCGTGGGATTGGATATGATCGCAGTCCCGGGCGATACCTCTGCCGACGTCATTTCCGCCATCATCGCCGACGAAATCGCCATCGGCGTGGTCAACACCAAGACCACCGCGGTACGCATCATCCCCGCTTACGGAAAATCCGTGGGAGACCACGTGGAATTTGGCGGCCTTTTGGGAACGGCGCCCGTTATGCCCGTTCGCAACGTCTCGCCTGCAAAATTCATCGCCCGCGGCGGCAGAATCCCCGCCCCGATGCAAAGCCTGAAGAACTGACAAAAGAAAAACGAGAGCAGATATCCATCTGCTCCCTTGATGAAAAGCCCGTGAATCAGTATGATTCACGGGCTTTTTTTATACAAACAAATCAATTATTGCGGGAATTCCGTACGAGATCAGCGCCATAATCACCGACGCCAAAAGCACGCCGAGAATTGCCGCGACCAGAGACCTCTTTTTATCCAGATCCAACAGCGCCGCAATCAAAGAGCCTGTCCAGGCGCCCGTACCGGGCAAGGGAATCCCGACGAAAAGAAGCAGTCCCCAAAAGGAGGCCTTGCGAATTTTCTCGCTCTTCTTTCCCGTAGCCTTCGACTCCAGCTTTTCCACCAGGGGACGGAAGATTTTCCAGCGCTTCATCCAGCTAAAAACGGGAGTGATCAACCACAGAATAAAGGGAATCGGAATCACGTTCCCTAAAATACAAATGGCAAATGCCTTGAATAAATTAAATCCGTACAGGCTTGCGATGATCATTCCGCCCCGCAATTCCAGAATCGGAATCATAGAAACAAGAAACACGATCAGCTCGGGGGGCAAAAATCCCGCCAACGCCTCGTTCATCCAATTGGCAATGGCCTCGGTCATAGCGATCCTCCTGTATAATAGAAAACCCTGCCTCGGTTTGAAGCAGGGTCCGATAAACGGTTTGATTATTCGGCGGCGAATTCGGCAGCCAAACGGGACTTCTTGCGAGCAGCGCAGTTCGCATGGATCAGACCCTTTGCAACAGCTTTGTCAACCAGGGAATACGCCTTCTGAAGATTCTCGGGGGATTTCTCCGCTTCAAGGGCTTTCAGCTGGGTGCGGAACGAGGACTTCTGCATTTTGTTCTGCAGGTTCTTCGTCTGATTCACCAAAACACGTTTCTTGGCAGATTTGATATTGGGCATCTGCATTCACCTCCGTTACTCTTTGCGGGATTTTCCCCGTCAGTTTTATATTCAGCACGATATATTATAACACAAATTGGCACAAGATGCAAGAGGTAATTCCAAATAAAATAGGAATTCTTTGTGAACTTTCCGCAAATCGGGGAAGTTATTTTGCCTCGTAGATCTTCATATCGCCCTTGCGAACCCATCCGATTTTACGGAACACGGCGTCAAAGGACAGCGTCAGGCAAGCGGGCAAAATGAAGTGCATTAACACGATTTCCAACAGGAAGACCCACAACTGCGTATTTCCGATCATTGCGTCGTAAGCACCGAACTGCCCCACAAGTCCGCTGGTCCCCATTCCCGCGCCCATCGACGTATTGGTCATCTTCAGCACGGCGGCGGAGATGGACCCCAAGACGGCAGACGCCAAGGTCGGCGCCAACCAAATGGCAGGACGGCGCACGATGTTGGAGAATTGGAGCATCGATGTTCCGAACATCTGGGACAACGTTCCGCCCAGCCCGTTATCTCTCCAAGAGGCCACGGCAAAACCCACCATCTGACAACAGCATCCCACGCAGGCAGCTCCTGCGGCAATGCCGTCCAGTCCGATCATAATACAAAGTGCCGCAGAGGAAATGGGCGCCGTCAAGGCCAACCCCACGATCACGGCAATCGCCATTCCCATCCAAATGGGTTGAAGCTCGGTGGCACTGTTGATCAAGCTGCCCAAGGCGGTCATAAACTGATTCAACCAAGGTCCGATAAAGATTCCGATCAATCCTCCCGTAAGGATAGTGATCATAGGAGTGATTACGATGTCCAGCTTGGTTCTTCCCGCAAGAAGGTTGCCCAATTCAGCACCCACAACGGCGGCAACAAAGGCACCCACGGGACCACCCATCACGTACCCCACCGCACCCACGGCGGCACAGGAAAAGGAGACCAAGGGTTTTACCTTCAGCCCCCAAGCCACGGCAACGCCGATCGCGGCACCGACGACGTAGTCGTTTTTCACAACGGCCGCAATTTCGTTTAGGATCGAAAGGCCCGGAATCTTTCCGAATTGAGAAATGATCAATCCGATGATCAAGGAAGAAAACAGGCCCAGCGCCATCGCACCCAAGGCGTCTACAAAATAGCGCTTCAAAATCTTTTTTATGGCATCCATTCCAAACAGACCTCCAAAAAAATATTTTCCTCATTATACCACAAAATTTTCAAAAAAACAAGTCTTTTCCTCAGATTTCTTCGGGTCGCTTAAAAAAAATTTTATAAGAGCGAAATTTTTGGACAGAATAACGGAAAAAGAGGAGGGCTTCAGGATGAACCAACGAACGGATCTTGCCGTGGAAGCGGCAGAATTAAAGCAGTTAAGCGAAAAGGACGGCTTTTTGGAAACGGTAACGGCGGGGACGATCCCCGTTTCTAAGGTTCGAATCGTCAACGAAAATGCCGCTTCCCTGACGGGAAAGCCGATCGGAAATTACGCAACGGTATTTTTCGACGGAGCCCTTTCCGACGACGAGCTGTTCGGCCACGCCGTAGAACGAACGGCAGATCTGATCCGAGAATTTTTGCACGGCGCAAAATCCGTATTAGCCATCGGATTGGGAAATGCGGAAATGACCGCAGACGCCTTGGGCCCAAAGGTGGTGGATCGCCTGATTATTTCCCGCCATCTGAAGGAGCAGCTTCCCGACCTGTATCGGGAATTGGCGCTGGGGGAATTGTCTGCCCTGCGTCCGGGCGTTTTGGGACAAACGGGAATCGAAACCGCAGAACTGATCCGTGCCGCAGTGGATACCGTATCTCCCGACGCCGTAGTGGTCTTCGACGCCTTGGCGTCCCGACGAGTCAAGCGTCTCTGCGCCACGGTGCAGATCAGCGACACGGGCATTACTCCCGGATCGGGGGTGGGAAATCATCGGGCGCGCATTGATAAGCAATCTCTGGGAATCCCCGTCATCAGCATCGGCGTTCCCACCGTAGTAGACGCAGCAACCTTGACGGCAGACGCCTTGGAAAAGGTAGGCAAGCAGATGAATCACCCCTCGGCAAAAGCCCTTGCGGGAGAATTGGCAAACGACGAAGGAGAAGCCCTGCGGGAGCTTTTGGGAGGATACGAAAATAATTTAGTCGTAACACCGCAGGACATTGACGCCCTCGTCTCCCGCACGGCAAAGCTGCTTTCCGAGGCGGTCAACATCGCCATTCACAACGTGGACCGAGAACAAATCGATGCCCTGACGGGTGTATAAATGAAGGCCGATCGGAATAGAATGTTGGTATGACAGTGGGCTCCGAGGCGATCTTCTCGGAGGGAAAATACACCAAAGGAGAAGAAAAGCGATGACAAAGTTGAAATTTGCCATTTTGTGCTCCGCCCTTGGAGCAATCTTCCCGGAGGGAAAATACACCAAAGGAGAAGAAAAGCGATGACAAAGTTGAAATTTGCCATTTTGTGCTCCACCCTTGGAGCAATCGTCACGGGGGTGGTCCTGTGTTGTTCGGGGATCACCCCCGTCAAAGCCCTGTCATACGGAGTAAGGCCGCAGACTCGTTCTTTGTCCGTGCGTGCCTTGACCGAAGCCTTGCCGACTCTTCCGTCGGTTCCGCAAAACACGGCGGGAGCGACGGAGGAGCCCTCGGCAACGGTGAGCGGAGGAGCGTTTTTTACCTCGGCTCAATTTGAAGAGGCGGATTACGCCATTCACGTTCCTGCGGCACCCGCCCAGGCGGAAAAGATCGTGATCAAGCAGTACGCATCCTCCCTTTCGGTGAACAATTCCACCGACCTTGATATTGATATGGACCAATTATTGGAGCACGTCCCCGATCTTGATTTGTCGGGAGACGGACCGCAAATTCTGATCGTACATACGCATACCTCGGAAAGCTATAACGAAACGGGACAGGATTGGTACGCCGATCAGGATACCCGCACCACCGACAACAGTCGCAATATGGTGCGTATGGGGGAGGTCCTGTCCGAAGCCCTGACCCGAGCGGGATACGGGGTGATCCATTGCCAGAAGCGCCACGACGAGGATTTTAACGCATCCTATGCAAATTCCCTGAAAACGGTGGAGGCCTATCTGAAAAAATATCCTTCCATTGCCGTGGTTATCGATCTGCATCGGGATTCGCTGATCGGAACGGGGGGAACCAAATACCGCCCCACCGTCACCGTGAACGGAGTGGAGATGGCACAGGTTATGTTTTTGATGGGCGTTGGGAACGAGGATTACCCCCATCCTCATTGGGAGGAAAACCTATCCCTGGCGGCGTGGATCCAACGGGAGGCTGACCAGACCTACCCGGGATGGATGCGCCCGATTCTGGTGCGGGGGCTTTTGTACAATCAGCATTTATCCAAGGGAGCGATGCTGGTGGAGCTGGGGGCTTGCGGAAACACCCCCGCGGAGGCGGAGACCGCGGCGCGGTGCTTCGGTGAGGTTTGTGCTGCGGCGTTGGATCGCATTCGGGAGGCACGAAAATGAAGCGTTTTTTTTGTTTTCTCATTCTCTCCGTGCTTCTGATTTCCTCCGCCGTAGTTCCCGCAGCGGCGGAAGATTGCAGCGCAAAGGGAGCCGTGGTCATCGAAAGTCTTTCCGAAACGGTATTGTATGAAAAAAACGCCGACGCGCCCTTACCCGAAGCATCCACCACCAAGATTATGACCGCCCTTTTGGTTTTAGAGTCTATTGATCTTCAACGGGAAATTACCGTTTCCGCCTCCGCGGGGGCGGTAGAGGGATCTCAACTGGGGCTAACGGCGGGCGACCGGCTGACGGTACGGGATCTGTTATATGTGCTGATGCTCAAGTCCGGAAACGACGCGGCGGAGGCCTTGGCTGAGGGCGTGGCGGGCAGCGTTTCCGAATTCGTTGACCGAATGAACCGACGGGCAACGGAAATCGGCTTAAAGAATACGCAATTTCAAAATCCTCACGGGCTTCCCGCAGAGGGACATTACACCACCGCACGGGACTTAGCTATGCTCACGGCGGCAGCGTTGGAAAATGAGGATTTTTGCAAAATCGTATCTGCAAAAAGAGCAAAGCTTACCTATAAAAATATGGTCATTACAAACTCCAACAAATTATTGGACACCTGCGACGGAGTATTCGGCGTCAAAACGGGGTTTACCAAAAAAGCAGGGCGATGCCTGGTCACTGCGGCAGAGCGCAAGGGCGTACGGTTGATCTGCGTAACGCTGAACGACGGAAACGATTGGCAGGATCACGCAAGACTTTACGAGGAGTGCTTTGATCGGGTGGATCGTCAAGAGATCGTCCCTCGGCAAGGATACGGAGGCTTCGTTCCCGTGCTGGGAGGGGAGAGGGATGCTACAGTGAAAAACAGTCTGCCCCTGACCTGCGTTACCATCGACGGCGAGCCGATTGCTTATCAGCTGATTCCCCGCACCGTTCCTCGGATTTTCGCCCCATCGGAGCAAGGGATCACCTTGGGGTACCTGCAGGCCGTCACTCCGACGGGGAGGGTGATCTCCTCCTCTCCCCTGAATACGGCCCATACGGTGTTGCAAAAAAAAGAGGAAAGAACCTTTTTCGGCTCTTTCCCCTTACTATTACGAAAGATGTTTCGGACGCTTACTTCAGGAATTGCTTTTTGAAGCGGCGCTCGTGCTCCGATTGGCTTCTTTGACGGCGGTTGCGATAGGCGGCCGCCGTTGCGGATTTTTGTGCGGAAGATTTTTTCACCTTACGCACGTAGGGGATTCCCACGCTGTTCAGCAGGGCCTCCTTTTCCTTTTCCGACAAGGGACGGTATTCCCCGGGCTCCAAATGTCCGATGGAGACCGACCCCTCGGCGATCCGCTTCAGGAGCATAACCTCCAAGCCCAACACCTCACAGATACGGCGGATCTCCCGATTCTTTCCTTCGGTGATGGTGACGTGAAGCACGGTCTTTCCTTCCTGCTCCTTCTGAACCTGAACCCCTGCGGGCTGGGTCTTTTCTCCGTCGTCCAAAACGACACCCTCCCGAAAACGGTTCAGCTGCTCCAAGGAAACCTCGCCTCGTACGGTAACGCGATAGGTTTTGGGGACCGCGTGGGACGGATGGGTCAGGCGCTGTGCCAGATCTCCGTCGTCGGTGAGGATCAAAAGCCCCTCCGAATCACGGTCAAGGCGTCCGACGGGGTAAACCCGTCCCTTGATTCCTTGGATCAGATCGGCAACCACGCTTCGGTCATCCTGGGCTTTCATCGCGGTGATCACACCCCGCGGCTTGTAAAAGATAAAGTAACGCTTTTCCGCGGCTCTGGGGCGGATGCGCTTCCCGTCGCAGTAAACCGAATCGGCAATGGGATCTACGTCCATTCCGATCTGTGCAGGCTTTCCGTTCACTGTGATTCTGCCCTCGCGGACAAGCTCTTCGGCGGCTCTGCGGGAGCAGACTCCGCTTTCGGCAACAAATTTTTGGATTCTCATCATATATCCTTTCTTGCAATGACATCACGTCATGGCGATGCTTGGTGGGCTATTCCGACGGCGTTCCCCCATCCGAGGAGGAAGACACGGGAAGATCCGTGGCCTGGGAGGAATCGGAGGTCGCATTGTCCGAAGTCGCGGAATCCGAGGTCTGCGTGTCGGAGGGATTCCCCACGTCCTCACTTCCCGAAGAATCCGTTCCCGTATCGGTGGGCGTATCGGTGGGAGTATTACTGTCCGAGGTGGGAGGCGTGGTATCGGTGCCTTCGGTGGGAGGATCGGTGGTTACCGACTGCGGCGCGTAGACGTGAGGAGTTGCAGAGGGCGTATGCACCGTGCACAGGCAGTTGGCAACGTGTCCGTAACGGGAGGTTGCGGGGACCTCTCCCTCGGGAACCATATTCGTATATACGGGGAGCGTTTCGTGAGAATAAAGAATATTCTGCGCCGTCAAACGGGGACAGATATATCCCGCATCCCCGATCTTGATCGAGGCAGGGAAGGAACGGTCGATATCCACGTAGGTCTTCAGCGTTGCGGAGGGACAGCCCTCGTGAGCGATTTTGCCCGAAGCGTCGCAAACGTAAAGCTGATGGTGGACGTTACAGGTTTCGGTGGGTTGCGTACCCTCCTTGAAATAGAAGGTCTCCACGCACGCCCCCTGCTGATCGGTGGAGCAGTAGGGCCCCGGGAGCTTTCCGCTCTTCCAGCAAACTGCGCTTGCCACGATGCCCGACGGCTGATTGAAGGTGCTCTTGGTAATGCCCTTCATTTCGTGGACTTTCGTCATCACCTGATTCCAGATCTTGAAATGGTGGGTGTTTTGCAGCTCGTGAGGCGTATCGTATCCCCACCAGATTCCTGCCAGATAGTCGGCGGTATACCCCACGAACCAACGATCCTTATACGACGTGGTCGTTCCCGATTTTCCTGCGGTGGCAATGTTCTTCAGCTTTGCCACTCCTGCAATGGTATCCACGGCAGATTGAAGCATATCGGTCATTAAAAAGGCAGTCTGCTCCGAGAATACGACCTCCCGCTCGATAGGATTTTCCAGCACCGTCTTTCCGTCGTATCCCACAACCCGACTGTAGGAACGGTAGGCAGTATACATTCCTTCTCCCGCAAACACCGAGTATGCGGCGACCATCTCTCGCAGAGATACTCCGTCCGTCAGGGCTCCCACGGACAAGGGGGCAAGAGATGCTCCGTCCTCCTCCGTCAGGGTGGTAAAGTGCAAAGAATTTACCATAAAATCGTAAGAGGTTTTGATGCCCACCATCTTCAATCCCCACGCGGCGGGGGTATTCAACGAAAGGGCAAGGGCCCGCTTGACCGAGATCAGCCCGCTGTAGGTCTGATCGTAGTTGCTGGGCCAAAAGGCTTTTTTATCCTTTTCATAGGTGACGGGGATGTCGTCAATGGCAGAGCCCACGGTCATCAGATCGTTTTCAATGGCATAGCCGTACACGCTCAAGGGTTTAATCGACGACCCGGGCTGACGCACGGTGTCCACGGCACGGTTCAGGCTCAAGGATTTGGTCTTCTCTCCCCGACCTCCAATCACGCCGATAATGTTACCCGATTCGGGATCCATAACCAGCATAGCAACCTGGGGAACTTCCGTTTCTCCCTTATCGTTGACAAATTTATCCTTGGAGGAGCCCGAATAGGCAAAATTGTCCTCGTCGGCAAAATATTCTTCCATCATCGTCTGAACGGCAGAATCCACGCAGGCGTAGATCTGAAGCCCGCCGTGATACAGCAGGTTGGAGGCCTCCGCCTCGGTATACCCTTTTTCGGTCTGCAGGTCACGAAGCACGTCCCGAATAACCATATCGGAGTAATAATTATACAGGAAAATACCCTCTTCCTCCGATTCGGTCTCCTCCCGCTTGGCGTCCAGGTCCACCAAATTCAGATCCTGCTTGGAGTATTCGTCGTATTCCTCCCGCGTCAGATACCCCTGCTCATACATAAACCACATCGTGTCGTTGCGGCGGTCCTTGTTGTTTTCGGGGTGCAGATAGGGGTTATAGGAGTTGGGGGATTTCGTGATACAGATGATCGCCGCGCCCTCGGTTACGGTCAGCTCGCTGACGTCCTTGCCGAAGTAGATTTCGGCGGCGGCGGAAATCCCGTTGGCGCTCTGTCCGAAATAAACGGTATTCAAATAATATTCCAGAATCTGGTCCTTGTTGTATCGGCGCTCGATATACAGCGCCTGCAGCATTTCCTTGACCTTACGTCCGACGCCGTAATCGTCGTCCCCCGTCATATTTTTAATTACCTGTTGGGTCAGGGTCGATCCGCCTGCGGCACGGGATCCGCTGCCCGTGATCTTGCTCATCGCGTACTCGATGACCGCCTTAACGGTTCGGATGGGATCCACCCCCGCGTGGGTATAGAACCGTTGGTCCTCCAACGCCACGGTGGCATCCTTTACGTGTTGGGGAATTTCCGTATCGGAGACCCAGACGCGGGTTCCCGATTTGCTTTGGATCTCTTGGTAAATATAATCCTCGCCCGTCACGGGATCGGTGGCGTAAATAAACGAGGAATAGTCCAGATCCATAGACGCGAAACGCTCGTCCAGCTCCGTATCGGAGAAGGAATACACCACGGCGGCGGCGATTCCCAACGTGGCAACCCCGATCACACAGCAGATTAAAAAGACGTGCAGCGCAACCACGCCAAAATTGTGCCAAAAGAGGTTGGACCCCGTACGGCGCTTGGTATAGTGCTCAGGATCGGAAACCCACAAGGGAACCTGCCCCTCGGGAAATTCAGAGGGGTCGGGCAATCTTCTTTTGCGGCGGACGGGATCGTTTACCTTTCGCATAAAGGAGAGAAAACGCTCCGTTGCGGTTTCTCCGCTCCCACCCTTTTTCTGTTTGGAATTATGCTCGTTTTCCCGTTCTGCACGGCGACGAGTACGGGACCCGACGACGTCGTCGTCTCTTCCGTTTTTGGAAGAATCGTCAAACTGACTCACAACAAAAACCTCCTTGCAATTTCGGAGAGATAGGATTGCGTATAGATATACATTATATATTATACACTATTTTTTTCGAAATTGCAAGGGGGTTTTTCGATTTCACACATTTTATCCCAATATTGTTACAAACTTTCGCCCCGCAAAAAAAAGAAGCCGCCTAAAAAGGCGGCTGTTTTCCTGTTTTTTTTCTTTCCAACGCGGCTGTCAGTTCCCGTTTCGAAGGCATCCGCATCCTTGAATTACTCCCGAAGAAAGAGGACGGGAGGGGGTGGGCTTGGGAGTAGGCTCGGAGGGGGGATTGCAGCAATCCTGACCCGCATAAAGCTCGAATCCGTCCATCCCGCAAGCACAATCGTTCTTCCCTTCGGAGCCGTTGACCAGAATCAACGTGTTACGCACCACTTCAGCAAATACCAGCGGAGTAATTCCCAGCGTAGCGATAAGGTTTACCGTAACGCCGTTGCAGGTATCGGTCTCGTCGGTGACGGTCACGGACATCTGAGGATTGATCACCTGTGCCGTTCCACCGAAGCGGAAGGACAGCACGGGAGCGTTTCCGTACTCGATGCAAGGGATGTTTGCTTTTGCAATGGCAAAAGAGGTGGTTTGTCCCTCGGGAAGCGCAATGGCTTCGTTGTTGGCGATATATACCTTAAAACGGTACAGCGCACCGCAAGAGCGGACGACGCCTTCAAAGCCGAAGCGTACGCGGAATTCCAGGGTTCCGATATCCTGCAACAGGATGAACGCTTCCGACGGCAAGCATTGCGCCGTGCAAACGGGATTGAGAAGCTCCCCGATGATGTTGGAAATGTCCGCGGTATATCTTCCGTTTTCCTGGGTAACGGCAGCGACGGCGGCCCCGTTGACGGTCACGTTTGCGGGGGTGATCACCGTGGAGGGCGCGCCCGGGGCGGTAGTCTCGTCGACCGAGAAGCAATCCAGCTCAACGTAGGATTTTTGAATCTCGAATACCGCGTCGGCGGAAAGGCCGTTGGCACAGCAACACCCGCATCCCGAGCAGGGGGTCAATTCGTAGTTGCTGACGAAATTGTCCGCTGCTACTGCCGTATTCAGAGGATAAAAGATGGAAGATCCCGTGGCTTTATGTGCGGAAAAAATTTTATCCGCGTAAAAGGCAATGGGCTTTTCCTTTCCCCACGCAAGGCGTTCGGGACAAAAGTCCGCTCCGCAGACGGCAGTATCGGGACAGGACAAAAGAGGGGTCGCCTGGGTGGCATTGCAATTATTGCATTTCATAAATGAAAACCGTCCTTTACGAAGAATTACATATCTTGCGATATGTACCGAGGCGGCCCTCACTTTATCTTATGCTCTCCTGTCGAAAAAAGTCAACTCCCTCCGAGAAACGGAGGGGTATAATTCAGATTTTCAGGCTCATCGCTTCTTTGATTTTTGCAATCGTTTCGTCTCCGATCCTATTGGCACGGTCGCTTCCCACATTGACGATTTGCTTTACCTCATCCATATGAGTCTCGTAATAGGCGCGGCGCTCGCGGAAGGGGTCGAGAAGTCCGTTGAGCTTTTCCGCCAAGCGCTTCTTGCAGGCAACGCAGCCGATCTGCCCTGCCTTACAGCGCTCGCAAATATCCTCGTATTCTTCCTCGTTGAACACCTTGTGATACTTGCTGACGGCACAGACGTCGGGATGTCCGGGGTCCTTCGCCCGGATACGGGAGGGGTCGGTCACGGCAAGGCGGATCTTTTCGCTGACCGTCTCGGCAGGATCGGAAAGATAGATGGCGTTGCCCAAGGATTTCCCCATCTTGCTGTTTCCGTCCAGCCCCATCAGGCGGGTACAGGAGGAAAGCATCGCCTTCGGCTCCTTCAGATCCGTACCGTACAAATCATTCATACGGCGGACCAGCTTTCGTGCGATCTCAATATGGGGCAGCTGATCCTCTCCCACGGGGACCAATTCCGCGTTGCAGAACGTAATATCCGCGGCCTGACTGACGGGATACCCGAGAAATCCGTAGGTCATATCGTTATATCCGTAGTTTGCCGCTTCGGTCTTGATGGTGGGGTTGTGTCGCAGCGTATTAACGCTGATCAGCATAGAGTAGAACACCGTCAGCTCCGCAATCGCCTTGATCTGGGATTGCTGAACGAAGGTGACCTTATTGGGATCCAAGCCCACGGACAGATTGTCAATGGCAACGTCGTAAATGCTCCCGTTGATCAGTGAGGGATTCTCAAAGTGGGTAGTCAGAGCCTGAATGTCCGCCATAAGGATAAAGGTCTCGTAATCGTCCTGCAGACGGACGCGGTTCTGAAGACTTCCCACATAGTGACCGAGGTGCAATTTGCCCGTCGTGCGGTCTCCTGTAAGAATACGCTTCTGCTGTGCCATATCTATCATCTCTCCCATCGGATGGTTTGCAAATGTTATAGTACACATTATAACACACTTTTTTCAAAAAATCAAGTGCTTTTTCAAAATCCCGTTTCTCCGTGCTTCATAAGGCCCTTTTTGCTTTCCGAAGAACCCCTCTTTTCAAAATCAAAGCTTGTCATTTCGGATTGTTACTTTTTTGAAAACTATTGCTGTTTTTACTTGCAATCCTATAGGAAATAGTGTACAATGAAGAAAAAAGATGCCCTGCCGAATCAACCCTCATTTTCGGTTCAAACGACCGCTTCCCCGATTCTTGTTCGCAGAACGGAATCCATCAAAGCGATTCGGCATTCAGCAAAGGAGCTCCCCTATGAACCACCTGAAAAAGAACACCTACTTTCTGCATTTCGGACTGAAAAAGCCCGTTCGAATCCTACGGTTGACCGACATTCACATTTCCCTTGCCGACGACGTGGACGGAGACGCGATGAAGGAACACGCCGCCCATCGCAGAGACGTCTTTTTCAAAGAGGGAGGATGCCCCGAACGGGACCCTGTGGGATATTTGGAAGAGGCGATGGAGTACTCCGAGGAATTTGATTGTACCGTTATTACGGGAGATCTTCTGGACTTTGAATCCCACGCAAACCGAGAGACGGCGAAGGAAATTTTGGCAGGAAGGGATTACCTGTTCACTCCCGGAAGCCACGAATTCTGTCCGAAGATCGGCATTCCTGACACCTTTGCGTACAAAAAAAAGGTCTGGGACGAGGTTCAGGACGTATTCCGAGGCAATATGCTCTTTGAAAGCCGCATCGTAGGCGGGGTTAACGTCATCACGATGGATAACAGCTTTTACATCTGGACAAAAGAGCAGTTTGAAATGTTGAAAACCGAAGTTGCACGAGGATATCCCATCATTCTGTTCTGCCACTGTCCCTTGCACGATTCCGCACTTTCCCACAAAAACCCGGCTAAGAAGCTGATCCCCACGGAGGAAGAAGTCGAGAGCACCATTACGGTCAATCGTTATCTTGCAGAGAATCCCCTGATCAAAACCGCTTTTTCGGGACACTATCACGGCAACGGCGGCGAATACCTGTTCGGAGAAAAAACGGGGTACTTCTGCGCTCCTCTATTCAAAGGGATCGTCAACGAAATCGTAATCGATTGATTCTAAATATCCGATAAAATTTCAAAGGAGATCTCTTTATGAATCATTTGAAAACCGATACCGTAAACCTTCATCTTGGGTTGGAAAAGCCCGTGCGGATCTTGCAGCTGACCGACGTTCATATCTCTCTTGCCGACGAACGGGACGTGAAAAAACCGTTGCTGACTACCGTCAAGGAGCCGCTGGAATTCGCCGCAAAGCGCCGAAGCGTCTTTTTCGGTCAAGGGCGGGAGCGGGATCCGATCGGATATTTTCAAGAGGCAATGGAATATTCCAAGGAATTTGATTGCACCGTCATTACGGGAGACCTGATCGACTTCAACTCTTGGGCAAATTACGATTGCGTCAAAGAAATTCTGGCAGGCAAGGATTACCTGTTTACCCCCGGAAGCCACGAATTTTGCCCCAACTACTTCGAGGCAAAGGCAAGACATATGGACGCAGTCCAATCCATCTTCCGCGGAAATATCCTCTTTGAAAGCCGCGTAGTGGGCGGAGTCAACGTTGTTGCGATGGACAACAGCTACTATATGTGGACGGAAGAGCAAATGGAGCTGATGAAGACCGAAATTGCACGGGGACTTCCCATTCTTCTGTTCTGCCACGTTCCCATTCGCGGAGAATATCATCCCCAAGGAGGCGGGCTGCAATTATCCGAGGATCTTCTGAAGCTGAATATTGAATTCAATCAGCTGCTTCAGGACGAGTCCCTGATCAAGGCCGTGTTCTGCGGGCATATGCACACCGCTCAGCATTATCTCGGCTCCAGCCCGAAACCCTGCTACATTATGCCCAGCCTGTTTACGGGTGTGGTAGGAGAAATCGTAATCGACTGATTTTCAATCAATGTAAAACTTTTCAAAGGAGACATCACTATGAATCATTTGAGAACGGATACCGTAAACCTTCATCTTGGGTTGAAAAAGCCCGTACGAATCCTGCAGCTGACCGACGTTCACATCTCCCTTGCGGACGAGCGGGACGTGGAAAAGCCGTTGCTGCCCACCGTCAAAGACCCGCTGGAATTTGCCGCAAAGCGCAGAGAGATCTTCTTTAAGGAAGCCGCCCAGCGCAGACAGGATGCGTACCAAGAAACCACGGGAAATCAACTGGATCCCATCGGATATCTTCAGGAGGCAATGGAATATTCTAAAGAATTCGACTGCACCGTCATTACGGGAGACCTGATCGACTTCAACTCTTGGGCAAACTACGACGTCGCCAGAGAGATCCTGGCAGGCAAGGATTACCTGTTTACCCCCGGAAGCCACGAGTTTTGTCCCAACTCCTTCGAGACAAAGGCAAAACATATGGACGCCGTCCAATCCGTCTTCCGCGGAAATATCCTCTTTGAAAGCCGCATCGTAGGAGGAGTCAACGTCGTTGCGATGGACAACGGCTACCATATGTGGACGGAAGAGCAAATGAAGCTGATGAAAACCGAAATTGCACGGGGCCTTCCCATTCTTCTGTTCTGCCACGCCCCCATTCGCGGAGAATACCATCCCCAAGGAGGCGGGCTGCAATTATCCGAGGATCTTCTGAAGCTGAATATTGAATTCAATCAGCTGCTTCAGGATGAGCCCCTGATCAAGGCCGTGTTCTGCGGACATATGCATACGGCAAAACACTATCTCGGATCCAGCCCGAAGCCCTGCTACATTATGCCCAGCCTATTTACGGGCGTAGTGGGAGAGATCGTAATCGACTGATTTTACGATTCAACAAAAAAGCAAGAGGTACTTTTATGAGCAAACGCATTTTAGCACTTTTCTTCTGTTTTGTTATGGCTTTTTCCTTTGTCGCTTGCGATGGAGGAACGCCGTCCACGGATTCCGATCCGTCCACCGCGATCGGAAGCACAAGTTCTGAAACCGATTCCATCAATTCCACCGATTCGTCGACCTCGGATACCAACGACACGACCGATTCCGAGACCGGCGACACCACCTCGGAGCAGGTCGCAGTACAAGTCTACGACCCGAACATCGAGCATAAATTCATCGCCTGCGACATCACCAACCACAGCATCGTGGTGTTTGACCTGAACGCCTGCGACGGGGATTTTGAAAAGCTCAAGGACGATGCCGTTTCCGTTGTTTGGGAATGGGATGCAGAGGAAGATCTGTACCATATGGTCGGCGGTGTCAACTATGGCATCTCGTCTGCGAAATACCGCTATTCCCCCTATTACGGAGAAGACGTGATCGTCGCCTGCTCCTCCCACGGATGGTGTGGTGTAATCAGTTATGCAAACAAGAGGGTTCTCTGGGAAACACGGTTACAGGACGGCCCTCACTCCATTGAAATGCTTCCCAACGGTGACGTCGTCGTTGCGGTTTCTTCCAGCCCGAAGGGGCTCTTCTATATCCCCCTGTCCGCAGGAGCGAAAGAGCCCGTTCACGACATTGACAGCCCGTCCTGCCACGGAGTTTCTTGGGATCCGATAAACGAATGCCTCTGGGTTCTTGAACGCACCGGCGTTTATTCCGTCACCATTGAAAATATGGGTACGAAAAACGGGAAACTGGTTCGGGGCGAATCTACGTTTTTCAGAGACGACGGAGACGGACACGCATTCTCTCCCGTTTACGGTGAGCCCGGGAAGTATTGGGCCTCTGCCCACAACGATCTTTGGGTGTTTGATTCGGAAGCAAAAACGATGACGAAGGCTGACCGCGGAGGCACCGCGAACATCAAGGGCGTCTGTTCCTTCCCCGATGGAACCCTTGTAAGCGTTGCCTACAAGCAGGGCTATCCTCACGGTTGGGCGTCCAAAGACATTACCATTATTCGCAAAGAGATGTCTACGGGAAAGGTAAAGCGAGTTATGAACAAAACCTATACGGTCACGTTTGACGAAACACAGCGCTGCTTCTATAAGGTTCAGCCCTTTACCAAGGATTATCAATAAAACACAAGAGGACCCCGTTTCACACGGGGTCCTCTCTTTTTGGAAAGGCTCCCGACGATCGTCGGGAGCCTTTGATTATTTCGCGCAGTTTTTACTTTCAAAGTATTCCTTTATTTTTGCATCGCGATCTGCTTTGCGACGGAAAATTAAAAGCTTTCCCGTTTTTAAGGAGGGCCAGCAGTCGGAATATTCACATTCCAGAACGTCACACCGCTGTCCCTTCGCCCCCTCACCGACGTCGTCCAGAACCATACGGATCTTATGTACGCCATAGCGGGAGGGATCGGCCTCGGTGATATCCAAGGTCCGCCCAAATTCCTGCTTACAGCAAGGGCAGATATTGGTATGTACCACTTGCCTCGAATCGGTCTGGGCCTTGTAGATTTGGATAACGTCGTGAACCGTTTCCCGACTGGTGGAAAGCTCCGAGATCACCGTGTTCCAGCGGGTGGGATTGTGTCCGTCACAAACCACGTTTCCTTGGTCATCCACCGAAAATCCAAAGTTCGTTCCCTCAAAGCTGAAGTCGTACAGATCCCGATGGATTACCGTCTTCCCTGCCCGCAGAATATCGCGGGTGTGATCCACCTCACCCAACGTATAGGGGATGTGGACGTGATACCAAGTCCCGTTGAAATTGCGGAAGCGGTCATCCCGCTCAATAAGCTTATTGTAAACGAGCTTGACCAAAAAGTAAAGAGATCCGTATAATCCGATGTCCACCAACGCCACGACCAAAATCTTTACCCAAGAAATATCGGGCAGCAGCGGGAAGATCCAATAATCCAACAGTGCCTTGATCAGCACGAAAAATGCAAATGCGATGCCGTGAATCTTCTCGACAAAATCCGCATTGTGATTCGATTTACCCATTTCGCTTCTTCCTTTTTTGTTGTCTTTTCTCTTTTTTATCCTTTATTGCGCAACCAGGGCGAGCAGCTCCTCGTAAATAACTTTATTGGAGAAAACGACCTTTCCCTCCCGATCCAGCGGCAACGGATTTCCGTCCCAGTCGGAGAATCGGCCGCCCGCCTCCTGCAGGATCAGCATTGCGGCGGCGTAATCCCAAGGCTTGAGGATCTTTTCAAAATAGCCGTCCAACCGTGCGGCGGCAATATAGCAAATGGCAAGAGCAGAGGAGCAGGTGCGCCGTAGGTCAAGGCACCGTTCAAAGACCCGAGCCCCGCGGGCAAAGGTCTCCGCCGCCATATCCTTACGGGACGAGCTGGCACCGAACTCCACGATTGCCTGCTTCAGCGGTCGGGTGCTGCAAGTCAATCGATGCTTTTCGTAATGCTCCACACCGATCCGCAACAGTTCCCCGATTCCCTTTCCCGTGGAGTACCAATACGACCCTTTCCCTTGAATAGAAAAGAATAGTTCTTTGGTAAAGGGATTGAACACCACGCCGAATTTCACTGCACCTCCCTCGGCGTAGGCAAGGGAGATGGAACTCATCTTGTAATCGTAGATAAGATTGGTGGTCCCGTCGATGGGGTCGAGAATGAAAATTTTATCGGTGATCACGTGGGAGGGCTCTTCCTCGGTCATAAAGCCCACGTCGGGAAACCTCTTTGCCAATTCCTCTTTCATAAATTGGCTGATGCTCAAATCCACCGCCGTCACGAAATCGTAGGGATTCTTATTCTCTACCTGCGACAGCCTGGACTTGGAAAATACAAACTTTTTCGCTTCATACACCAAGGAAACGATTGCATTGTAATCCATACTTTCTCCTCTTCTTCCGTTGTTGTTTCTATTATAACACGCGAAAAACCACTTGTCAAGAACCTTTTGCCCTTCCGCCGCATATACTGAATCGATCTCAGATACGGACAGGAGGTGTTTTTATGGAACCATCGGTGAGATTATTTAATCTTCCCGCACTACTACAGCGGCCACCCGACGGAATCGCTCTGCTTCGGGGCAGACAAACCCGACCCTCGATTCTGGGGAGGGTTCGCTTTTGGCAGACGGAGTACGGCGTTTTGGTGATGGCGGAGGTGACGGGTCTGCAGGATGAGAGAAAACCGTGCAACGCTCCCGTGTTCGGGTTTCACATCCATTCGGGAAGCTCCTGCACGGGATCGGAAAAGGATCCGTTTTCCGACGCGTTGACCCATTACGATCCCCACGGATGCCCCCACCCGTACCATTCGGGAGATCTTCCGCCCCTCTTTGCGGCCCACGGACGGGCGGTTTCGGCGGTTTTGACCGACCGATTTACGGTGGACGAGGTCATAGGAAAAACGATGATCGTTCACGAGCACCCCGACGATTTTACCACACAGCCGTCGGGAAACGCAGGAGAAAAGATTGCCTGCGGAGTCATCCGAAAAGCGTAAAGGAGAGGTTTTTCAACCTCTCCCCTTTTATTTTGCATTCAACTGACGCACCGTTCCAAGGTACGCAAAAACCAAAGCACCGCTGATAAGAATTGCGGCAAGAACGTCGGTATACCAATGAACTCCCGCAAAAATCCGTCCCACCGCCGTAAGAATAAAAATCACACAGCAGATCCATTGCAGAACCAGGCGCAACGGCTTGTTTTTGATCCGCGCTCCCAGCTGCAACGCCGTAGTGAGCATAATACAACAAACCAAAACGGTATGGGACGATGGATAGGATGCTTCCAGCACTCCCTCTACCAAGACGGGGCGATAATTGATGACGATCACCTCAAACAACGCGTATACCACGGCAACTGCTACGTAAAAACCTGCAAGAACGAACAGCGATTTATCCACCTTTTTCAAGCTTTTTCGGGAGATCCACTGCCATATGCCAAATCCTGCAAAGCCTGCGACACACAACAACGCAACGATTCCAAGCCCCTCAGAGACGGTATACCATATCGGATTAGAACCACACAGTTCAAACACCGCACCGTTCAGCGAGGCAAGCCCCACGAAGGAATCCTGGGGTCCGATGGGCTGTACGTCCACCTTGGTCACCAATAACGTCAGAAGCAAAAAGAGAAAGAAAAATACTCCTGCCAAAAGATACCACTTGCGTGCCGTTTTTTTCATAACGTACTCCTCTCAACTCAAGGGATCATTTCCTCAATTATAACATAAAATCGGAGTTTTGTCAACCCATCCCCTTGACTTTCCCAAAGGAAAGTGATATAATATTTTTACTATCTTATGCACGAAAAGGAGATTCCATTATGAAAATTGCTGTCACCTATCAGAACGGACAAATTTTTCAACATTTTGGACACACGGAACAATTCAAAATATATGAAATCAACGACGGACGCGTAACCGCATCTTCCATCGTTGATGCTACGGGTAGCGGCCACGGCGCCTTGGCGGGATTCCTGAAAGCACTTGGCGTGGATGTGCTGATCTGCGGAGGCATCGGCGGCGGTGCACAGGCGGCACTGCGCGATGCGGGGATCCGCTTGTTCGGCGGCGCTTCGGGGGATACGGATGCGGCGGTAAACGCCCTTCTTCAGGGCAATCTTAACTTTAACCCCAACGTAACCTGCAACCATCACGGCGAGCACCACCATCACGAGGGTCATTCCTGCGGGAGCCACGGCGATGCAGGTCATTCCTGCGGGAGCCACGGCGGCGCAGACCACTCTTGCGGAAGTCACGGTTGTGGAAACCATTCCTGCGAAAAGTAAGCATCCGAATCTCTTGCATCTCCCGCAAAGGATTTCTTTGCGGGAGATTTTTGTGAAAAAGGCGAGAATACCCAAAAATTTTCAAATATGTAACAAATACCCCTTGACTTTAGCGTGCTAAAGTGGTATAATAGGAAAGTATTTTAAGGAAAGGAATGATTCGGCAGGATGAACCATCTTCACACCGAGGCTACGGACGCCTTGTTCCGTACCATTCTTGAACTAAAAACCATTGACGAGTGTTACGCCTTTTTTGAGGACGTCTGTACCATTAAAGAAATACAAGATATGACCCAACGGCTGGAGGTAGCGGCACTGTTGCACGAGGGTCAGAGCTACGTTCAGATCTCGGCAAAGACGGGAGCATCCACCGCAACCATCGGACGGGTCAACAAATGTCTGAATTACGGTGCGGGAGGATACCGCAGGGCGCTGGAAAAAAAGGATAAGGAAGGATAAGCTTATGGATCGGTACGACAACGTGCTTAACAGCGACGAGAAAGCCGCCTTCGGGCTGCGGGATCTGTACCGCAGCTACGGCTACCGTCCTTACAAAATGAGTAAATTTGAAGAATACGATCTTTACGTGCGGAATAAAGACTTTTTGGTCTCCGACAACGTCATCACCTTTACCGACACAAACGGCCGTCTGATGGCGCTGAAGCCCGACGTGACGCTGTCGATCATCAAAAACGGAAAAGACGCGGCGGGAACCGTAGAAAAGGTATATTATAACGAAAACGTCTACCGCATCTCCAAGGGAACCCATTCGTATAAGGAAATTATGCAGGTGGGCTTGGAATGCATCGGCGACGTGGACGATTATCGGATTTTGGAGGTTTTGACCCTTGCGGCGGAAAGCCTGAAGCAGATCTCCGACGAAAGCGTTCTGGACCTGTCCCACCTGGGCATCGTCTCGGAGGTCCTGGAGGCATCGGGTCTTTCCGACGGAGGAAAAAAGGAGGTTCTCACATTTTTGGGAGAAAAGAACCTTCACGGCGCAATGGAGATATGTGAAAAGGAAGGCGTCTGCGGTGAATTCTCCGACGCGATCAAAACGCTGATCACAACCTACGGAGATCCGCGTACCGTTCTTCCCGTACTCAGGTCTATGGGAATCGGAAAGAAAAGCCTTGCTCAGCTGGAGAGCTTGGTCCTTGCGCTGACGGAAGGCGGAATAGACACGGTACGCATCGATTTTTCGGTCATCAACGATATGCGCTATTACAACGGCATCGTCTTCCGCGGATTTGTCAAGGGAATCCCCACGGGAATTTTATCGGGAGGCCAATACGATAAAATGATGAAAAAGCTGGGGCGCAAATCCCGTGCCATCGGATTTGCGGTCTATCTGGACCTGCTGCAGCAGCTGCAGAATTCCGAGGAATACGACGTGGATACGGTGCTTCTCTACGACGACACCGACACGCCCTCTCAGATCGCCGCCGCTCTGAAAACACTTCAGAAGACGGGAACGGTCACGGCGCTTCGCAATCCTCCCTCGCTGAAATACAAATCCCTCATCACGGTAAAGGAGGCTGCAAACCTTGGATAAGATGCTGAACGTTGCCCTCCCCACGGGAAGATTGGGAGAAAAGGTCTACGGGATGTTTGAAGCGGCAGGCTTTGAATGTCCCTCCATTAAGGAAAACAACCGAAAGCTGATTTTTGAAAACCCCGAAAAGGGTGTCCGCTATTTCTGGGTCAAGCCCTCCGACGTTGCTATTTACGTAGAACGGGGTGCGGCAGACGTAGGCGTTGCGGGGAAGGATATTCTTTTGGAATACCGCCCCGAAATTTACGAGCTTCTGGATCTGAAGATCGGGAAATGCCGTATGGCGGTAGCGGCGAAAAGCGATTTTCGGGATGATCCGAACCGAACCCTGAAGGTGGCGACGAAATTTTCCAACATCGCCTTGGATTATTACACCTCCCTCGGTCGGGATATCGACGTGATCCATCTGAACGGCTCCATCGAGATTGCGCCTATTTTAGGACTTTCCGACGTCATCGTGGACATCGTGGAGACGGGAACGACGCTAAAGGAAAACAAGCTGGAGGTCATTGAGACCATCGTTCCCATCAGCGCCCGCCTGATCGCAAACAAAGCGGGATTCAAATTTAAGAACGCTATGATTCAAGCCGTAATGAACGGCCTTGCAAAACAAACGGAGGAATCGAAATGATTCGAATTCTGAAATACGGCGAAGTGGCAAATCAAGATATTTTCGCACGGGTCGTCCCCGAGATCGACGTTGAAGCAACGGTGGCGGAGATTATCGCAACCGTCCGCAGAGACGGGGACAAGGCCCTGTACGCATACTGTGAAAAATTCGACGGAGCCTGCCTCACGTCCCTGCTGGTCTCGGAGGAAGAGATCGACGAAGCGGTGGCGGCGGTAGAGCCGAAATTCTTGGAAATTCTTACGCAAGCGGCGGAAAACATCCGCAAATTTCACGAAAAGCAGGTTCGCAACAGCTTTATCATTAACGATCAGGACGGCATCGTCGTGGGACAGAAGATCATCCCCGTAGACCGTGCGGGCCTGTACGTGCCCGGCGGAACTGCCGCCTATCCCTCCACCGTGCTGATGGACTCCATCCCCGCAAAGATTGCAGGATGCAAGGAGGTGGTCATCACCACGCCCCCGAGAAAGGACGGAAAGGTCAATCCCGTCATTCTTGCAGCGGCAAAAATCGCAGGCGTGGATAAGATCTTCAAGCTGGGCGGCGCCCAAGCCGTTGCCGCCTTGGCATACGGAACCGAAACCGTCCCCAAGGTCGATAAGATCGTAGGACCGGGCAACGCCTTCGTTGCGGAAGCAAAAAAGCAGGTCTTCGGTCAGGTCTCCATCGATATGATCGCAGGCCCCAGCGAGATCCTTATCGTTGCCGACGGTGCGTCCGATCCCCGTCACGTGGCGTCGGACCTGCTTTCTCAAGCAGAGCACGATAAGCTCGCCTCGGGGGTGCTGGTCACGGAATCTATGGAATTGGCCCTTGCGGTTCAACGGGAATTGGAGGTTCAGATCCCCCAATTGGAACGGGCGGAAATTGCCCGCACATCTATCGACAAAAACGGGAAGATCATCGTGGCTCCCGACCTTTCAGTTGCCGTAGACATCTCCAACGAGATCGCTCCCGAGCATTTGGAGCTGTGCGTGGACAATCCCTTTGATTGGCTGGACAAGATCCGTCACGCAGGATCCATCTTTATGGGGCGCAACTGTCCCGAAGCCTTGGGCGATTACTTCGCGGGTCCCAATCACACCCTGTCCACGGGAGGAACTGCAAGGTTTTCCAATCCCCTGTCGGTGGACGATTTCGTAAAGAAGACCCAATACACCTATTACACCAAGGACGCCCTGGCAAGGGTTGCCGACAAGGTGGCGTTTTTCGCAGAAAAAGAGGGCTTGACCGCCCACGCAAGAAGCGCCGTCGTGCGTCTTGAGGAGAAATTATGAGTCGCTTTCTGATCGAAAAGCACAAGGCTCTGGTCCCCTATACTCCGGGGGAACAGCCCAAAATACAAAATCTGATCAAGCTGAACACCAACGAATCGCCCTACCCTCCCACGGCAGAGACCGTAGCGGCGGCAGAGCAAGAAGCGAAACGGCTTCACCTCTACCCCGACCCGACCTGCAGCGGACTGTGCGAGGCCTTCGCAAAACGGTGCGGCGTTTCGTCGGACCAGGTCATCGCCGTCAACGGCTCGGATGAAATTCTCAACTTTGCGTTTATGGCCTTCTGCGACGAATCCAGACCTGCGGTGTTCCCCGATATCACCTACGGATTTTACCCCGTCTTTGCGGAGTTGAATCAGGTTCCCTACGAAGAGATTCCCCTGGAACGGGATCTATCGGTGGATCCGAGAAAGTATATGGGAATCGGGAAAAACATCTTTTTGGCAAACCCCAACGCGCCAACAGGTATCGCCCTGTCGGTAAAGGACATTGCGCAAATCGTCGCGTCCAATCCCGACAATCTGGTGGTCATCGACGAGGCGTACGTAGATTTCGGAGCAGAAAGCTGTATTTCGCTGATCCGAAAATACGACAATCTGCTTGTGACCCAAACCTTTTCCAAATCCCGCTCTATGGCGGGGGCACGGCTGGGCTTCGGCATCGGCTGTGAGGACTTGATTCGGGATCTGAATACCGTACGGTATTCCACAAATCCCTATAACGTCAACCGTATGACGATGGCGGCAGGAATCGCAACGCTGAAAAACGATGCCATTACCGTAAAAAATTGCGAAAGCATCATAAAAACGCGAGAAAGTACCATCGAAGAATTAAATCGTATCGGCTTTGAAACCACCCCTTCCTCGGCGAACTTCATCTTCGCAAGACATCCTGAGATTGACGGAAAGGATTTGTACCTGAAATTGAAGGAACGGGGAATTTTGGTACGGCATTTTGACAAAGAACGCATCTCCCAATACAACCGCATCACCGTCGGGACTCCCGAGCAAATGCAATGTCTGACCGACGCGATCAAACAAATTATGGAGGAATCAAAATGAGAAACGCTACCGTTCGCCGCACGACGGCGGAAACCGACATCACCTTGTCCCTTGCCCTTGACGGCACGGGAATGTCCGACGTAAACACGGGGTGTGGATTTTTGGATCATATGCTCACCCTGTTGGCACGGCACAGCCGTTTTGACCTTTCGGTCACCTGCAAGGGAGACCTGGAGGTAGACGATCACCACACCGTAGAGGACGTGGGAATCTGCCTCGGGCAAGCCGTGGCGGAGGCACTAAACGAAAAGCGGGGAATAAACCGCTACGGTTCCATCCTTCTTCCTATGGACGAGGCACTGATTGCGGCGGCAATCGACCTTTCGGGACGGTGCTATCTGGGATACGATCTTTCTATTCCGACGGAAAAGGTAGGAACCTTCGATACCGAGCTGGTCAAAGAATTTTTTATGGCCTTTGCCCGTCAAGCCGCCTGCACTCTGCATCTGAAGCAGATGGCGGGAGAAAACGCTCACCACATCATTGAAGGCGCCTTTAAGGCCTTCGGGCGGATTCTTCGCCAAGCCGCGGCCGTAGATCCCGACGCGGCAGACGAGATCCCCTCCACGAAGGGAGTTCTTTGATGATTGCCATCGTAGATTACGGCGTAGGCAATCTGTTTTCGCTGAAAAGCTCCTTTCTTTCCGTGGGGGCAGACGCCGTAGTCACCGACGATGCCGAAATCCTGAAGCGTGCCGACCACATCGTACTTCCGGGCGTAGGTGCCTTCGGAGACGCAGTAAAAAAGCTGCGGGAATCGGGGTTGTATCAAGTGGTCATCGACGAAGCCCGCGGAGGAAAGCCTCTTCTGGGGATCTGCCTTGGGATGCAAATGCTTTTGGAAAAAAGCTATGAATACGGCGAGCACGAAGGATTAGGGCTGATCCAAGGCTCGATCCGTCCCATCGGAGACGTGATTCCGAGCAATTATAAAGTTCCTCACATCGGATGGAACGCACTGCATTTCCCCAAGCAAAAGCATCCGCTGTTCAAAAATGTGAAAGACGGGGATTACGTTTATTTCGTCCATTCGTATCACGGAACCGACTGTTCCGAAAATCTGGCGGCGACCACCGAATACGGAGGAACACTGACGGCGGCCGTGGCACAGGGAAGCATAATGGGCTGCCAATTCCATCCCGAAAAAAGCGGAGATGTCGGCCTGAAAATTTTGAAAGCTTTTTGCGAGCTGTGAAAGGAGCCTTCTATGGCAAAGCCAAAAAAGGATAAGCGTTTTATCATCAAGGAATCCTACGGCGGATTTTCCTTGGGGACCTACGTTTTAGTGGATAAAAAAACGGGCGTAAACTACCTTTATGCCAACGGCGGATATTCGGGCGGGCTTACCCTGTTGGTGGATGCCCAAGGAAAGCCCATCGTCACACCCGTGGTAGAAGAAGAATAAGGAGCTTTTTATGGTTTTATTTCCTGCCATTGACCTTTACCAAGGCAAGGCCGTCCGTTTATTGCGGGGAGATTATGAAAAAATGACCGTTTACAGCAACGATCCTCCCGAAATTGCAAAAAAATTCAAGGAAGCGGGGGCAACCCATCTTCATTTAGTGGATTTGGAGGGAGCAAAAAACGGTGAGACCCCCAACCTGGAGACGATCAAATCCATCCTTGCGCAAACCGATCTGTTCACCGAGGTGGGAGGCGGGATTCGCAGTATGCAGGTCATTGACCGCTATCTTTCCGCGGGGGTCGACCGCGTCATTCTCGGAACTGCCGCAGTGACGGAGGAAGGCCTTGTGAAAGAAGCCGTTGCCCGATACGGAGACAAAATCGCGGTGGGCGTGGACATCAAGGACGGCTGTGTTGCCATCAAGGGATGGACCGAAACCTCGGGGATCGACGCCGTTTTCTTTTGCGAAAAAATGCAACGCCTCGGCGTTTCTACTCTGATCTGCACCGACATTTCCAAGGACGGTATGATGCAGGGAACCAATCGGGAGCTGTACCGCAAGCTGTCGGAGCAGTTTTCCATCAACCTCATCGCATCGGGCGGCGTTTCCACGCTGGACGACGTGAAGGCTCTGGCAGAAATGAATTTGTACGGTGCCATCATCGGGAAGGCCTATTACACGGGAGCCATTGACTTGAAGGAGGCCATCGCCTTACTATGATTACCAAGCGCATCATCCCCTGTCTGGATGTAAAAGACGGCAGAGTGGTCAAGGGCGTAAACTTCCTCGGTCTTGCCGACGTCTCCTCTCCTGTATCGCTGGCCAAATACTACAGCGAGTGCGGCGCCGACGAGTTGGTGTTTTACGACATTACCGCCTCCGCAGAGGGCCGGGGTCTGTTTACCGATATTCTCCGCGAGGTAGCAAGCACAATCTTTATCCCCCTTACCGTGGGAGGCGGAATCAACACCCTGGAGGACTTTGACCGCGTGCTGAAATGCGGTGCCGACAAGGTCAGCGTCAATTCGGGCGCCATCCGCAATCCCTCCCTTATCGGAGAAGCGGCAAAGCGGTACGGAGACCAATGCGTAGTCTTATCCGCAGACGTCAAACGGGTAGACGGCGTTTTTCGCGTCTTTTCCAAGGGCGGACGGGAAAACACCGGAATGGAAGCCATTGAATGGATCAAGCGGGGCGTGGACGCCGGCGCGGGCGAAGTAGTGGTCAACTCCATCGACACCGACGGCGTAAAAAACGGATTCGATCTTGAAATGCTGGAGGCGGTCTGCAACGCCGTCAACGTTCCCGTGATCGCTTCGGGCGGCGCGGGAGGCATCGACCATTTCACCCAACTGTTTCGCGCCATTCCCACCATTGACGCGGGACTTGCGGCATCCATCTTCCATTTCGGAGAGGTTGCCATCCCCGACCTGAAAGAAGAATTGCATAAACAAGGAATTCCCGTAAGGAGATAAATTATGATCAATATCAACGAATTGAAATTTGACGAAAAGGGCTTGATTCCCGCCATCGTAGTGGACGCAAAAACCAAAGACGTCCTGACCCTGGCGTATATGAACAGGGAGAGCCTTGAAATCAGCATTAAAGAAGAAAAAACCTGCTTTTGGTCCCGTTCCCGCAACGAACTGTGGAGAAAGGGAGAGACCTCGGGCAATTATCAGCATATCGTTTCTATCACCGCCGATTGCGACAAGGACGCGCTGACGGTCGTCGTGGAAAAGGACGGCCCTGCCTGCCATCTGGGGGCAGAATCCTGCTTCCATAATCCCATCTTTGAAAGCGACGAGAGACAGGCATTTTCTCTGCAATCCTTGATGACCCTCATCGAGGGCAGAAAAACCGAGAAAAAAGAAGGCTCGTACACCACCTACCTTTTTGAAAAAGGAATCGACAAGATTCTGAAAAAGGTCGGAGAGGAATGCACCGAGGTCATTATCGCAGGCAAGGCGGACGACAAAAAGGAAACCATCTACGAAATTGCCGATTTGACCTATCACGTGATGGTTCTGATGATCGAAATGGGAATCTCCCTTCAGGACATTCACGACGAGCTTGCCTCCCGTCACGTCATCGACAAAAAGGTCAAGCAGGAAAAAATGACGAAATAACGATAAAGTCCGACGCAAAGTTCAGCGTCGGACTTTTTTCTGAAAATAAACCACTCCGCCCAAGGAATTGGGCGGAGTTTTTGCGTTTTCTGATAAAAGGAACGATAAAACCTTCGTTATAATTAAACCGTTTCGGTTTGAAAAATCGAATCAGACAGAGAAAAGAGGCTCTTGGCATTCTTCCAAAAAATCTGCTGACGCTCATCGTCGGTAAGGTTGAGCGCCAAGAAATGCTCCAGCTCCTCGACGGGAGACCACATCGGGTAATCGGTTCCGTATAAAACCCGATGAACACCGTATTTGTGAATCAGCTCTGCGGCGATCTCGGGGTGCTTCATAAAGGGGAGGCTGGAGGAACAGTCTACGTAAAGATTGGGATATTTCGCCATTTGTTCCGTGGCATCTTCCCAAATCGACCAGCCTCCGAAATGCGCACCGATCACCGTTAGATCGGGAAATTGCTCCAGCACGGGAATCAAGCGGTTTGGGTTGGAATAATCGTACCGATAATCCCCCGTGTGCATCAATACGGGCAGTCCCTCTTTTTCACAGCAGGCGTACATTTTCAAAAACCCCGCGTGATCCAAGGGACGGGCTTGAATATCGGGATGAATCTTAATTCCCTTTAAGCCCAAGGCCTTCAGGTGGGAAATTTCCCCCTCAATATCCTCACATTCGGGGTGCATCGTTCCTAGCCCCGTCAGCCGTCCTCCCGCCGCAGCCACGGAGGCTGCGATGAACTCGTTAATAGAACGAACCTGCTTTGGAGTGGTGGCAACCGATTGCACGATAAAGTGATCGGTTCCCGCCCTCACCCCAACCTCCAAAAGCTCACCGATGGTCCCTTGAGGACAGCGGGCTGTAGTCCCATAAAAGGCGTCGGTACCCGCCACGGCTCGCGCGGCAATCTTTTCGGGGTATATATGACAATGTGCGTCAATAACAAAGCTTCCGTTTACCATCGGTTAATCCTTCTTCTGCGGTATTCTTTCGGAGTTCGCACGGCAGTGCGCGTCGACGGCGACGCCGTTTTTTCGTCGGTCAATCCTTCTTCAGACCCAATTTTTCCACCGCGTCCTCCCGCATTTTGTATTTCAGGATTTTTCCTGCGGCGTTCATCGGAAAACGGTCCACAAAGTCCACGTAGCGGGGGACCTTGTGCCGTGCCATATTGGCATTGATGTAGGCCTTCATTTCATCGGAGGTCATCGTTTCTCCCTCCTTGAGGATGATGCAGGCCATAATTTCCTCCCCGTACTGCTTATCGGGGACTCCGATGACCTGAACATCCCGAACCTTGGGGTGGGTATAGATAAATTCCTCGATTTCCTTGGGGTAGATATTCTCTCCTCCGCGGATGATCATATCCTTCAATCTTCCCGTGATGTTGTAATTTCCCTCGGGGGTGCGGCAGGCAAGGTCGCCCGTGTGCAGCCAACCGTCCTTGTCGATGGCGGCGGCGGTGGCTTTGGGCATTTTATAATACCCTTTCATAATGTTATAGCCGCGGGCAACGAATTCTCCGTTCACACCGTCGGGACAGTCTTCACCCGTCTCGGGATCGACGATCTTACATTCTACGTTTGCAAAGGCAGATCCCACGGTTTCGGTGCGAACCTCAAGGGAATCGTAATAGCTGGACATCGTGCATCCGGGGGATGCCTCGGTCTGACCGTAAACCGAAACGATCTCTCTCATATTCATATTGTCGGGCTGTGCCGCCTGCTTCATCAGGTCGGCGGGACAGTTCGCCCCTGCCATAATTCCGATGCGCATATAGGAAAAGTCTGTCTTCTTGAAATCCTCGTGCTGCATCATTGCAATGAACATCGTGGGCACTCCGTTGAACGCCGTAATATGCTCGTTGTGCACACACGCCAAGGCAGGCTTGGGCGAGAAATAGGGCAAGGGGTACATCGTCGCTCCGTGGGTCATCGACGCGGTCATCGACAGCACCATTCCGAAGCAGTGGAACATCGGGACTTGAATCATCATACGGTCCGCCGTAGACAAATCCATGTGGTCTCCGATATATTTTCCGTTGTTGACCACGTTGTAGTGGGTCAGCATCACGCCCTTGGGAAATCCCGTGGTTCCCGACGTATATTGCATATTGCAAACGTCGTCCTTATCCACCAATGCGGCCATACGGGCAACCTCGGCCAAGGGGACCTGGGGGGCGCGGGCAAGGGCTTCTTCCCACGTCATGCACCCCGCTTGACGGAATCCTACGGTGATCACGTTCCGCAAGAAGGGAAGGCGACGGGCGTGAAGGGCATCCCCCGACTTCATCGTCTCCAATTCGGGGCAGAGCTGAGAAATAATCTGACCGTAATGATTGTCCTTTCCGCCCTCGGTAAGAATCAGCGTATGGGTATCGGATTGACGAAGCAGGTACTCCACCTCCGCGATCTTATACGCGGTGTTGACGGTGACCAGCACCGCACCGATCTTTACCGTCGCCCAAAAGGCAATGTACCATTGGGGCACGTTAGAGCACCAAACGGCAACGTGATGTCCGGCCTTGACCCCCATAGAAATCAAAGAACGGGCAAAGGTATCCACGTCATCGCGAAATTCGCTGTAGGTACGGGTATAGTCCAAGGTCGTATACTTGAAGGCGTATTGATCGGGGAATTCCTCCACCATACGGTCGAGGACCTGGGAAAAGGTCAGATCGATCAGAAGATCCTTTTTCCACACGAATTTTCCCGTCCGTGCCCGATTGTAATACAGGGTCTTCTCGTTACGGGAGGTGTCGTTGTATTGCTTCATATAATTGACGAATTGGGTGAAGATGATCTCCATATCGTCCAATTCCTCAAGCCACTTCGGATCCCAGACCAAGGAAATAAAGCCGTCGTAATTAACCGACCGAAGGGCAAGCATCATTTCGGAAACGGGTAATTCACCCTCCCCCGCAAGGCGGTATTCAATTCCGTCTTCGGTCTTAACCCCGTCGCTGAACTGCACGTGCTTGAGATACGCTCCCAGATTCTGAATGATTTGTTCGGGAGTTTCTCCTCCGTCGAAGTAGGCAGCGGAAAGATTCCACAAGGCAGCAAGACGGTCGCTGGCAAAGCGGTTGAGCATTTCCCTCAATACGCAGGTTTTCGCGAAAACGCCCGACGTTTCTAACAACAGAGTCACGCCCCGCTCCTCCGCCTCGGGCAGAACCAAGGCAATGCGGCGGACAATTCCCTCCGGGGAAGAACCGTCGTGGGAAATTGCTTTCAGACGAACGTTGGGGATATGAAGATTCCCCGCAATGGCAAGACAGCGGCGGATCTCATCCACCGTCTCCTCCTCCTTGGAATCATCGGCAAGGTCGCACAGCGTGTCAATGCAGGGAATCTGCAGCTTTTTCTCATACAACCGACGGAGCGTTGCGGCGGCGGCATAATCGTGAAACGCCCCGTCGCGATCGGTAAACAGGCGATTGTTGACGTTATGTAATTCGATGCCGCCGAAGGACAGATCCACGGCAACGTCGCAAAATTCTTCAAAGGTGCTCTCGTGCCACCCACGGGTGGAAAAAGAAAGTTTCATTCTCAAGCCTCCTCGTAAACGATCTTATTGACGGCGTTGATATAGGCACGAATCCCCGCACCGACGATGTCGGTGGAAATTCCGTTGCCCGAATACAGCCTTCCGTTGGAGCGAAGCTTTACGATGGCAGACCCTACCGCTTCCTTTCCTTCCGTAACCGATTGAATCTGAAAATCGTCCAATTCATAGTGGTGGCCGATGATCTGCTCAATGGCCTTAAATGCGGCGTCCATCGGACCGTCTCCGATGCAGATGCCGGGTAATTCCTTCCCGTCCCGCTCCAGAGTGATCTGGGCACTGGCAGAAATAATATTGCCGTTGTTGATCACGTAGCTTTTCAGCTTATAAGAAGCGGGAACCTGCAGCGCTACGCTGGCAACGATGGCCTCCAGCTCCTTAGCACCCACGGTTTTACGGTCCGCCACCCGCTGAAACTCTTCGTAGACCCGTCCGTTGTCTTCCTCGGAAAGATCGTAGCCCAAATTCATCACCGCGGCAGTAACGGCGTCTTGGTCGTCACTCTTATCCAGATGGATCGTCTGATCGGGTACCGAAGCGGCGGGGGCTACGGGACGATCGCTTTTGGAATTTCCCGCAATCCAACGGATCTGTCCGACGGTACGGTGAAGCTCGGTTACGCGGACGGTAGAAGAAAACCCGTAGGTATTTCCGCAATTTTGAATCATACCCAAGAAGGTTTCCAGAGAAACGCCGTCTCCCTCCACGCAGGTCTTGACGCAATCCGCCCCTGCCCGAACGGCAAGAATGGCGCAGGCGCAGGCAAGTCCGTTTTTATCGCTGCAACGAACGCTGACAGGGACCGCACAGATCTCCTTGATCCCTGCGGCAAAGCGGGCAAAATCATCGGGCATCATTTCCGCGGCGCTGTCGCAGACCGAAACCTGGGTAGCCCCCGCAGAAACGGCGGCGACAACGGCAGATTTCAAGAACTCCGATTCAGCGCGGGTGGCGTCCACGGCACAAAATTCCACGTCAGCGCAAGCCTGCTTGGCAGCGGCAACGGCGGAGGAAATGAACTCCAGCATCTTGGGAGGTTTTTTGTGACTCAAATACTCCATTCCCACGGGAGAAAGCGGAACCTCCACACGAATCCGAGAATGAGAAGCACCCGAAAGGGCCTGCAGGGCGTTATCCAAACTGTCGGGAGCAACCCCGACGGCGACGGAAAGGATCGCGTTTTTCACAAAAGACGACAAGGTACGAACAAGTAGAATATCCGTTTTTCCGTTCCGAATTTCGGGAAGCTCGATCACGTCAACGGAAAGGCGTTCCAGCTGACGGGCAATTTCGATCTTCTCCTTGAACGTGTACGCACTGCCTTCCTTGCAGAGCGTCGTGTCTGAAATAACGATTTTCTTCATAATGATATTCTCCTTTTGCGTTTTTCTTGTTCGTAACATACTTGCGTTCGGTGAAAAAAGTACAAAGCCCCGGGGTCGGCTTACACCGACTCCGGGACCGCAGAAGCGATAGGTTATCGCTCTATTTCTCAATCAATGGGGCAAGTCCAGCCGAAGGGATCTTCGATCTTTCCCCATTGGATACCGGTCAGGGTGTCATACAGGTGTTGGGTGACGGCGCCGATTTTTCCGTCGTTGATAATATATTTGGTTCCTTTGTAGCATAGCTCGCCGATGGGGGAAACCACTGCAGCAGTTCCGCAGCCCCAAGCCTCTTCCAGCGTTCCGTTGGATAGGGCCTCTGCCAATTCGTCCACGCTCAATAGGCGCTCGCTGACCTTGTAGCCCTCCTTACGAAGGACTTCAAGGCAGGATTTTCGGGTAATTCCGGGTAGGATCGAGCCGGAAAGCATAGGCGTGACGATTTCGCCGGCAATCTTGAACATAACGTTCATTGCGCCGACTTCTTCAATATACTTGCGTTCCACACCGTCCAGCCAGAGAACCTGGGAATAGCCCTTCTTCTCTGCCCGTTCTCCGGCACGGTTGCTGGCGGCGTAGTTTCCGCCGCATTTTGCATAGCCCGTACCGCCACGAACGGCACGGACGTCTTCGTCCTCGATCATAATGCGAACGGGATTGATCCCTTCCTTGTAATAGCTCCCCACGGGAGAAGCGATAACGACGAAGGTGGCATTATGAACCGCGTGAACCCCCAACGTTTCGTCGTTTCCAAACAAAAAGGGACGGAGATACAGGGACGTTCCGGGGGCGGAGGGCGTCCAATCCTGCTCCATCTTCACAAACTCGGTCAGGGCTTGATACGCATCCTGCTCGGGAATCTGAGGCAGACAAAGACGCTCCGCAGAATTATTCAGACGGCGGATATTCTCCATAGGACGGAACAGCTGAACCTTCCCGTCGGCACGGCGGTACGCCTTCAGACCCTCGAAAATTTCAGAGCCGTAGTGCAAAACCGTAGACGCGGGATGGAGGGAAAGATTGGCAAAGGGCACGATGCGTGCATCGTACCAGCCCTTTTCCCGAGAATAATCCATAATAAACATATGATCGGTAAAAAACTTTCCGAATCCAAGGGTGGAAGCCTCGGGCTTTTCCTTGGGCGCGGTGGTTTTCGTAACGGAAATATTCAACATAGCCAAAGCTCCTTTCAATAATCTGCGCCCAGCTTCATCGTGTTGAGATTGATCTCAAGCATATCGGCACGCTTGGCGGAGATGACTTTCCCCAAGGCGGTGCGGACGCTGTCCTCGTCAAAATCGTTGAGGACCTTCAGAATCTTCCCTACCAGAATCATATTGGCAAGGGTGGGAGTCCCGTTATCGCTTGCCATCTGAGTGGCGGGAACGGGATAAACCGTCACGTCGGTACGGTTGACGGAACGGGAAACCAAGGTAGAATCGACGAAAATGATTCCACCGGGGGCCACGGAGGATTCGTATTTATCCAGAGAAGGCAGGTTCATTGCAACCAAAACGTCGGGGCGGGAAACGATGGGAGATCCCACGGTTTCGTCTCCCACGATCACACCGCAGGACGCAGTGCCACCCCGCATTTCGGGGCCGTAGGAGGGAAGCCAGCTGACGTTTTTGCCATCCATCAATCCCTTATACGCAATAAATTTACCCGCAAACAGGATACCCTGTCCGCCGAAGCCGGAAAAGAGAAATTGTTTCGTGCTCATTTCGTTTCCTCCTTTGCGGCAGACCGATCCTTATACACGCCCAAGGGGTAGTAGGGGATCATCTTCTCGTCGATCCACTCCAGCGCCTTTTGGGGCGTCATTCCCCAGTTGGTGGGGCAGGACGAAAGGACCTCAACCAGGGAGAATCCCTTGCCGTCGATCTGATTTTGGAACGCCTTCTTAATAGCGGCCTTTGCAGTTTTGATATTCTTTACGCTGTTGACGGTGACACGGGTCAAATATTCGGGGCCGTCCAGCTCGGAGAGCAACTCACAAACCTTAATGGGGAATCCGCAATGATTGGTATCGCGGCCGTAGGGGGAGGTCTGGGTCACCTGTCCGGGAAGGGAGGTGGGAGCCATCTGACCGCCCGTCATTCCATAAATGGCGTTGTTAATAAAAATAACGGTGATGTTTTCGTTGCGGGCGGCGGCGTGAACCGTTTCCGCCATTCCGATAGAGGCCAGATCACCATCGCCCTGATAAGTAAAGACCACGTGGTTTTCCGGATCGGCACGCTTTACCCCCGTAGCAACAGCAGGTGCCCGTCCGTGGGCCGCCTCGATCATATCGCAGGCAAAATAATTATACGCCATAACGGAGCAACCGACGGGAGCGACGCCGATGGTCTTTCCCTCAATCCCCAGCTCGTCGATGACTTCGGCGACGAGGCGGTGAACGATCCCGTGAGTGCATCCGGGACAATAATGCATAGGAGCGTCGGTTAACGCGTGGGGCTTATCAAATACAACCATTAGTTGGCACCTCCGATCTTGGCAGCGGCAGTACGGATGGATTCCAGAACCTGCTCGGGAGAAGGGATCATTCCGCCCACCCGATTGCACAGGGTGACGGGAACCTTACATTCGGTAGCAAGACGAACGTCCTCGATCATCTGTCCCATAGACAGCTCCACGGAGATCATCGCCTTGACTTGATCTGCGGCCTTGCGGAAGGGTACAACGGGGAAGGGCCACAGGGTGATGGGACGAATCATACCAACCTTGATGCCATCCTTGCGGGCCTCGTCGATGGCGTTCTTGGAAACGCGGGCGGCAATTCCGAAGGCGGCAATGGCGATGTCTGCATCGTCCATCAAATATTCCTCGTACATCGTTTCGTTTTCTTCGATGGTCTTGTAACGGTCGAAGCGTTCAAAATTGGTTTGCTCCAACGCAGCAGGATCCAAGAAAAGGGAGTTGACGATATTGTGCTCCCGTTCCAGCTTCGTGCCCGTCGTTGCCCAAGGCTTTTCTACGGGAGCACCCACCTTCAGCTCGTTGAGAGCTACAGGCTCCATCATCTGTCCCATCGTACCGTCGGCCAAAAGCATCGTAGTCATCCGATATTTGTCCGCAAGGTCAAAGCCCTTGACGGTCAGCTCTGCCATTTCCTGTACCGACGCGGGGGCAAGAACAATCATCTTGAAATCGCCGTGTCCGCCTGCGCGAGTCGCTTGGAAATAATCCGACTGGCTGGGCTGGATTCCGCCCAAGCCGGGACCACCCCGCTGAACATTGACCACCAACGCGGGAAGGTCGGATCCTGCAAGATAAGACAACCCCTCCCCTTTCAGGGAAATTCCCGGGCTGGAGGACGAGGTCATAACCCGTTTGCCCGTAGAGGCAACGCCGTAGACCATATTGATGGCGGCGATTTCACTCTCCGCCTGCAAAAAGCATCCGCCGATCTTGGGCATCCGCTTTGCCATATAAGCGGCAACCTCCGTTTGGGGAGTAATGGGATAGCCGAAATAATGACGGCAGCCCGCAATGATCGCGGCTTCCGCAATGGCTTCGTTGCCCTTCATCAAAACTTTATCAGACACGGTAATCACTCACCTTTCCACTTTGATAACGCAGTCGGGACACATCGTTGCGCAGAACGCACATCCCACGCAGGCGGCCTCGTCGGTCAATACCGCAGGGTGATGTCCCTTTTTGTTGATTTGGTCGGGAGCCAGCTGCAAAAGCTTTTTCGGGCAGGCATCCACGCACAATCCGCAGCCCTTGCAGGAGTCAGTCTTAAAGGTTAATTTTGCCATACTACATCTCCGTTCGAATAGAATGTCGGGGACAATTCCCCACATTACAATTTTTTCTGAAGTTCCAGAGGGAACAGATTTTCAATTTTTCCTTGCAGTTTCGGGAATATTTCTTTGGGGACAGAGGTCATAACCACGGGAATCGACATCAGATTTGAAACCGTTTCGGCATAAGAAACCGAATCAAAAATCACGTCGGGATCGGTTTCGCGTCCCAGGTTGGTGTTGTTTACGATCCCCGTAAAGGGAATCCCGCCCGCCGCCTCGATTTCCCGCAGAACGTCCACGGTATCTTGGGGCGTACGGGTCAAAGGACGGGAAGCGTTGATCACCGCGAGCATTTCGTAATCCTTTTCCTCTAAAATCCGAGGAGCGATACGACCCAACGCCAAAGCCCCCCGATCGTCTCCCCCCACGTCGATGACCACGCGCAGGTCCTTGTCATCGGTCACGGCGTACATATCCTGGGGCAGGGCAGGGAGATCCACGTTGGTGTTGGCGTATTCGGAACAGATCAGGCGAATGCCCAGATCCTCGAATTGCCCCCGACTGTCCTTGGAGCGAAAATAGGGATTGACAATGTCCAGATCCGCCACCGCAACCCGCGGATAGCGTTCCCGCAGAGCGACGGCAAGGTTCACCGCCACGTTGGTTTTCCCGCTTCCGTAATGCCCGCAAAGCAGGGTAATTCGCTTAAAGTCTCTCATAGGCTTTTTCTGCTTGGCGATTCCCGCAGGGCGGGAGAATCGCGTGAAGTCTTTCATAAGTATCACAATTTGTTTCGCTGGATCTTTCCGCTGACCGATTTGGGTAACGCGTCGCGGAAGACCACGATGCGGGGGTATTTGTAGGGTGCGGTTTTTTGCTTGACGTAGGTCTGAATTTCTTTTTTCAGATCCTCGGTAGGCTCGGTGCCGTTGACAAGAACGATGGATGCCTTAACCACCTGCCCCCGAACCTCGTCGGGCTCGGCGGAAACGCCACATTCCAGGACGTAGGGCAATTCCATAATTACGCTTTCGATTTCAAAGGGGCCGATACGGTAGCCAGAGGATTTGATCACGTCGTCGGCTCTACCTACGTACCAGAAGAATCCGTCCTCGTCCTTCCACGCCACGTCGCCCGTGTGGTAATAGCCGTCGTGCCAATTCTCGGCGGTCTTTTCCTCGTCGCCGTAATATCCCACGGCAAGTCCGCAGGGATGTCCGTTCTTGAGATTGACCACGATCTCCCCCGTTTCTCCCACGGGGACCTGATTGCCGTCGGCATCGTGCAGCTCCACGTCGTAAACGGGAACCTTTCGACCCATAGATCCGATCTTGTGGGGAGCCCCGACCAGATTGCCGATCATCATCGTGCTTTCGGTCTGACCGAAGCCTTCAATGATCTGCAGGCCCGTCGCCTTTTCGAACTGACGGTACACCTCGGGGTTCAGAGCCTCACCTGCCGTGGTCATATGCTTAACCGACGAGAAATCGTATTTGGAAATATCCTGCTTGATCATCATCCGCAGCATCGTAGGCGGCGCACAGAAGGTGGTGATCCGATGCTCGGCAAACATAGGCAGAATATCGGCGGCGTCGAAACGGCCAAAGTCGTAGACGAAAATTGCCGCCTCACAGAGCCATTGTCCATAGAGCTTGCCCCACATTGATTTTGCCCAACCCGTGTCGGAGATGGTGAAGTGCAAGCCGTCGGGGTCCACGTTGTGCCAATACTTTGCGGTATGGAAATGTCCCAAGGGATATTTATAGTTATGTGCCGCCAGCTTGGGATATCCCGAAGTGCCCGAGGTAAAGAACATCAGCATCAGATCTTCGCCGCAGGGTGCGTCCTCGGGGCGGTTGTAATGGGTGCTGTACAGCGGATACTCCTCATCGAAGCACCGCCAGCCCTCGCGGGTGCCATTGACCAAGATCTTATGCTTCAGATCGGGGCATTTTTCTGCGGCAATCTCCACCTGACGGGCCGTATCTCCGTCTGCGGTACAAAGGATGGCGGAGACTCCTGCACATTGAAAACGGTATTCAAAATCGTGCTCCTGCAGTTGGTTGGTGGCAGGAATGGCGATGGCGCCAAGCTTGTTCAGTCCCATCATCGCGAACCAGAATTGATAGTGGCGCTTCAGTACCAGCATCACCCGATCGCCCTTTTTGATTCCAAGGGATTTGAAATAGTTCGCACATTGGGAAGAAGCCTTTTTGATATCCTTGAAGGTCAGCCGACGGACGGTCTTGTCCTTGGAGATGTGAAGCATCGCCAATTTTTCGGGCTCTCGCTCCGCCAAGGCGTCCACAAGATCAAAGGCAAAGTTAAAGGTTTCGGTATTTTTGAATTGAATGGAGGTTGGCGTTCCGTTTTCATCCTCGGTAACGTCGATAAATTTGCGGTAAATGCGGTCCTTCGTATCGAAGGTCTTGACCCGCTTTTCCGAAACGGATTTGACCTCGGTCAGCTCGGGAATAGGTTCTCCCGTAGGATTGAGAACGATAGCGTAAAAGATACAGTCCTGTCCATTGACGGCGATCATCCCGTGGGGGGTATCGGAATCAAAATAGATACTGTCGCCGGGGCCGAGCACTTCCTTGTGCTCTCCGACCTGAACCATCAGATTTCCTTCGATGATAAGGTCGCACTCCTGCCCCGCGTGGGTGGTCAGCTCGATCTGCTTGTTCTGTGCCTCGGGGTCGTAGACGCTGCGAACGTACAGAGGCTCGGCGATGCGGTCCCGAAAGGCATAGGCAAGATTGTAATAGGTCATCCCGTGCGCCTTGGAGACCTCCTGCCCCGCCCCCTTGCGGGTAACGGTGTAGGATTGCAGTTTGGGGCTCTGCCCCTCGATAATATCGGTGACGTTGACCTTCAACGCCATAGCGCACCGATAGATAAACGCAAAGTTCAGATCGCTTTTCCCTGCTTCACATTGCAGGTATTCGGCTTCGGACACGCCCGTTTGTGCCGCCATTTCCGCGGCGGACAAGCCCTCCAGCTGACGCAGCTCGCAAATGCGCCCTGCCATCTCACGGATCTTGACATCAAGTCCGCTGATTTGTTCCATAAAAGTTTCTCCTATCCGGGACGAAAATAAAAACACACCCGTCCCAAAGCTGATAAAACCTTGAGACGAGTGCCTGTTGCATCCATAACACCCGCGGTACCACTCAAATTGCGGAAAACCCGCCTCTCTTGAGGTCCAACAACCCCTATGCCTTTACGCAGCAATCACGGGGAGATTCTACCGACCCTTTGAAGGGTGTTCTTTCTCCCGACTCGGAAGTGA
>JAGAOB010000103.1 GCA_017623895.1 Clostridia bacterium
CATCCCCCACAACGGCTGCCGTCCCCCCAAAAGAAGACGCGTATAACGGAGGTATTGAAAGAATATGGCAAGATATACTGGTCCCGTTTGCAAGCAATGCAGACGTGAAAATACGAAACTGTTCCTGAAGGGCGACAAGTGCTTCTCCGAGAAGTGCCCCATCTCTAAGGGTGCAAAGGTTCCCGGCCAGCACGGCGCTCGCCGCACCAAGCTGACTCCCTACGGCGTTCAGCTCCGTGAAAAGCAAAAGGTCAGAAGATACTACGGCGTTCTGGAAGGTCAGTTCGCAAAGTATTACGAAATGGCGAACAAAAAGCAGGGCATTACCGGTAATAACCTGATCCAGATCTGCGAATCCCGTCTGGACAACGTGGTTACCCGCCTCGGCTTTGCTATGTCCCGCCCCGAAGCCCGTCAGCTGGTCGTTCACGGTCACTTTACCGTTAACGGTCAGAAGGTAGACATCCCCTCCTACTTGGTTAAAGTGGGCGACGTCATCGCTTTCAAGGCAAAGAGCTTGGATTCCTCTAAGATCAAAGCCATCCTGGAAGCCAACGACAGCAAGCCTATGCCCAAGTGGCTGACGTTGGATAAGGAAAACCTGACCGGTACCGTCAACGCTCTCCCCGAGATCGAAGACGTCACCGATCTGCCCATCGAAGTTCACCTGATCGTCGAGTTGTACTCCAAGTAATAAGTGCAAGTACGCCGATTCGGGCGTACGAACCCTGCAATACTGCTGCGTAGGCAAGGAGGCGGACGGTAAGTCCCCTCTGCGCCGATGCGTCAGCGCAACAAACACGCGCGGATCTTATTCCGTGTACGACATGAAAGGGTGTACAATTTATGATCGAAATCGAAAAGCCTACTATCGAAGTTTTGGAAGTCTCCGAAGACGGAAAATACGGAAAATTTGTTGTCGAGCCTCTGGAACGGGGCTATGGCATCACGCTGGGCAACTCCCTGAGAAGAATGCTTCTCTCTTCTCTTCAGGGCGCTGCCGTGACCTCTATCAAGATCAACGGCGTTCAGCACGAGTTTTCCACCATTCCCGGCGTAAAGGAAGACGTTACCGAAATCGTCCTGAATATGAAGGGCCTGATCGCCCGTCTCCACGGGACAACTTCAAAATTCGCATACATCGATGTTCAGGAAGAGGGAGAAGTCACTGCAGCCGACATTAAGGCTGATTCCGACATCGAGATTCTGAACCCCGATATGCATATTGCAACCGTCGGGAAAGACACGCATTTCTATATGGAGATCACCATCGGTATGGGACGCGGCTACGTTCCCGCAGAACGGAACAAGCCCCCCGTCTCTCCCATCGGTCTGATCGTTATGGATTCTTCTCATTCCCCCATCACGAAGGTCAATTATACGGTGGAAAACACCCGCGTTGGGCAGATCACCGACTACGATAAGCTGACCTTGGAGGTTTGGACCAACGGAAGCGTTTCCGCCCGCAGCGCCGTTTCTTACGCGGCAAAGATTATGAGCGAGCATTTGGCTCTCTTCGTAGATCTGGCGGAAGACGTGGAGGTCGCTCCCGAAATTTGGGTGGGCGATCCCAACGAAAGCAAGGAAAAGATCCTCTCTATGACCATCGAGGAATTGGAGCTTTCCATCCGTTCGTTCAACTGCCTCAAGCGTGCAGGAATCAATACGGTCGATGAGCTGATCAGCAAGACTCCCGAAGAGATGATGCGCGTCCGTAACCTCGGAAAGAAGTCCCTCGAAGAGGTTATCACCAAGCTGGAATCTTACGGACTCTCGTTCCAAACGGACAAAGAATAATTACCAAATCAAAAAGGAGGAACCGGCCATGGGTACCCGTAAACTTGGCAGAACTACCGATCACAGAATGTCCATGCTTCGCGGCATGACGACATATTTGTTGGAAAACGGCTCTATCGAAACCACTGTCACCAGAGCCAAAGAGGTTCGTTCCCTTGCGGAAAAGATGATTACGCTCGGCAAGGCGAATACCCTTCATTCCAAGAGACAGGCAATGGCTTTCATCACGAAGGAAGATGTCGTGAAGAAACTCTTCAACGAAATCGCTCCCAAATACGCAGAACGCAACGGCGGCTACACTCGCATCGTGAAGTGCGGCCCCCGTCAGGGCGACGCTGCGGAGATGGCCATCATTTCCCTCGTTGACTAAGTTCAGTCATATAAAAAGTTCCTTCCCATTCAGGGAAGGAACTTTTTTATTTACAGCCCCGCGATCCGCTTCGCCTTGATTACCGCAAGCGCTTCTTTTTTTACAGCCCCTCGATCAGCTTTGCCTTGATCGCCGTGAACTCCTCCTCCGTTATGACCTCCGCATCCAGCAGTGCTTTTACCTTCTTGAGTTCGGAGAGGAAATCCTTTTGTTTCGTTACGGCTTTTTCCTTTTTTCGATCTTTTCCTCTGTAAAGAACGAAAAAACAACCCGTTTTTTCGTCCATCGTTCCCCTTGACATCCTTTCAAAATTGTGGTATCATAAATTATCAAAGAAAACTTGCGTCGGGAGGCAGCGCTATGTACCACATCGGAATTGATTTGGGCGGAACGAATATTGCCGTCGGCATCGTCACCGAGGAGGGGAAGATTGTCGCGAAGATTTCCGTTCCCACCAAGGCGGAGCGCCCCTTTGAAGAAATATTTTCCGATATGGCGGACTGCATCCGCAAGCTGCTTGCCCAAACGGGGTTGGATGAGGGGCGGATTGGCTCCATCGGAATTGGGACGCCCGGGTGTTTGGATACCGCAAAGGGGATGCTTATTTTTGCGGGGAATTTCAAATACGGGACGCTTGTTAACTATCGGGAATTGATGCAGAAGCATTTTGACGTTCCCGTTTATATCGGAAACGATGCCAACGTTGCCGCATTGGCGGAGGCCAAGGTGGGCGCCGCAAAGGGGATCAAAAACGTGGTGATGGTCACCCTTGGCACGGGGGTCGGCGGCGGAATCATTATTGACGGAAAGATTTACGAGGGGCATCTTTCCTCGGCAGGTGAGCTGGGGCATATGGTTCTGGTCCACGGCGGAGAGGCGTGCACCTGTGGACGAAAGGGATGCTGGGAGGCGTATGCCTCGGTGACGGCGTTGGTTCGTCAAACCAAAGAGGCAATGCGTTCCAATCCCGATTCTATAATGAATCAAACCCCGATGGACAAGGTAAACGGACGAACCTCCTTTGACGCCGCCCGCAAGGGAGACAAGGCAGCCCTTGAGGTCGTGGAAAATTATCGGGAATATATTGCAGACGGCTTGGCAAGTCTGATCAACATTCTCTGTCCCGAGGTCGTGGTTATCGGCGGCGGGATCTGCAAGGAGGGCGACTATTTGCTCGGTCCCATTAACGAAAAAATGCAAAAGAGAGTCTTTGGTACGGGACTTCTTCCCGAACGAAAAATGACGGTTGCTCAATTGGGCAACGACGCGGGAATCATCGGAGCCGCATTCCTCCATGCGTAAGCTGACCGTAGGAAAAAACGACCGCGGGTTGAAGCTGGAAAAATTTATGGCCCGCACCTTTCGCACGATGCCTCCGTCGTTGATTCGCAAGTATATCCGCCTTAAATGTATTCGGGTCAACGGGGTTCACGGAAAGGCCGACACCGTCCTGCAAGAGGGCGATGAATTGAAATTTTATATCAGCGACGAGTTCTTTGAGACGCGATCCTCCACCGTGGATTTTTCTCGCATTACGCCGTCCTTTTCCGTGGTTTACGAAGACGAAAACATCATCTTGATGGACAAGCCCGTGGGATTGATCTGTCAGCCCGACGAGAGTGAGTCCTTCAATACGCTTTCCAACCAGCTGATTGCGTATTTGATTCAAAAGGGAGCGTACGATCCCGAGAAGGAAAACGCCTTCGTCCCCGCTCTCTGTAATCGCATTGATCGCAACACCCAGGGCATCGTGATCGGTGCGAAAAATTCCGAGGCGCTGATGATCTTGAACGAAAAAATCAAGCATCGGGAGTTGGATAAGGTGTATCGATGCTTGGTCTTTGGCACTCCTGCACCCGCCCAAAGGGATTGCCGTGCCTATTTGCGGAAGGACGCCGCGACCAATACTGTGACCGTATCGGACAAGCCGACGACGGGGGCAAAGGAAATCCGCACGGCCTATCGCACCGTTGCCACCGACGGGGTGGTTTCCCTGCTGGAGGTGACGCTGTATACGGGGCGCACCCATCAGATTCGGGCACATCTCGCTCATTTGGGACATCCCTTGGTAGGGGATACCAAATACGGCACGGCGAAACAGAATCAAGGGTTCCCCTTTCATCATCAGGCGTTGTCCTCCTGTAAGCTCACGTTCGCCTTCACCACCGACGGAGGGCTTCTGAATTATCTGAAGGGAAAAACCTTTACCGTCACACCGTTTTTCTCGGATTGGGAGATCTGCAAGGGGTTGACGGAAAAGAAGTGAACGATTCCATCTCTGCGAGTCGTTTTTTTCAAGGAGCAATACATAATATGGAAGAAAAGCGCATCACCGCATCGGGGATCCCCGTTTATGTTTATCAAAATCCGGCGTTGCACGGGTTCTGTCTGTCGTTGTACGTTCGCGCAGGGTCGATGTACGAGGCGGAAGAAAACAGCGGAGAAACCCACTTGATTGAGCATATGGTCTTCCGCAACATCAATTACTGTATGAACGGCGGGCTGTATCCCTTGCTCGACCGTTGCGGTCTGTCCTTCAACGCCGAGACCTACAAAGAATTCGTTCAATTCTACATCGTCGGCGCAAAAGAGCATTTTTCCGATGCCGTCACCGTCTTTTCCCACCTGTTTGATCCGATGGTCTTGCCTCGGGAGCAGATCGCCCCCGAACGCTTGCGGGTCAAGTCTGAAATTCGGGAAAGCGACGAGGGAACGTCTCTCGACTATTTCTCCGACGGCATCGTCTGGAACGGCACGTCCCTTGCTCGTTCCATTTTGGGAAGAGCAGGGACCCTTGACCGTATGGGAAGCAAATTTCTCGCGAACGCCGCCCGTCGCATCTTTTCCCGAAACAATTTGTTCTTCTACGTAACGGGCGCGGTTTCCCAAGAGGGTCTGGAGGCCTTTTGCGCAGCCCTGTCCTTTCCCGTAGCCGAAACGGTGCCCACGCGGAGTAATATCGCCCCGCTCCCTGCGAATTTCGGAAACCGTCCTCGAACCGTTTTTCTGAAAAACAGCGACGAGACCGTTGTTCGCTTTTCCTTTGACTTTGACTCCGAAAAATATACCAACGCGGAACTGATGCTTCTGTACGATATTTTGTTTTACGGCGAATGCGGTAAGGTGTATCGGGAGCTGTCCGACAAGCGTGGACTGATCTATTCCTTCGATCCCTGCCTGGAACGCTATCGCAACGGTGGAGCGCTGCATTTGAAATACGAGGTGCGACCTTCTAATCTTGTCCGATCCGTGGAAATCGTCTGCGAAATCCTGCAGGGTTTAAAAGCAGGATTGACCGATGAATTGGAGTACGTGTTGCCTCTTTATCTGGACAATGCAGGGCTTCTGTTTGACAACGCCGAGGAATTTAATTGGAATCGGGCGTATGAAGTCCATATCCTCGATTGCCCTTACCCCGATCACGCCGCCCGAAGGGCTGCCTTTGCGTCGGTTTCTCCCCAACGGATCTCCGAAATAGCAAGAGAGATCTTTCGGACCTGCAATCTGACGTTGGCTTTGAAGGGCAACAGGCAGATTAAGCTTGACCAGCTGGTGAAGATTACCGATGTTCTCGGCTGAAATACTATGAATTTGTGACGCAAAAAAGAACTTTTTGTTCAAAACCCACAAAGTTCTCGTCCCAAAACGGAGCAAAAGTCCAAAAAACCCTGGAATTTCAAGGTTTTTTGGACTTTTTTCTTTTTGCGCGCCCCAAAAACTTTTTTTCCAAAAAGGCTTGACAAACCTAAAAAATTGTGGTATACTAATCAAGCGCCTAAAAAAACGGTAAGTTTTTCAGGCACGATGAACCTTGAAAATTAAACAGTGAATTTTGTACCCTGTTGATTCCGAAATAACAAGCCTCAGGGCTTGGAAAATCGGAAAAAGCAAATGAGAAGTAAACTCGTAAAAATTACGG
>JAGAOB010000104.1 GCA_017623895.1 Clostridia bacterium
ATGAAGATAATTCCGAAAAACATCCGTTGGCAGTCCGTCCTGTCCCATCGCCGCACCCTTTTTATTCTTGCGTCGCTGGCGGTGACGGTGGTCCTTTTGTCGGTATTCAGCATCGTGATGCTTGCCGCAGAAAAGGAATCCGATGCCTCCGAATGTTTGACCGGACAGATCACCTCGTTTTCCAACGACGACCATCCCGAAGAGATCGTCGTCAGCGGAAACAGCTCCTATCTTGTTCATCTCAGCGTCGGCGGTAAGGATTACACCTACTGCTACGACAAGGATGACAAACAGACCGTTCTTGATCTTTTGTACCGCAACGACGTTTATCTCAATGCGGACGATACTGTCAATTATGATCTGTCTGAGAGCCTTGAGGCGGATATGTCGGTCGAAGTGGGCCTTGTGACCTACGAGGAAGTTACCGAACGGGAATCCATCCCATACGAAACCCAGCAGGTTCTTATGACCTTTGCCTTGTCTTCAACGCAAAAGGACAAATACGCTCCTCGTCTGAAGAACACGGCGGGCGCTCCCGGAATTCGGGAGGTTACCACGCGAGTGAAACGGGTGAACGGCGAAATCGTCGAGACCACCAAGATTTCCTCCAAGGTGATTTCCAAGCCCAAGAACGCTGTGGTTTACGTGGATGCATCCCATCTCGTGAACCTGGGAAGCGGTGCTCCGACCAATTACGTCAAAAAGCTGTCCTGCAGCTTCACCGCATACACCTATGACGAGCAGGGTCCCTCCCTCACGGCCTCAGGCGCCAAAGCCCAAGTTGGCTACGTCGCAGTCGATCGGAGCGTCATTCCGATGCACTCCTATCTCTATATCGTCCTTGACAACGGCTTTGTTTACGGCTATTGTTACGCGAAGGATACGGGCGGCGCCATCAAGGGGAACATCGTTGACCTGTTCCTCCCCTCGGAGTCCGATTGCGTTTATTTCGGACGTCGTACGGGAACGGTTTACGTGGTCAGCGCAGGCTCTTGAAAACAAATGAGACGAAATCCAAGGATTTTATAAATCCTTGGATTTTTTCCAAAAAAAGGAGATTCCTATGCCCCTGATCCGTACGCATACCAAAACCTTTACCGACGGAATCGTCACCCTACGTCCTATGACCGACGAGGACCTTCCCCTTTTAGCAAAATGGAACGCCGACCCCGACGTGCTTCACTTCAGCGAGGGAGACGTAGATCCTTACACCGAACAGGAGATCTCCTCGCTGTTCGCTTCTCTGTCTAAAAATGCGGACTGCTTTATGCTTACCGTAGACGGGACTCCCATCGGCGAATGTCGAATACAGCCCGTAAAATCCCCGTTTCCCGAGCCCTTGGCAAGCACGACCGATTGCCGACGGATCGATATTACCATTGGGGAATCGGAGTTTTGGGGAAAGAGCTACGGAAGCCGTGCCATTGGACTTTTGTGCCGCTTCGTTTTTGAAAACACCTCCTGCTCCCACCTGTTTGCGTACGGGATTTTCGATTATAACGAACGGGCAAAAAAGGCCTTTGAGCGCAATGGCTTCAAGATTTATGAAACCCGACCCGCCGAAGGTGATTTTCCCGGTGAGCTTACGATGCTTAAGGGAAGCGTGAACAAAATATTTTGAGTGCATAAAAAGGCTGCCTTGAAAAAAGGCAGCCATCGATTTTATAGAAAAAATCACATCATAAAAAGGGAATAGGCGAAGGTGTATATCAACGATGCCCCCATTGCCAATGCTAAAAACAAGCAAATAATACGGACCACAAGCTTCGATTTATTGTTCATAGGATCAACCCTCTCGTTTCAAATTGCTTTCCGAAAGGGATTCCTTTGCGGATTTCAACTCGTTTTCGATGTTTTTTACCACCAATTGAATGGAGGAAAGATTTCCCTTGATCTTCCCGATAGAACGGGCAGAATCGGAAAGAATTTCGTCTCCTTGGGCCTTTGCGGCACCGATGATCTGCTTTGCTTCTTTTACGGTCATCGTTATGATTTCGTGGGCCTCGTCGGAGATCTGCTGTGCCAGTGCTTCGGTCTGTCCCTCCGCCTCGGTCATCATCGATTGGGCTTCGATCCTTGCACGGAGTAAAATTCCCGACGCCTGTTCCTCGGCCGCAGCAACCTTGCGTTGCGCCTCTTCCTCTGCTTCCTTCAGAATGATGCTCGCCTTTTCCGTTACCGCGGAGCAGACTCCGTTCTCGATTCGTTCGCATGCAAAGCCCTGCTTGTGCGTTTCTATCTGTGCCGTCAACTCCTCGCATTGCCGTACCACGGCGTCGGTTTGGGAGGAGAGAGCCTCACAACGCTCGATTAATTCTTCAATTTGAGTGTTTTTTTCCTGCAACTCAGTCTTTAATAATTCTGCCTCAACCGCAAAGGCAGTTTTGATTTCCAATTCCTTTTCCAACGCTTCATTCTTTTCCGCGGCTTGCGTCAAGCTTTCGTTCAGCTCCAAAATGCGGTCGTTGAGCTCGTCGATCGCCGCCCGATGGGCTTGATCCGTGGAGTCGATATAGTTCAGAACGTCTTCCCGTTTGTAGCCGCCGAACGCGGTTTCGCGGAATAAAGTATCCTTTTTCATATTCCTCAGCTCCTTATTCATTGTCCTGCGGCTCGTCCGTGCCGGTCATAATATGCAAAATCTTGCGATAGATGTCCAACGGGTGCTTGCGAAACCGTTCCGCCATCATTTCCGCCTGCAATTTGTTGGGGGAATACATCGTCAGCCCCAGCAGGGTGATTCCTTCGTCGGAGAGATTGATATGGCAGGCGTATTCCGTTTCTTTTCCCCGTTCTGCGGGGGAGACGGTTG
>JAGAOB010000105.1 GCA_017623895.1 Clostridia bacterium
CCTCATCGTTTTCGTAAATGGAGGGCCAAAGCAATTCCTCGGGGATCTCCATAACCTTGGTCAAAAATTCCCAAGCAAAGGGAATGGCTTCTTCCTTGAAATAATCGCCGAAGGAGAAATTCCCGAGCATTTCAAAATACGTTCCGTGGCGGGCGGTCTTTCCCACGCGCTCCAGGTCGGGGGTGCGGATACACTTCTGACAGGTGGTAACACGACGGCGAGGGGGTTCTTCTTCCCCCGTAAAATATTTTTTCATCGGTGCCATACCCGAATTGATCAAAAGCAACGATTTATCGTTGATGGGGACCAGGGGGAAGCTGGGCAGGCGAAGATGCCCCTTGCCCTCAAAGTAAGAGAGATATTTCTCCCGAATTTCGTTCAGACCCATACTGTGCATTGTATTCGTCTTCCTTTCAAGAAGTAAAATTTCAATTTTATATCAAACGAAGCGGCAGATTTCACAAAAATCCGCATCGATGATTTTCATTGCGTTGCGTGCGGCTTCTTCCTCTCGGAACAGTCCGTAGACGGCAGATCCGCTTCCCGACATTTCCGCGGCAAGGGCTCCTGCGGAGCGCAGCTGCTTTTTCAGCCGAAGCACCGACGGACAGACCGTAGCGGCGGCCGCGGTGAGGTGATTGGAAACGTAAGGAGTAATGTCCCGCTTTTCCTGCAGCGCCGCAAGAAACCGAGGAGTTTCAAGGGATTGAGGGGCGGGCAAGGCGTCGTAGAGGCGATAGATTTCGGGGGTAGACGCCCATTCTTTGGTTTTTGCAAGGAGAATTACGTAATTCTCCATAGGGGGAAGGCGGGTTAATCGTTCCCCGACCCCCTCGGCAAGACAAACGCCTCCCCGTAAAAAAAAGGGAACGTCCGCACCCACGGAAAGGGCGATGGATTGCACCCGATCGTCCTGAGGAGAAATGCCGAAATGACGGCACAACAGCTGAAGCACCGCCGCGGCATCGGAAGAGCCTCCGCCCAAGCCCGCACAGGACGGGATCCGCTTGACAAGATCGATATGGAAATCCCGTTGGGGGAGCGACAATCCGTCCAACAGAGCGTTTGCCGCTTTGACGCAAAGGTTTCGTCCGTCGGTGGGGAGGTTCGGGTCCGAGCAGGACATAGAAATTCCCATCCCGCCCGGCGTAAGCGTAACGGTATCGGAAAGAGAGATCTCGGCAAAGACGGAGGAAAGAAGGTGGTATCCCCTCTCGTCTCTGCCCGTGACGTCCAGCGTCAGATTGATCTTGGCGTAGGCTTCCATCTGCACGGTCAACCCTCCAAACGAGAGATAAACCGCTTCAAACGTTCCACTGCGATCTGCAAATGGTCCATCGAATAGGCATAGGAGATGCGGGCAAAGCCTTCTCCGCTTTCGCCAAAAGCACTGCCGGGGACCATAGCGACCTTTTCTTCCTCCAAAAACCGACGGCAAAAGTCCTCCGAGGAAAGACCGAACCGACTGATATTGGGAAAGACGTAAAAGGCACCGAGAGGTTCAAAACAGGGAATTTCCAATTCCTCAAAGGTGCGCAACAGGAATTTGCGGCGCATATTGTATTTTTCCCGCATCATATTCACGTCCTCTTCCCCGTGCTCCAACGCTTCCACCGCCGCAAACTGGCTGGTGGTGGGGGCGGACATAATCCCAAATTGATGAAGTTTCAACGCGGGCTTGATCAGTTCCTTGGGACCGCACAGATACCCCATACGCCAACCCGTCATAGCGTAGGCCTTGGAAAAGCCGTTGACCACCACGGTACGCTCCCGCATTCCGTCGATGGCGGCAAAGGAGACGAGGGGTTGCTTGGTATACGAAAGCTCGATATAGATCTCGTCGGTAATGACAAAAACATCCGTGCCCCGCAACACCTCTGCTATGGCTTCGTAATCGGATTTGGACATTACGGCACCCGTGGGGTTGTTGGGGTAAGACAGGACCAAAAGCTTCGTTTTGGGCGTGATTGCGGCCTTCAACGTTTCGGGCATTAAGCGGAAGGCATCCTTTTCGTAGGTGGCAAGAGTCACGGGGACGGCACCTGCCATCTGGGCAAGCGGCGCATAGCAAACAAAGCAGGGCTCGGGAATCAAAACCTCGTCTCCGAGACGGAGAAGGGTGCGCATCGTAACGTCGATACCCTCGCTTCCGCCGACGGTGACGATCACCTCACTGTCGGGATCGTATGTAAGACCGAAGCGGCGGGACATATACGAGGAAACGGCACGGCGCAACGAAACGAGTCCTGCGTTGGGCGTATAGGCGGTTTTCCCCTCGTTTAGGGTACGGATTCCCGCTTCCCGAATGTGCCACGGAGTTTTGAAATCGGGCTCTCCAATGCTGAGGGTGACCACGTCCTGCATAGACCCTGCAAGATCGAAAAACTTGCGGATTCCCGAAGGCTTCATATCCCGCGCCACGGGGTTCAGCAATTCATCGTAATTCAAGCTCATATCAGATTTCGCTCATCAGGCGGTGATCGTCGCTGACAGCGTCCATCATCACGCCCTTATCCTTGTATTTGGTGAGAACAAAGTGGGTGGCAGTTCCCGTAACTCCGTCGATGACCGCTAATTTTTCCCCGACGAAGCGGGCAACGTCCCGCAGGGTTTTCCCTTCGATGACTACCATCAAATCGTAGCCCCCCGACATCAGATACAGGTCCTGCACTTCTTCATAGGCACAAATACGCTTTGCAACCTCTTCAAAGCCTTCGCCGTGGCGGATGTGAATCTTGATCTCGATTACGGCACAGGTGTGTTCCCGACAGGTCTTGTCCCAATTAACCAAGGCGTGATAGCCCCGAATGGTTCCGTCAGCCTCGGCGGAAGCGATGATCCGAGCCACGTCAGATTCATCCATATCCAAAGCGTCAGCAATGTTCTTCGCCGTCAGGCGGGCGTTTTGCTCCAAGTAGTGGAGGATCTTTTCTTTTTCGCTCATCGTTGGTATCTCACTTTCAAAATTACTGGCAAGCGTGCTTCAGTGCGTCTACTTTATCGCACAGCTCCCATTTGACTCCAAGGTCTTCTCTGCCCATATGGCCGTACGCGGCAAGGGAACGATAGATGGGCTTGCGAAGATCAAGGGCTTCGATAATTCCTTTGGGGGTCATATCAAACACCTTATAAACGGCTTCGGTGAGCTTGTCCTCCGCAACGGTTCCCGTGCCGAAGGTGTCCACCATCACCGAAACGGGCTGGGCCACGCCGATGGCATAGGCAAGCTGAACCTCACAACGGTCGGCAAGACCTGCACGCACGATATTTTTGGCAATGTAACGCGCCATATAGCAAGCGGAACGGTCCACCTTGGTAGGATCCTTCCCCGAG
>JAGAOB010000106.1 GCA_017623895.1 Clostridia bacterium
CGCCGGAGTTGCGTAGGTGGAAAACTCTGAAAAAATCTGCGATGCAGCATCCCCGAAGACCCGATGCAATCCCCGATATAATGCCGGCCCCAAAAAGCGCTGAGTTAAGACGAGCAAAGCCTTGCAAACAGCAAAAAGTGCTAAAACCGAATGAACGTCTTTTCGCACTTGCTTGATATCTTCCATACGAAATCTCTCCCTGAGATCAATTATTATTATTATATCATAAGACTTTGATAAATGCAAGTCATTTTCCCGATTTTATCGCATAAAATTGTTTGAATCACGCTAAAATTCCGATTGTTTTCAAAAAGTTTACACATAAAGCCTTGACAAATATGGCAAAATTTGATATAATGTTTCGGTAACTGAAAAGATCCACTAGCTCAGTCGGTAGAGCACTTGACTTTTAATCAAGGGGTCTGGGGTTCGAATCCCCAGTGGATCACCAAGGGAGCAAGTTTTGTGACTTGCTTCCTTTTTTCTTTTATTTTATACATTCACCCTCTCAATATTGCATATGATTCTAACAAATATCATCCGGGAGGGTATTATGTTACATCTGCCTTTTCAATTGTTCTATTTGATTTTACACATACGAAATGCAGGGTCCTTTCAGCAGCCGCTGACAACGGAAAAGGAAGAAGAATATCTTCGAAAAATGAAGAATGGTGACTTGCAGGCCCGAGAAATTCTTATCGAACGTAATATGCGTTTAGTTGCTCACATCGTAAAAAAATATTATGCGTCGGCAGATGAACAGGATGATCTGATCTCGATCGGAACGGTAGGCCTGATTAAAGGGATCGACAGCTTTCGCAGTGAGAAAAAAATAAGGCTTGCCACCTATGTTTCACGTTGTATTGAAAACGAGATACTAATGCATTTTCGCAGCCTGCGAAAAACGGCAAACAATGTTTCAATCAATGAAGAAATTGAAACAGATAAGGACGGAAATTCCCTTTCGTTGATCGACGTCGTCGCAGAAGAAGATACGATTTTGGACGATGTTTACCGCAATATTCGAGCATCAAAATTGCTTTCGGCAATTGAAACGGTCTTAGACCCGAGAGAAAAGACCGTGGTTCGCCTTCGTTACGGATTATCAGAGCCACCGAAAACACAGAAAGAGACCGCGGTTGTTCTCGGAATTTCACGCTCTTACGTTTCAAGAATTGAAAAGAGCGCCCTTTTAAAGTTAAAGGACGCTCTCACAGATTGTGAAGCTGATTAGGTTTTCAGAATTTTTGCTTCCCCGCGGGTAAGAATCGTCAACTCGTGCAGGGCACGTGTCGCAGCGACATACATTAAGTTACGGTCTTCCTCCGTGTTCCAATTATCGCCAACCCCTACGACGATCACACCGTCCGCCTCCAAGCCCTTGGAAAGATAAATCGGCAAAATTACCGTTGTATCTGGTGTTATCGTATCGAAGGAACGCATACGGATCACGGGCATTTTATGGATCAGTTTCTGGTAGAGATGATCACATTCCTCTTGCGTACGACACAGGATCATATTTGTTTTATGTCCGTGCGCACGGTATTCTTCAATCGTTTGCTTGATTTGCGCAACCTCGTCGGTTATAGGCAAAACTTGTGGCGGCGCACCGTGTCGGTCCACCATACAAATATCAAGCTCTCCCCTGCGGAATTGACCTGCAAAGGCGTTGATTTCGTGCGTAGAACGATAGCTTTTATTCAAAGTAAGCGAAACTACCGACTTTTTACCCGAAAAACAAGATGAAACGGCGTCAACCGACGGAATTTTTTGATCAACTTCTTGGGCGATGTCTCCGAGAATCGTGAAGCGGGCAATGGGAAAAATCTCAGACAGCAATAGATATGCAATTTCGGGGTATTCCTGAGCTTCATCAACGACAACCTGTTTTACAGTGCGCATCGGCACCGTTTTTCCCGAACAAAGCTTCAACCAGGAAAGGCAGAACAAATCCTCGTAAGGGATGATCTGTTGATCAAAAAGGCGATGAGAATAGGAATAATAGTCGGGATAATACTCGTTCAAAAAATCCAAGTAAATCTGCATTTCCGAAGGAAGAAGCAATGCTTCGGCTTCGTGGGCGATTTCTGCCATACAGGAATCCCACATCTGCATACACTGTTCCGCTTTTTCTTCTTCGGTATAGGCGATAATCCCGTATTGCGTCGCCTCATCCAAGAAGGTGCGACATATTTGTTCTTTCCGATCTTCCGCAGTATCCTGCAAACGGGTAATAATCTTTCCAAAGCGTTGCGCAGGGAGATAATCAGCATAGTTTTCAAAAAACCACGTGTTAATCTCTTGCGAGGTTGCCAGAACCTCATCAAAGCAAGTGATATCCTTTGAAATTTCCAAGGATTTCAGATGATTACGATAATAATTTTTTAACGCATCCGCGAACTGCTTTGATCCTTTTTCTTGAATCATTTTCCGTAAAAAAGAATCGTTACTTTTTAGCAACGCTTCAATTTGTTCGGAACGATCTACATAATGAAACGGGGATTCCAAATCGGCAAAAAAGTGGTAAAAGTCAGATCGTATGGCGTTTTCTTCCCCTAATTCTGGGAGAACGCTTGCAATGTACGCAGAAAAAACCTCACTGGGAGAAAGAATGATGATTTCATTGGAGGTCATCGAATCCCGAAAACGATACAACAAAAAGGCAATACGGTGCAATGCGACCGAGGTTTTGCCACTTCCCGCAGAGCCTTGTACAAGCAATAGATCTGCATCTAAATTTCGAATCACTTGATTTTGCTCTCGCTGGATTGTATTAATCACAGTCTTTAACTTTGCATCGGACGAGCGCCCCAGCTCATCCATAAGGATCGGGTCGGTAATGTTAATTCCGTTGTCGAAAACATATTTTAATTCTGCATCTTCAATCTTAATTTGACGACGAAGGGAAATATCGCCTTTAATAATGCCCTGTTGACACTTGTACTGTGCGGGGCCTACGGTTGCATCATAAAACAACGAGGCAATATCCGCTCTCCAATCGCAAATCAAAACTTCGTAGGTTTGATGATCAATCAAAGAGAGCGCACCGATGTAAAAGGACTCCGGAGCTTCTTCCCCGTCCTCCTTGAAATCAATACGAGCAAAATAAGGACTCGAACGCATTTGCTGAAGAAAATGAAGCTTGTCCTTGATACGGAAGTATTGCTCCGTATCCCTTTCCAGGGTTTGATTTGCCTGCATCAGCTCCACATTATCGGGGTTCGTGCTGTAATCGTTCCAAATGCGCCGCCGCTCGTCAATGATATACTGTCGAAGATTCCCTTCATTGGGCGATTCCGAAAAAAGAGTTTGGTCGATATAATCAAGAACATAGTTGAAGCGTTGCTGCTCTTGTTCAAAACCCTTGTTTTCCATAATAATACTCCTTTCGGAATCGAATAATAAGAACCGTTAAAATCAAAAAAGATAGTAAGCCAACGGCAATCGGACTCACTTGTGAAGAAGCACGAAAAAATATGGGATAGGTAACCACGGTAATCCCCGTAGAAAGAAGAGCTTGAAGCACTTTTCCCGGGAAATAATACCTTGCAGATAATCCCACGGAGGATATCACGTTCAAAATTTGAAAATGGACGGAAAACCCCGACCATCCAAGCATCATAGACGCAAGGGCTGCTGAAAAGAGGGAAAAATCGTTAAGAAAAGAAATCCCGCAGGTGATCTCCAACAAACCAGAAAGAAGCGTTTTGGTTTGATCTAACGGAACTGCAGAGGTCAAAACAGCAATCAGCACACGGAAAAACACAACGAAGCCACAAATGTTTAGAACGGAGTTTACCGAGGAAACTACTGCCTTCGGGAAAGCACGATGGAACACTTCCGATGAAGAAGTCACACGGTTTGAGGGATTCGCTCCTCTTGGGGTTGCCACCAAAATTCCAATTAAAACTGCTGTCACCGTTTGAATGATCCAAAGATAAATCCCAACAGAATAACTTCCGAAAAGACCGCCTCCCACGGCACAAACAACGAATACGATTCCCGGATTGTTGGTGAAGGCCAAGCAACGTTCTCCGTCGGATCGAGAGATTATCCCCGAACGAACCATTTGCGACGCACAATCCGCCGCCGATGGAAATCCGGCAAGTAATCCGATCATCCAACATCGAATACACACAGTAGGAAGGCGAAATACTTTGAAAAAGATGCCGTTAGAGCAGCCTTTCCATCCGGCTGATAATGCAATAATAAGATCGGACAACACGAACCCAGGAAACAGCGATGGAATAAGAACCGATGAACAAAAAAGAACGCTCTCATACGCCGTTCGTTGTACAATATCCGGCGAACAGAGGAACAGTACGAATATCACACCGGAGAAAAGAAAAAGTATCCGAGCCGAGAATCGTTTCATAGAACAAACCCCTTTATCCTTCGGTCTGCTCTATTTTATGAAATCTTTATCTCGAATATTATTTAGATGCAGAAAGTGCTGCACCTAATGCAGTGGCAAACTCTGCGTTATCGGGAATAATGAAATTAACACCGTGCAAAGCACGGATGCCGTTCAGTGTTTCCAAACAATGAGGCGCTTGTGCAAGACGACCGCATACAACAACGTCGTTGGTTCCTGCAATTTTAGCATTGAACACTGCCATAAGTCCTACCGTCTGAAACACCATATTCAAGATGCCTGCCGCGATGTCGGAGGTAGAGGTTGCATCGGAAATTTTTCCGAAATTGGATGCAGTAGTCGCTGAGGACATATTGGAAACGTCTGACTTGCTGATATCCCCGATGGTCAAATCAACGTGGGTTAAATCCCCTTGATTTGCCAGATCCAGAATACTGTCAAAACTACGCACGTTGAGCAGTTTTGATGAGAGTCCAAGAACCGTACCGCCACCGACGCCGGTTCCTCCCATATGGGAAACGCCATTCTTTGAAGCGTTAACAAACGCAGTTCCCGTGCCGAGGCTTACGACGACCGCATTCTCTAATTGTGAAAGGTACAATCCTCCCTTTCCCACAGAAACCAATTCTTCTACCTTTTCCGTAGGAATACCATAAATATCTTCATTCAAATAGGAGCTTCCAACTCCGGTAATCATAATACGGGAAATATCCGAAAGGGTCAGACCGTTTAGGCTGATATATTTTCCAAGAGCGCCGAATACCGAGGTGATTGGATCGGTAGCACGAACGTGGATCGGCTCCATAGGTTCTCCGTTTCTCAAGCCGATAATCTTTGTGTTACTTCCTCCGACATCGATGCCCAACGTTATCATAAGAACATCTCTCCTTTTGAAATGTTTGGAAAAAAAGATTTTCTGAACCAATATTATAACATATTTCTCTCATTCCGTCAAGCATTTACGATAAAATTCTATCTACCCGTACTCTTTTTGAACAAAATGTAAACTTTAGAGGAAATGACTTGATTTTCTTTGAGAAATGTGGTATTATTATTTGGCTGAAAAAAATGCGATGCTAGCTCAGCTGGATAGAGTGACTGGCTACGAACCAGTAGGTCAGGGGTTCGAGTCCCTTGCGTCGCACCAGGATTCCGAGTGCATTTACATTCGGAATCCTTTTTTATTTTTTGTTTTAGGAGAGAAAATGATTCACATTGTTCTTTATGAGCCTGAAATTCCGCAAAATACGGGGAATATTTCACGCACCTGTGCCGTTACAGGATGTCATTTACATCTCATCGAACCTTTAGGATTTGATCTGAGCGAAAAAAGCATCCGCCGCGCAGGATTAGATTATTGGCAATATCTTTCGGTTACCACATATCCGAATTGGGATGATTTTAAGAAGAAAAACCGCGGCGTATTCTATTATTGTTCCACAAAGGGTCAGAAGTGTCACAGTGACGTTCTCTATCCTCAAAATCAGGATCTATATTTTGTTTTCGGAAAAGAGAGTCACGGCCTTCCGGAACCGTTGTTAAAGGAAAATTACGATCATTGTATCCGGATTCCTATGCGAGGATTCGTCCGCAGTCTCAACCTTTCCAATTCCGTAGCAATCGTCGTATATGAAGCATTACGCCAACTAGGCTATCCCGAGTTGACCGAGCACGGAGAGCTGACGGGAAGGACCGACTAAGAACTCACCATAGTTCTATCCTTGCAAACGAACTCCTCGGTTATGAATAAAATCACATACAAAATTCTCTGAAATGAAGAAGTAGTAGCACAGAGCGACTAACCCCGTACTGCCACAGACAAAGGCATTTTTAATATCTTTTAAGGAAACAACAAACCCGAACGCTTCACCAACTGGTAAAAGGTTCGGGTTTGACTGCTTTGGTGCGGGTGACAGGGGTCGAACCTGCACGTCGAGGACACCAGATCCTAAGTCTGGCGCGTCTGCCAATTCCGCCACACCCGCAAAGAGCCTTAACTATTGTATCATAAAGCATAGGTTTTGTCAAGCGGTTTGCGGATAAATAGTTTCAAAAGTTTTTTTTACATCGTGCTATGGCGTCTTCCCCGACGTGGAGCTGGAGCCATTAGAATAACGATTAAGCCTACAGCTACGCACAAAATAACGAGAAAACAAATCCCTGCAAGGGCAACGGGATGATTTTGCGTAAAAGAAGGATCTGTCGTCTGCATATACGTATCAGTCGTCAAACTTTCACTATCCGCAATTGAATCAGTAGACTCCGGCTCGGGTTCGGGCTCTACCCAGGTGGTCAGACATTGTGGCGGAATATTCTCTAAAAAGTCATTTTTCAACACGTCTTCCCCTACCGTTGTAGAATACAGACCGAACAGGCCATTTCCGTAGCGAGCACGATTATCCAAAGACATCGAAAAAAACGCTCGCTGCGATACGTGCTGATCAAACCCCTTTTGCGCCATATCATAAGCATTCACGCCATCAAATGCAGTAAGAACTTTTTCTTTCCAATTAATAAATATTTCATTCTCTTGATATAAGTGCAAATAACATTTTTTCGTTTCCCAAGGTCCGTATCGATCAAGGCTTTCATTGAACAAAGCAGGATCGTTCGCTGCGGAAAGCGCTTGCTCTGACAAAACCTTTGCATTCAAAATATGTGCACCATGACCGTATTCGCCTTCCAAATCGTGTCCAACGATAACTTCGGGCTTAAAGCGACGAATATTTTCAACCAAAAACTCCAAAACCTCCTCTTCGGGATAATATCGCTGTGCCTGAGCAAGGTTTGCGCAATACTTATCAATAAATTCAGAAATAACAGGATAATTCCGAACCCCGACCGTCCAAAGACCGTTAATCAACTCGTGATGGCGTCCGTAAACGTGCTTCATCAAATATACAACTTGAATTTTATATCCTAACTCGCCCGCATAGTACGGCATTGTTCCGCCGAACCAAAGATGCTCGTCATCTGCGTGAGTTGGCAACAGAAGAAAATCCGCCTTCTCACACGGAGGATCCCAAACCTGCACAAAGTCGGGCAGATCTCCTTCTCCAAGCAAATATACGTCCGCAAGATGCCCCGCACCGCTCCACGTTAACGTGTATGCCGTTCCTCCCCGTAGTGCCTTATATTCGTGCCAGAAACCGTACTCGCCTCCCGAAACAACCTCGTTTTCTCCCGTAATACTCCAGATGGGCGGCTGATGATTCCAAATCAGATAAATTCCAAAAATCGGTTCCGCCGAAGTAATTTTCAACTCGAAAGATTCGGAAGAAGAACACTCGGTAGTCACGGTACGGTCGTACAAACGGGAAACGTTCCCGCTTCCTGAAATTAGTTGAAATGAGTCCTTCTTTGTGATGTCTTCCGCAATGAGCGATTCTTCCGAATGAAAACAAAGCGAAAAAGAACACAGAAAAACCATCAGCATTATAATACAACAGAATCTTTTCATACGATCCCCCAAAGCAATATCTTGTCGTTAGTATAACATCATTTCTTCTCTTTGTCAAGTTTTAAGTTATTTTTGAATTTTTTGAAACATTGCTGCGACATCGGTCTATTTTTGATCAGATTTCTTGACTTTTTTACAAAATTAAGTTATAATGAAAAAAACTGCAAATCAATAAAGAGAGAGGTAAAACAATGAAAACCACATTTTTTACGGATTTTAAGGCATTCATTAGCAAAGGCAATATTATTGATATGGCCGTCGGTGTTGTCATCGGAGGTTCGTTCGGAAAAATCGTTACGGGGCTGGTTAACTACATTATTAATCCCGTCGTTGGATTGTTCGTGAAAACCGGAAGCCTTGACTCCATCAAAACCGTTATCACTCCCGCTGTTTTGGACGAGGCAGGTACGATCGTCACTCCTGAGGTTGCAATTTTATGGGGAACTTGGATACAGACGCTGATTGATTTTTTGATCACCGCGTTGTGCATCTTCTGCGTTCTGCGCGTTATTATGATTACCAAAAACAAGCTTGAAGCGAAAAAGATTGCCGCAGAACAAGCAGAAGCCGCCGAGAAGGAAGCAAAAGCCGCCGAAGAATCTGCCGCCCTTAAGGTTCGTCAGGATGCACTGGAAAACGCGCAACTCAATCAAGCAAAATTGCTGGAAGAGATCCGCGACATTCTTAAAAATAAGTAATCAATCCGAAACGTGCGCTCTCCAAAAAACGAGAGTGAACGTTTTTTCTCAAAAAAAAGAATATATAAAACCTCTTGATTTTTTAATTCAAATGTGTTATAATATTTGGGAACGATCTGGGGGCGTACCGGATTTCGACGGGGATTTGGAGCTTTGATGTGCGAGCAGTGCGCAAACCACTTAAACTTGCAAATTAAAATTAAACGCTAATTCTAACGAATTGGTTGCTGCCTAATTAGGCAGCCGTTCCCTCTCGGAGGACTGCGACCGAGAACGGAGCGTCGACAAGCAGTGAACGTTACTTGACGGTGTCGAGAGTCATTTAATGAACAACTTCGACTATATCGGTGACGGATTTGTCTCTTGTTCCCATCCGACAAACATAAACAACAGACTACGCTCGTAGTACATCCTTGTAACGGATTTTCGGACACGGGTTCAACTCCCGTCGCCTCCACCCTGAAAGGTAGATAATTCGCTGATTTCAGGTGGATTATCTACTTTTTTTCTTGCAAATCAACGAAAAAAAGTA
>JAGAOB010000014.1 GCA_017623895.1 Clostridia bacterium
ATATTTGAAAATCAGTCCTGTTTTTACGACCACATTTCATCCCACAGACCGAAATGGAGTAGGCGGAAACAGTGGAGAAAAGATGCTCAAAGACGATATTCCGACCGAGCGGAAAGCCTTATAAACCGCCAAAGACGGCTAAAGATGAGGCTTTCAGATGGCTTCGGGACCAAGAGGCCGGGCGTTCAAGTCGCCTCACTCCGACCAAAAGGATCCAAGCCTTCGGGCTTGGATCCTTTTTGCGAATATTATAAACCGAAACGGTGTAAAACAAACCCCATTTCAATGCTTTCTGAAATGGGGTTTTCGTTGCAATTACAGATCTTTTCAAATACAAATCGCTGCCTATTTTACTTCTTGATCTAATTCTTCAAACAAAGAATCCGAAAAGAATTCCACAACGGAGATTCCAAGCCCGTCACAGATCTTTTTTACCGTAGAAACCGTAGTGCTGTTGTTTCGGCCTCCGATAATGTTGCTCAAGGTAGATTGCGTAATTCCACTTATGGTTGACAGCTTGTTTACCGTTATACTTCGCTCCTGACAAAGTTTCAAAATCCGCATTTTTACAGCTTCGCCGATGTTCATAAGGAAGCCTCCCTCTATTAACTCTTTTGAGACAATACTATTGTATCGCAAAATGTTAAAAATAGTTACCTCTTTTGAGTTGACTTTTATGTTTTTTTGTGGTATAATGTCCATACGGCAATCTTTGCCGAAATAAGAAAGGAAGATTCGACTATGTTAGACTTTGGAAAAGGCAGATTTCACAGATATCGGTTGAGTGAGGTTAAATTTCAGGAATTTGAAAAAGAAGTCACACCCCTACTTACCGAAAAAGAAGATGTTCTTTCCACCTACAAAGCAGGAAGAGATGGAGTAGTATTCACAACGAAGCGTCTCATTACCATTGATAATGAAGGCCGTGGAAAAACGGATATTACGTCAATTCCCTTTTCGTGCATCGATATTTTTTCCGTTGAAAATGCCGGTTGGATGGATCGAGATGCAGAACTTGATCTTTTCATCAAAGGAATCGGAAAATACACCTTTGAATTTGACCGAGATGCATCTATGGTAAATATCTGCAAGCACATTTCCATCGCGAAATTTCATTGATTTAAGCCCACTCCGATTTGCGGAGTGGGCTTTTTCGTTTTCGATTAAGGTCAGGACGCGCAATACATTCCGTTGACTTCCATATAGTCGTAGAGCATTTTTCCGTGGTCCTGCTCCTCCTTCTGGATGTGATTCAGGACCTTGCGGACGTTCTCGTCGGCAAATTCAAAAATGCAGGTATCATACATATGGGACGCGTGCTTTTCGATGGCGAGGGCGTCGGAGCAGAGATACTTGTCGTTCTTCTTGTCGGGGGTTTCCGCAGTATAGGTGGCGGTGAAGGTGGGCATCGTCTGGCTTCCCCCTGCGGGAGAGGGGACGGTGCCGGAGCAGATCTGATAGAGCGTATTCAAATGATTCCGTTCGGTTTGTGCCATTTGAGAAAACAGGTTCTTCAGTTGGGCGTCGCAGGCACATTCGGAATGTTTGGTGTACTTGTCGATGCAGAGCTGTTCCTGATCCTTCATATCCTTAAGAAGATCAGTTTCTTTTTGGGTCAGTTGTAGCATAATAAAATCACCTCACCGACAGTATGTACCGCTAACGGAAATTCTATACGGAAAAAGGAAAAGTTTGTACAAATTTTTCCTTCGGTATGCTTGACACGGGTAGGGATTTATGTTATAATAAATATAAATAAAGCTATTTTTGGAACGGAGGCATTGATTATGGCAGAGGAAACTTCCTTCCTGACCTATAAGGGACGCCCCTTGGTGCGTTCTGGAAACGTTATTTTTTACGGAAATCTCACCGACAAGTACGTGGTTATGATGCAGATTCTGGGGGAAGCTCCCGACGGAGATATTATGAAATCCACCAAGATCTCCGTGGAATTGCAGAATAACGATCCCGAAGCAAAGCCCAATGAGCGCGTCATTCAAAAAACGGAGAAAAAATCTATGGCAGACGCAATGGAGATCGGCACGATTTGGTTGGACCGCGCAGAGGAAGAAGACGAATAATTTCAAAGAAGAGTGTCCCGCAGAAAGCCACTCTTCTTTTCCCGTTGTGCATAAAGCAGAAAAAGAATAATTACTGAAGATACGGAGAACATCATTATGGAAGAACAAAAGTTTATCGCCCACCCCGACGAATATTTTCCCTTGGGGATCCTGCCGATGCCGGGAGCTTCGGATTTGAGCGCAAAGATCGACAAGCACCTGACCGATTGGTACCACAATCTTTATCCTCACTTCAAGGACGATCCCGAGGTAAAGGATACCCTGCGCTTGGAAGTAGTTTGTCCCCGCTTTACGTCCGGCGACGGAAAGGCAGTACTGAAGGAATCGGCACGGGGCTACGACCTGTTTATTGTTACCGATATGGGGAATTACTCCTTGGAGTACGAGATGTTCGGACGGAAGGTCCCGATGTCTCCCGACGATCATTTTCAGGATCTGAAGCGCGCCATTCAGGCGATTTCGGGTAAGGCGTACCGTATCTCCGTGATTATGCCCACCCTTTACGGCGGACGTCAGCATAAGCGCTCTACGAGGGAGTCTCTGGACTGCGCAGTCGCATTGCAGGAGTTGGAAGCCATCGGTGTTAAGAACATCATCACCTTTGACGCCCACGACCCCCGCGTTCAGAACGCAACCCCCTTTATGGGATTTGACAACGTGATGCCTACGTATCAGGTGCTGAAAGCACTTTTGAGAAAATACAAGGACATTAATCTGGACAAGGATCATCTGATGGTAGTCTCCCCCGACGAGGGCGCGATGCAGAGAAATATCTACTACGCCTCCGTTCTCGGCGTGAATCTGGGAATGTTCTACAAGCGTCGCGACTATTCCACCGTCGTCAACGGAAGAAACCCCATCGTGGCACACGAGTATTTAGGGAATTCCGTTGCGGGCAAGGATATTTGGTTGCGGACGACATTATCGCATCGGGCGATTCTATGCTGGGATTGGCGTATGAGCTGAAGGAAAAGGGTGCAAACCGCATCTTCGTTACCGCGACCTACGGGCTGTTCACCGAGGGATTGGAAAAATTCCAAAAGGCGGTGGACGACGGCGTGATCGCAGGCGTTCTTTCTACGAACCTGACCTACCGCACCCCCGAGCTCTTGGCCAAGGATTGGTTCACCGAGGTGGACTGCTCCAAGTACATTGCTTATTACATTCTGGCAATGCATCAGAATCAATCGGTTTCCAAATTGCTGGATCCCCACAAGAAGATCAACACGCTTCTGGAAAAATATAAAGCCGAACAGGGGAAATAATTTCACGATCCAAAACGGAGAGCACCTTTCGGTCTCTCCGTTTTTTATCCATCAAAGGGGTTACGTATGTTTCATTTTTTTGCTTTTATCGACCGTATGCGCTTCATTCGCCGTTGGGGGCTAATGCGCAGCACCATTCCCGAAAATCTTACAGAGCACGCCCATCAGACGGCGATGATCGCCCACGCCTTGGTGCTGATCGAGAACCGCCGCTTCGGGGCGGATCTGAACCCCGACCGTGCGGCCGTGCTTGCGTTATACCACGATGCCTCTGAAACCATTACGGGGGATCTTCCCACTCCCATTAAATATTACAATCGGGAGATTTTGGGAAGCTACCGCGCCGTGGAGGATTACGCGCGAGACACACTTTTGGAGAAGCTTCCCCGCTATCTGCAGGAGGATTATTCCGACATTCTGAACGGAGAATCGGAGCCCGAATGGCCTTACGTGAAGGCGGCAGACACGATGTCCGCCTATATCAAATGCGTAGCTGAACGACAGACAGGAAATCGGGAATTCGTCTCGGCGGAGCAAGCGCTGCGAGAAAAGCTTCGCTCCATTGATCTGCAAAGTCTGCGCGTGTTTGAAGAAGAATTTTTAGGCAGCTTCGGAAAGACGTTGGACGAAATGGCGGAGGAGAATCTATGATTTCGCCCTTGAAAAAGCAACGGGGAACATCCCTTTGGCTCTTCCTCGCATTTTTGATTCCTATGGTTGGGATGTGGGCGGGCTTTGCCGCCTGCGGAGTGCATCCCTTCGGGAATATGCAAATGCTTTATTCCGATCTTCGGGAGCAGTATTATCCCTTTTTGCAGGAATTTCACACGCGGCTTCAGAACGGAGAATCGATCCTTTGGAGCTGGAACGGGGGCTTGGGCACCGATTTCGGATCTCTGATCGCCTATTACGTGGCATCTCCCTTAAATCTGCTGACCGTGTTCTTCCCCGCAAAGATGCTTCGGGACGTAATGACCCTTCTTTTGACAGTAAAG
>JAGAOB010000107.1 GCA_017623895.1 Clostridia bacterium
GGAATCTACGGAAGAAAATTAAACTATATACAAAAATCCCTCCGCCGTGCGGAGGGATTTTATTATTCTTCGCTTTTTTCAATTTTTTTGCGGATTCGCTTGCAAATAATCCAGAATACAAGGGTAAGCAATGCGGGGAACAGTGAATACGCTGTGTTATAATGCAAGCGAATAACCAGAAAGCCTCCAACGAGTGTAGCAACCGCAAAAAGGAGCATCAACACAAAGAAAACGGTGAGTGCCACGCTTCTATGTTTCGAATGATGTTTCCTACTCATTATGCACCTCACAGCAATCGTTATAGGTTTCCAAAATTTGCTCCATCAATGCGGGATCCAATTCAAAGCAGAGAGAAACGTCGGGATACTGATCAAAAAACGCTTCTTTCGTCTCCGCATCATGAGTCAAGGCATTTTCTTCCACGTATTGCAGATAATCGGAGTTAAGACGGTCTCGATACTGCTCTGCAGAAAGAGAATAAAAAATACGGTCGTGTCCTCGATTCGAATACGAAACAAATTCAAAGCGGGAGTCGTCTTGATAGCGTTCGTAAAATTTGTTATATCCGATTTCAGGAGGAACCGCGGCATCGTCCATACTGTGGACCACGAGAATTTCCGCGTCGGAGGAGGCAAATCCATCTAAAACACTGTATTCCGAGTATTTCCCAAATTTCAGCCTTTCATACAGCATCAGGTATGGAACACCCGGGTAAACCAAGGGACCTGCAATCCTTTTGCTTTCGGAAAGCATCATATCCAAGGAAGAATTCGGACCCGAAACCAGCACGGCCGCCGACACGTCGCAGTGAAGATTCAAAACCGCACCTGCGGAATACGCGCCCCAACTGTGACCAAGCAGAAGAATGGGAAGATTCGCATACCTTTTCTCTGATTTTACATACCGTAATGCGTAATCAAGATCGGCAACGCCTTGGGGCAACCCGTTTACGGAATTTCCTTCACTGTTCCCGTTCGCAGTGGCATCATAAGAAAAGACAAGATATCCGTTCGAGGTAAAAAAATCGGCAAGGGGCATAAAGGAATTCTGTCCGCCGCAACCGAAGCCGTGGACAAGAATAACCACGCCGTTAACCGATGAATCCCCTTTTTCGTAGTGATATCCCGCCAGCCGCTGTCCATCGTTGGACTCAAACGTACAAGGCTCTACCGACAGGCCCTCAAAATCTGCAACGTCAAATTCCAACCACGAGGCAGGCTCGATCCGACGGGAAAAAACCGACTCGTAAACAACGACCGTTGCTACGGGCATAATCACGAGAACCAGAGAAAGGAAACCTGCCGCAATAAGGATCAGCGCAACTTTTTTTTGATTGCGCGTCCATCTCCGCAGTTTCATCATAATCCCTCCCTTAAATCGCAGAATTACGACTTTTTCAGCTCTTCCTTATGAGATTGAAGGGTATACAACTGATAATAACGCCCTTTTTGGTGAAGTAACTCTTGATGTGTCCCCTGCTCCACAATCATTCCGTGGGAAAGAAGAATGATGTTGTCCGCTTTTTGAATCGTAGAAAGGCGGTGTGCAACGATAAGCATCGTTCCGATAGACATCATTTTTTCCAAAGAATTCTGTATAAGGATCTCCGTTTCGGTATCGATATTGGCGGTGGCTTCGTCCAAAATCATAACCGAAGGCTTATGGATAATCGTGCGAGCAAAGGACAAAAGCTGACGTTGTCCTGCAGAAAAATTATTTCCACGTTCCCGAACCACTTCATCCAAACCGTTCTCTAACTTGTTAATAAACGAATCGGCGTTCACGTAGCGGCAGGCTTCCAAAACCTCTTCATCCGTGAAGCGATCCTCCCGAAGCACGATGTTACTGCGAATCGTGCCCGAAAACAGAAACACATCCTGAAGCATCTGTCCGAAATGGCGACGGAGAGAGGATACTTTTATCTTTTTAATGTCGATTCCGTCAATGAGAATCTGCCCCTTTTGAATATCGTAGTTGCGGCAGATCAAGGAAAGAATCGTGGATTTCCCCGAACCTGTCGATCCGACGAAGGCAACGGTCTGATTGGGATTCACCTTAAACGAAACGTCTTTCAAGACCCACTCGTCGGGAACGTAGGAGAACCATACGTTTTTGAATTCGATCTCCCCCTTGATCTCATCGATCTCCATTGCGTCGGGCTCATCAACCAATTCGGGCTCGGTATCAAAAACCGTAAAAATCTTTTCGGCAGATGCGAAGGCGGACTGTAGCCGGTTAAATTGCTCCGCTAAGTTTTGAATGGGGTTAAAGAACTTGGAAATATACATATAGAACGTAACGACGGTTCCTGCGGTAATCGTTTGTCCGAGGAACTCCGTATTGTCAATATATCCTTTTCCACCTAAATAAAACAGGCAAAGAACCGACGAAATATACAGCATATACACCATAGGACGGAAAATACCGAAAACAAAAATCTGATTTTGCTTCGCTTTGCCTAAGGCGCGGCTTTTTTCCTCAAAATCACGCTTTTTCCGTTCTTCCCGATTAAAGATCTGCGTAATTTTGATTCCCGAAAGATTTTCGGAAAGATAGGTATTGATATCCGTGGTGCCGTCCTTAACCTTCCGATATGCTTTTCGGGAAAACTTACGAAAGATCAAGGTGAACAGAATGATAAAGGGAACAAAGCACAGCACCATTAACGTCAACTCGTAATTGACAGTGAGCATTGCGATCAAAACGCCAAATATGATAAAGAAGTTTTTCAAAAGATTGACGATGATATTGGTAAACATCATCGAAATGGCGTTGGTATCGTTCGTCACGCGGGTGACCAATTTCCCTACGGGAGTCTGATTCAGCTGATTATGAGACAAGCCTTCAATGTGGGTGAACAAGTCTTCGCGAATGGAAGAAAGAATCTTTTGCCCCGTTTTTTGCAGAGTAATGGACTGAATATACGTACAAATTACGGATATAACAAGAACGCCTCCGTAAACGGCAACGGCGGAAAAGAGGGATTTCAATTCAAAGTCCGATTTGACGATTTCCTCGATTTGACCGACGATGAGCGGGGCGACGATATCGTACGCAATGGAAAACACCATCACTACAATAACGAAAACGAAGCTTTTCCAATGTGGCTTTGCATACTGCAACAGACGGCGCACGATTTCGCCATCCTTCATATTGCGGTCAAATCCGATGGCTTCCTTTTTGTTTTTCAAGGATGCATAGGCAACGATAAAAATTACGGAAAGAATCCCAACAATAGCGCCAACGAGAAGAAGAGGATAATATTCACGCATTATGCTCGCCTCCTTCCTCTTCCAGCTTTTGCAAATCAACCATACGGCAATAGGCGGGGCATTGTGCACATAATTCATCGTGGGTTCCCACCGCAACGACACTGCCGTCGTCAATGAAAATAATCTTATCCATCTGCTCCACCGTAGAAATGCGGTGGGCGATGAGAATCGTGGTCTTCCCTGCACGGGTTTGACGCAAATTTTCAAGAATGACCTTTTCGGTCTTCGTATCTACCGCGGAAACCGAGTCGTCCAGGATCAGGATCGGAGCATTCTTCATCAATGCACGGGCGATAGAGATGCGTTGCTTCTGACCGCCCGATACCGTGACGCCGCGCTCTCCGAGAATCGTCTCATATCCGTCCTTAAATTCCGAAATATTTCCGTGGACGTCCGCCAATTTCGCAACCGCTTCAACATCTTTCGTCGAAGGTGTATCCACACCGAAGGCGATGTTATTGTAAATCGTATCACTAAACAGGAAGTTGTCCTGCGGCACGTAAGCAGATGCGGCACGGACTTGAGAAATTGGAACACTGTTTACATCTTTTCCGTCGATAAACAACGTCCCGTCGGGAACGTTGTATCCCCGAAGGATCAAATCGACGATGGAGGTCTTCCCCGATCCCGTTTTTCCGACAAGTCCTACATTTTCCCCGGCGTTGATGGTAAAGGACACATTTTTGAGGGCATCAAACTCTCCGCCGGGATAGCGGAACGTCAAATTGCGAAATTCAATTCGCCCGGAAACGGGTCCGAGATCGGCCACATCGCCTCGATCCACCACGTCTTGCTTTGCGTCCAACAGCTCACAAATACGCTTCAAAGAAGCCTGTCCGCGGGAGGTCATTTCCACCAATTCGGAGACCGCCATAACAGGCCAGACGATGGAGTTAAAATATCCAATGAATTCGATCAGCTGTCCTGCATTGAACTGTCCCTTATAGACCAAGTATCCGCCGTAGCCAAGAATAACACAAATAACGGACTCAACAAAGAGGGTAACAAAAATACGCAGCAGCGTAGAGGACTTAGTATATTCCACGTTTGCTTTTTCGTTTTTCTTGTTCAGATCCTTAAACGCGAGTAATTCCTTCAGCTCTTTTACAAAGGCTTTAATAACGGCAATTCCCGAAAAGCTTTCCTGGGAGAAGTCAGAAAGATCGGAAAATGCTTCCTGTCGGACATCCCACTTTTTCATCATAGATTTCCCAACGATCGTGGCAATCACCAACAAAAACGTCATTGGAATCAGAGAAAGCAACGTCAGTACGGCGTCCATATTCCACATTTTAATGACCGCAAGAACGCCCAAAAACAAGGCGTCAAAGAACATCATAATGCCCCAACCGAAGCATTCCTGAACCGAATCCAGATCGTTGGTAAACAAAGACATAAGAATTCCAACCTTGTTTACCTGATAATA
>JAGAOB010000108.1 GCA_017623895.1 Clostridia bacterium
CGAAGCGAAAGACACCGATGTCGTATCTTGAAATTTAGGTAGAGAGGAACAATTTATGGAAGCACTAATTGTTATTCTTCTTATTCGGGGTGGTGTGACTTAATTATAATTCACTAAATTAACTTTGTCAACCCCCAAAATTAACTAAAATCACTTTTCGTAGGTTTTAACAAATCCCAAATAGTTAATTTAGGCAATTTTCACTACTTTTAAAAGGAGGTTTTATGTTTTACTCAAATCTTATTTCTCTTTGCAATGAGCACAAGACGACACCAACCGCAGTGTGTCATGCCATTGGTCTTGCTGGATCTGCTGCCACCAAATGGAAATCCGGCGCTGTTCCCCGCGACCCAACCTTACGCAAAATTGCCGATCACTTTGGTGTCTCCGTTGAACAGCTCACAGGCAAGCCCGACAAGTATACCCATTTGGAAGTCGGTGAAATTTCCTTCGACCTCGGCCTCTTCGGTGACGTACAGGATCCCTACACTCCCGAAGAACAGCTCCTCATCCAGCATTGGCGTTCGCATCCCGAAGCCCAGCCTTTTGTTCGGAAGCTCCTCGATATGCCCGAGCCCGAAGCGAAAGACACCGATGTCGTATCTTGAAATTTAGGTAGAGAGGAACAATTTATGGAAGCACTAATTGTTATTCTTCTTATTGTTGCAGGAATTGAAGGATTAGTTATTTACTTCATGCACGGTGAAAAAGAGTCAGATGAAGCTCGCATAAGACGTCTTGCCGAACCCGAAATAGCAAAATCCAAAAATCTCTGCCGAGAAGAGCAAGAAAAATACAAAAAATTATGTGCGGAAGAACAAGAGAAATACAAAAAATTATGCTCAACCGAGTCCACGAAATACGCAGCAAAACATAAAGAAATGTCTGCTTTAGAGTCTAAATTCCAAGCATCTGCTCAGGAATGCGAGGCCGTAAAAAAGCAATATGAAAAAATGATGGCAGACTTCGATTCTTTTATTAAAAAGAAATGTGAAATATATCCTCATTTAGCAGGCACCATGGCTGATCTTTTAACCTTACATTATGAAAAATCAGCCGAATATCTTGTGCATAAGCCTAATCCCGCATATACAGAAGCATCCAGAATCAAAGAACTTCGCAAAGAAACTAAAAAAATCATTGCGCAAATGAAAGAGAACGAATACAAATACGCTTATATCGTCAAGTTGTATCCTAACATAACCGACATTTTCGACAGTGGTTTTAACGACGAACAGGCGTTTGAACTTGAAACAGAAGAAAACACCGACCGAGTCCGTCTTTTGCTTACCCCGGAAGAATACCAACGTCTTACCGTCACACAAAGGAATCAGCTTGCCCTTGATCGCTATCTTGCCGGCAGAAAAAGCAAATGGCAAATCGGTAGAGATTACGAGCTTTATATAGGTTATCAATACGAACAACAAGGTTTTCGTGTAAAATACAGCGGTATTTTGGAAAATTTGGAGGATATGGGCAGAGACCTTATTGTTACCAAACAAGATAAAACCTATATCATCCAGTGTAAAAACTGGTCAAAAGCCAAAACTATTCATGAGAAGCACATTTTCCAACTTTTCGGCACGCTTGTTTTATATAATATTGATCATCCTAAGAACCCAGCTTCTGGCGTGTTTGTGACGACAACTCAGCTTTCTGATAAAGCCGAAAAGATTGCTAAAGAATTAAATATCCAAGTCGTTCACAAAGAAACCGGGGAATTTCCGCGTATTAAATGTAACATCAACAGAACCACAGGTGAGCGTATATATCACCTTCCTTTTGATCAGCAGTACGATCGGACTGTCGTCGAAACAGGCAAAGGCGAATGTTACGCACTAACCGTTAAAGAAGCAGAATCCAAAGGTTTCAGACGTGCATTCAAACACGTTTCATAAACCTCCCCCGCCTTGCGGCGGGGTTGCGAACGAATATCGGCAGACCTGCCCCCCCCCCCACAAACAAAAAACCGCCCTACCCGCAACCGCAGTCATGACGGCAAAAAAAAGAACGGCGGTTTCCCGCCGTTCCGTTGTCTCTCCATTTAAGGAATGGCGAGACAGTGCTGACCGTCTCGCCATTTTTAAGTCCCTACTTTCGGCAAGGGATTTCCGCTTTTTTAAGGTTCGTATTACGGGACGAACTAACCGCTTTTTTAAGGCCTAATTTACGGCATAGGCTTTCCGCTTAGAGGTGGTGATAACGAGACGAAGTTACGTTTCATATCACTTTAAATGTGGATTTCTCCACGCTCTTATTATACACCAATGTTCTACAAAAGTTAACCCCCACCTTTTAAAATTTTCTGTAAACGAAATGTTAACAGCACAGATGTATACTGTCACTTGAAAGGAGCCCCCATGCCCAAGAAAACCCGAAACACAGGCCTGCCCAAGATCAAGCAGCTCCCCAGCGGCGCATATCACGCCCAGGTCTATAGCCATACCGACGAGAACGGTAAACGCCGTTATGAGTCCTTCACAAGCTATGACTACGCCGCGCTTGTGACCGAGATTGCCCAATTCAAGCAGGATAAGAAAGAGGAACGTATCAATGCCTCTCTCGGCCGCCGCTCCCTCACTTTGGCCGATGCCTTTGAAAAATACATACAATCAAAGTCCGCCGTGCTCTCGCCCTCCACCATTGTCGGCTACCGTAAGATCCAGCGCAACTACTTGAAAGGCCTCATGCCCCGCAAGGTGGACGAGCTCACCCAAGAACAGATCCAGATCGCCATCAATGAGGAGGCCATGCGTCTCTCCCCCAAGACCGTCCGAGATACCCACGGGCTGCTCTCTTCCGTCCTGCGTGTCTATCGCCCCGAGTTCACCTTATATACCCGCCTCCCACAGAAGGAGCGCACCGAGATCGTCATTCCCGACGAACACGAGGTGGTCGCCATGATCAACGCTGCTAAGGACACCGACATGGAGATCCCCGTCTACCTCGGAGCCTGCTGCGGCCTCCGCCGTTCCGAGATCTCGGCCTTGACTTGGGATTGCATCGATTTCAAGAAAGACACCATCACCGTCAAGAGCGCGCTGGTGCTCAACGAAGATCGGGAGTTCGTCCGAAAAAGCACCAAGACCACCGCGGGTACCCGAACCATCCGAATGTTCCCCATCGTCAAAGATGCCCTTCTTTCCTATAAGAAGGCAGCCGAAGCGAACGGAACATATGCACCTGATGTCGCTATCACCGTATCTCCCACCATCATCACAAAACACTTCTCTTCCCTCCAGGATAAGGCCGGCACAAAGCACTACCGTTTCCATGATCTCCGTCACTACGCTGTCTCTGTCATGCTGTCCCTCAATATCCCCAAAAACTATATCGCGGACTACGTGGGACACGAAACCGAAAACATGATCGACCGTGTCTACGGCCACATCCTGAAAAGCAAAAAGACATCCGTCGAGAATGTCATCAATGATTATTATCAAAATTTGCTTATGCAAAACGAAAAGCAAAACTGAAATTTAATTTCTATTCTACATCAATGGTTTATTTGGTTTTTAAAAACAGTTCGACTCCCCTCACCTCCACCAAACGTGTATTGGACGAACACTTACTTCTTTAGCGGTGGCTTCGCCGAGATCGGAAGAGCACACGTCTGAACTCCAGTC
>JAGAOB010000109.1 GCA_017623895.1 Clostridia bacterium
ACCGATACCTGCGGCAAGCATCGTCACGCCGAGGTCGGCAATTTCTTTACATTCATCGGGATCCGCACATTCGCCGGAACCGACAACGCCGTCCTCTTCACCGCCGATCGCACCGACCTCAGCTTCCAGGGAGATTCCCTTTTCGTTGGTCAATGCAACCAATTCGGTCGTCTTTGCGATATTTTCCTCGATGGGATAATGAGAACCGTCAAACATAACGGAAGAAAAGCCGGCTTCAATACACGCGAGAGCTCCTTCGTAAGAACCGTGGTCCAGATGCAGAGCAACGGGAACCGTGATTCCCAAGCCCTCAATCATACCCTCAACCATACCGACGATGGTCTTGTAGCCGCACATATATTTTCCTGCACCTTCGGAAACACCGAGGATCACGGGAGAATTCATCTCCTGGGCGGTGAGAAGGATCGCCTTGGTCCATTCCAGATTGTTGATGTTGAACTGACCGACAGCGTAATGACCTTCCTTTGCTTTGGTAAGCATTTCTTTTGCGGAAACTAACATATTGTTTTACCTCCGAAACTGAATTCATTTTACTATATCCTATTATACAACAATTCGTCACGGATTGCAAGAGGTTTTTCGGAAAAAAAGTGCAATTTTTTGTGACTTGACAAATTTCTTTCCTTGAAGTATAATAAATTAGGAAAGGCGGGGTAAATTTGAAGGAATATTACTGCGATATTACCACAGTACAAGAGAACGAATGGAGCCTGTGGTATTCTCAGATGGATCCGCAGCAACAAAAAAAATGCGACGCATATCAACGAGAAAGCGCGCGTAAACAATGCATTGCTGCCGATCATTTGGCACGAGCAGCTCTATCAAAGCATTTCAATTCATTTCTTGAAAAGGTCCAAATCCTGCATGCACCATCAGGAAAGCCCTACGTGGCGGGCAATTCCGTTTATTTCAGCATTTCCCATTCAGATCACTTGGTTGCTTGCGTTCTTTCCTCAAATCCCGTAGGAATCGACATAGAATACCTTCACCCCGTTCCCCACAACGTGCAGGAACGAATCTGCACCGATGAGGAATTGCGCTTTCTCAAGGATGCAAAGAATGATGAGGATCGGTTGATGCGCTTTTTTTACCTGTGGACACGGAAGGAAGCCGTTTTTAAGATCGATGGAGATCTCCCCCGTCGAGACCGTGAAACAAACGTTCTTTTCCCTGACGCTGAATTGGCAGTAGAAACGCGCGTCGAAAACGGATGCGTAATTTCGATAGCAAAGCGCGAAAAATCTTCAATTTTGTCGTAAGATTCTCTTGACAAATTTCGATTCATATGCTATAATGAACTTAATAAAAACAAAAGGAGTATCTTGGTATGAAAACAAAGTTCTTTTTGGGATTATGACGATCATTTTCAACGCGTACGGTGTACCTGATTTTATGCAGGGCAACGTGGGAAAAGGCATCGGAAAGATCGCCATCTCTTTGTTCACTTGCTGTGTAGGTGCAATTATTCTTGAGATTATGGGCATTATTCAGGGAATTAAGATCCTTAAGATGTCTGACGAAGAGTATTCTGCCGCATATCTGAACAAATCCGAGCCTGCTGCGGAATAAAAATACATAAAATCGATCGCCCGCTTCTTTTGAAGCGGGCGATTTTTATTTATCAAGATGTACGTCAATTTGGGGATATGGAATTTCAATACCATTTTCGTCCAACACGGACTTAATGCTTTCCTTCAGATCGAAGTTGACCTGCCAATAGTCTACATTTTTGACCCAGACCCGCAGTGCAAACTTTAAGGAAGATTCCCCGTGCTCTGCAAGTCGGCAAAAGGGCGCTTCGGGCTCGGACAAAACCATCGAATGCTCCCGTGCAGTTTGTGTTAAAAGCCGCTTTACCGTTTCCACGTCCGAATCGTAAGCAACGCAGACCGATAGGTCCAGACGCCGCAGATCGTGGTAAGAGTAATTTGTAATCGCCTCGTTGGAGATGGCACCGTTCGGGATCACGATGCGGCGGTTATCGGGAGTGGTGAGAATGGTGTACAAAATCGTAATCTCGGTCACGGTCCCCGATCCCTCTGCAGAATCGATGTAATCTCCGATCACGAAGGGCTTAAACATCAAAATCATAATCCCGCCCGCAAGGTTGGACAGCGATCCCTGCAGGGAGGCGCCGATAGCAACCCCGGCAGATGCGAGGAGTGCTACGAAATTAGTCATAGGGACGCCCAAAAGAGAAATCGCGCTTAACACGATCATAATTTTCAGAACAATCCCCAGGAAGCTTGCCAAAAAGGTCTGGACACCCACCTCCAGCTTTGCGAAGGCTTTGGTACGCTTGATCAGCTTCAGAAGCCATTTGCATAGCTTGAATCCGACCAGCAAAATCAGCAGTGCTCCCACAAGACGAAGACCTGCGGTTGACGCAAATTCACCCAGCTTACTCAGAAGCGTTTTGAGAAACTCATCCATTTTGAATCCTACTTTCTACAACCTAAGCATCAAAATTCATTTACTTTCTTTTTAAAGTATTCTCCCCGAACCTCAAAGTTTGCAAAGCAATCAAAAGAGGCGCAGGCCGGAGAAAGAGAGACAACGTCTCCCTCAACCGCAACTTCTTTTGCTCGGGCAATGGCGTAGTCCCAGGAGGGGCTGATCTCAATCGTAATCCCTTCGGGAGAATACGCAGGATGCGATGTTACTGCCGTGCGGATTTTTTCTGCCGTTGCACCGGTAAGAATTAAGTATTTTACCTTATCCAAAACGTAGGGTACCATTGGCTCAAAAGGAATTTTCTTATCGTATCCTCCCGCAAGCATAATAATTCGTTGAGTCTGCGCCTTTAAACCCGCAATGACACGGGTAGGGCTGGAGGCAATGGAGTCGTTATACCATTTCACACCATCAACCTCTCGCACGAATTCCATACGATGCTCCACGCCGCCGAAGGTTTCGGCAACCGTGCGAAGGACGCTGCGGTCAACGTGACCAAGGGTTGCGGCAATCGCCGCCATATAATTTTCTACGTTATGATCCCCGATAATGCGGATCAGGGAGCGATGCATAATCGGTTCTGTGGTAACGCCGTCGGTAACGCAAATCGTTCCGTTTTCATCCAAATAAACCCCCTTGGGGACGGGGCCCTTGAAGGAAAAATAGAGAACGTCACCCTTTGCCTCTTTTGCATAGCTGCGGGTAATTTCGTTATCATAATTGACCACGAGGCGACCCGAAGAGGTCTGATGCTTAAAAACACAACGCTTTGCGTTGACGTACTCCGCCATATCCGTATGCCAATCCAGATGATTGGGAGCAACGTTTGTCACCACGGCGGTGGGGGCAGAACGATGCATATCATTCAACTGAAAGGACGATAATTCCACCACGGCCACGTCGTCGGGAGTCATCTCAAAAATTTGAGGAAGCAACGGCTTTCCAATATTTCCGCCAAGGTAACAACGCTTTCCCTGAGCCGAAAGAAAGCGGGAAATCAGGGTCGTGGTTGTGGTTTTTCCATCACTCCCCGTCACAGCAAAGATCGGGCAGGGACAAAGACGGAAGAACACTTCCATTTCCGACGTTACCTCTGCGCCCCGAGCTCGAGCACGCTCAAAGGGAGGAAGATCTCCCCGCATCCCGGGAGTCTTAAAAATCAAATCTCCCCGAAGGTCGTCAAGATATCCCTCGCCCAAAACGAAGCGAACGCCTTTTTCCGCAAATTCTTTGCCAAAATCTCCCAATTCCTCCATTGGCTTTTTGTCATATGCGGTGACGGAAAGGCCCTCTTGAACCAAAAGAGAGATCAAGGGTCGGTGGCTGACACCGAGTCCGACGACGGAAATTTCTTTTCCTTTCAGAGAATCAAAAAACGCACGGACGTTATCCATAGGACACCTCTGTCAAATATACTTAATGACGGGCAAAATCATAGGCTTGCGCATCGTTTGGTCGAAGATATATTTATCCAATTCATCCCGAACCTTGTTCTTTGCATTATAAACCCAATCGTTCTGCTTTCCTTTTGCACACCGAGTGATGACGTCAACGGTAATATCCTTGACCGTATTCATCAGCTCTTCGTTTTCTTTGATGTAAACGAAGCCTCGGGTGACGATTTCGGGCTCGGAAAGAAGGCGGCCCGTTTTAGAATCCACCACGGCAACGGCAACGATCAGTCCATCCTGTGCCAGATGCTTACGATCGCGAAGCACCACGTTTCCGACGTCACCAACGCCGAGTCCGTCCACGAGAACTCTGCCCGAGGGAACGGTGCCCACGATCTTTGCAGAACTCTTATCCAATTCGATAATGTCACCAATTTCGGCAATCAGAACGTTTTCGTGAGCAACGCCCATCCCCTCTGCCAAGGCGGCGTGACGGTGAAGATGGCGGTATTCGCCGTGAACGGGAATAAAGAACTTGGGTTTTGTCATACCAAGCATCATCTTCAATTCCTCTTGGCAGGCGTGACCGGAAGCGTGAATATCATTATAGGACTCATAAACGACCTCTGCACCGGAGCGGAACAGCTCATTGACCATATTTCCTACGGGCTTTTCGTTTCCGGGGATGGCGGAGGCAGATACGATGACCAGATCCTTTTCGTTGATTTCTACGACCTTATGCTCGGAATACGCCATTCGGTACAATGCGGACATTGGTTCTCCCTGGCTTCCCGTTGTGAGGACGACGAGCTGCTCGGGAGGGATTTTTTTGATCTTATCAATATCGATCAAAATCCCTTTGGGAACTTTGGTGTATCCGAGCTGCATCGAAGCCTCCAGCACGGTCATCATACTACGACCGCTGACCGCAACGCGTCTGCCGTACTGTGCGGCAAGGTTAATGATCTGCTGCACGCGGTGAACGTTGGAGGCGAAGGTTGCAACGATAATACGCTTTTTATCGGCACGGCGGAAGATCTCATTCAAAGAGGTCCCAACCTTGCTTTCGCTCATCGAATATCCGGGTTTTTCGGCGCCGGTAGAATCAGACAAAAGGGCTAAAATCCCTTCATTCCCCAATTCAGCGATGCGATGAAGATCAACCATATCCCCATCAATGGGGCTGACGTCGATCTTAAAGTCTCCCGTATGGAAAATCACACCGCAGGGAGTGTGAATGGCAAGAGCGGCGGAATCGGCAATGGAATGGTTCGTATGCACGTATTCTACCGTCAGAGAACCGATTTTTACCGATTCTCCCGAAGAAACCTGCATCAGCTTTGCCTTTTTTTCCAAATGGAATTCTCGCAGCTTATTAACAACGATGCCGAGGGTCATACGCGTGCCGTACACGGGTACGTCAAGTTCCCGCAGAACGTAGGGCAATGCACCGATGTGGTCTTCGTGGCCGTGGGTCAGAAAGA
>JAGAOB010000110.1 GCA_017623895.1 Clostridia bacterium
ACAAAAAAGCCTGGCGCACCCTGCTTGTCCGCACGCTGAAGTGCGACTTCTCCTGGGACGCCTCGGCAAAACAGTATATGGATATGTACCAATCCCTATTGGGATGATCCGTTCCCTCCTACGGGGGAGTCGGGGGCGTAGCTCGCCCCCGACTCCCCGCAATACGAAAACACCCCGTTCTCTGTAACGTTGCATTTTAGGGGAAACCCCTGTTTTTCCCTTACGATAAATCTAACCGATGAAAGCAGGTATCTCATGAACCAATCTACCATCACCGCCAAAGAACTGAATCGGCGGATCAACGACAATCTTCTGCGCTACTACGGCACCGATCCCAAGGATGCGGACGTCGAGCAGATCTACAAGAGCGCCGTCACCGTAGCACGGGACGAAGCGGTACGCAAGCGCCTTGCCTTTGAAAAGGAAGCCGAGGAAAAGGGCGGAAAGCAAGTCTATTACATGTGTATGGAATTTCTTTTGGGCAGAAGCCTGAAGAATTGCGTATTTTCTCTGTTTGGAGAAGAAACCTTCGCCGAAGCCTTAAAGAGCTACAATCTCCGTCCCATCGACCTGTACCGCCTGGAGCCCGACGCGGGCTTGGGCAACGGCGGATTGGGACGCTTGGCGGCGTGCTTTATGGAGTCTATGGCGTCTCGGGATTATCTTGCTACGGGACACAGCATTTGTTACGAGCTTGGTATGTTTAAGCAAAAGATCGTCGACGGCTGGCAGATGGAGCTGACCGACACGTGGCTCCCGATGGGAGAGGTATGGCTTTCTCCCCGTCTCGACGAGGCGGTGGACGTTCCCTTGGGCGGACACATTGAGGAGTCCTGGGAAAACGGGCGGTTAGTGGTGCACCACTATAATGCCGACGTGATCCGCGCCACGCCCTACGATCTGATGATCCCGGGGTACGATACGGCGGGGGTCAGCCGACTGCGTCTGTGGAAGGCCACGGCAAAGAATCCCGTTGATATGAATCTGTTTTCCCAAGGGGATTATATCCGTGCCGCGGAGCAAAACACCAACGCCGAAATGATCTCCAAGATCCTGTACCCCCCCGATAACCATCTTCAGGGCAAATCCCTACGCTTGCGTCAGCAGTATTTTCTGGTTTCTGCCGCCCTGCAAAACATCATCAAGACCCATCTTGCCAAATTCGGGGATCTGAAGACCCTGCCCGAAAAGGCTATCATTCACATCAACGATACCCACCCCTCTCTTTGTATCCCCGAGCTGATGCGGATCTTTATCGACGAATGCGGATACGGCTGGGAGGAATCCTGGGACATCGTATGCAATACCATTCACTACACCAACCACACCGTAATGTCCGAAGCCTTGGAAACGTGGAGCGAGGCAACCTTCCAGGCGATTCTTCCCCGCATTCATTCCATCGTCAAGGAGATCAACCGCCGCTTCTGCGACGAAATGTTCCAAAAGACCAACGGGGATTGGGACAAAATTTCCCGCATGGCGATCCTTGCCAACTCCTCGGTGCGCATGGCAAACCTTTCGGTCATCGGTTCCCGCAAGGTCAACGGGGTCTCTGCTCTTCACTCTCAAATTCTTAAGGACCGCGTTTTCAAGGATTTCAACGACGTATATCCCGATAAATTCACCAACGTCACCAACGGCATTGATCACCGCCGCTGGCTTTGCCAGTCCAACCCCGGGCTGACCAATCTGTTGAAGGAATGTATCGGCGACGGCTTTATCAACGACGCCTCTAAAATGAGTGATTTCTTGAAATACCAAGACGACGCTCAGGTCCTGGAGCGCTTGGCAAAGATCAAAAAGGAAAACAAGGAGCGCTTCGCAAAATTCCTCAAGCGGGAGGGATGCGAGATCCTTCCCGATCCCGACCTGATGCTGGACGTTCAGGTCAAGCGGCTCCACGAATACAAGCGCCAGCTGCTCAACGCGATGCACATTCTTTCCCTCTATCTGGATCTGAAGGACAATCCCGATATGGAATTTACCCCCAAAACCTTCCTGTTTGCCGCCAAGGCCGCCTCGGGCTACTATATGGCAAAGCGGATCATTATGTTTATCTCCGCCATTGCCAAGACCATCAACAACGATCCTGCGGTCAACAAAAAGCTGCGGGTCATCTTTGCCGAGAACTATCGAGTCACGATGGCGGAATATCTGATGCCCGCCGCAGACGTCTCCGAGCAGATCTCCCAAGCGGGAACCGAGGCCAGCGGAACGGGGAATATGAAGCTGATGATCAACGGAGCGCTGACCGTGGGAACGCTGGACGGCGCAAACGTGGAGATTCACAAGGAAGTGGGCGACGAGAACATCTTCCTTTTCGGACTTCGCACCGAAGAAGTGGCAGACCTTTACCGTCGGGGATACCGTCCCGCAGATTATTACAATTCAAACTCCCGCATCCGTCGTATCGTTGACACGATGCGCAGCGGCATCGGCGGAGAATCCTTCGCAGATCTGGCAGACAGTCTGACGATGGACAGCCGCTTCTCCGACCCCTATATGAATCTGGCAGACTTTGAGTCCTACCGTCAGGTCCAAGGGGTCATCGGACGGGAATACGCCACCGACAAGACCACGTGGAACCGCAAATCCTTGATCAACATTGCCAAGGCAGGCTTCTTCTCCTCTGACCGCAGTATTCGGGATTATGCCGACGGCATCTGGAACGTAGCGTCCTCGGAGGAATCCAAGTGATCCCTCCCATTTCCGACAAACAGGCGGGAATCCTTTTCGATTCCCGCGATCCCTTTTACCGATCTCCCGTAGGGGCAGTCTGCGCAGGGACGAGAGTCACGTTGTCGTTGCTTATCCCCAGAGGCGATTGCCCTCAAGAGGTGTCGATGTGGTTCTCCAAGGACGGAAAGACCGCCGAGGAGATCCCCTTTCGGTTCACGGAAAATATCCGTCAATATCAACGCTGGTCCGCCGCCGTCTCCCCCGACGCCGCGGGCGTATATTGGTATACCTTTCGGATAAAAACCAACCGCGGAGAGTACGTCTACGGACGTGACGGAAAAAACCGTCCCGTCTGCGGACGGCAGAACCCCTCGGCGTGGCAAATGACGGTCTACGCCCCTTCGGCAATCCTCCCCAACGGATGGGTGGGGGGAACCTTTTATCAGATCTTCCCCGACCGCTTTTTCCGAAGCGGAAATCAGACCGTCCCCCAAGGGAAGGAATACGCCACGCTGCGCACCCCCGATCAGCTTCCCACGTGGAAACGGGAGGAAAACGGGGATCTGGACACCACCGACTTCTTCGGAGGAAACCTGAAAGGGATTCGGGAAAAGCTTGATTATCTGAAGGATCTGGGCGTCACCGCCCTTTATCTGAATCCTATTTTCGAGGCCCATTCCAATCACCGCTACGATACGGGGAATTACGAAAAAATCGACCCCTTCTTGGGAAACGAGAAGGATTTTCGGGACCTGTGTGCCGCCGCCCACAAGCGGGGGATGAAGGTGATGCTGGACGGGGTATTCAGCCATACGGGAGAGGACAGTATTTATTTCAATAAATACGGCACCTACGCCAACGAAGGGGCGTATCAATCAAAGGAATCTCCCTATTATTCTTGGTTCAAATTCAAAAAATGGCCCGACGATTACACCGCGTGGTGGGGCATCAAGCTTCTCCCCGAGGTGGAGGAATCCAATCCCGACTACCTGGAGTACGTCACGGGAGAGCAGGGAATCCTGCGCCGTTGGCTGCGGGCAGGTGCCGACGGATGGCGCTTCGACGTGGCAGACGAGCTGCCTGACGTCTTTTTGGAAGCGGCACGCACCGCCGTTAAGACAGAAAACCCCGACGCCCTTCTGATCGGTGAGGTTTGGGAGGACGCCACCAACAAGGAATCCTACGGCCTTCGCCGTACCTATCTGTTGGGCAAGCAGCTGGACAGCGTGATGAATTACGTTTGGAAGGACGCCGTTCTCGCCTACGTTCTCACGGGAGACAGCGAGCAGTTTGCAGAGCGCTTGCGGGGCGTGGTTGAAAACTATCCCCCCTGCGGGCTTCACTGCGCGATGAATCTGATCGGAACCCACGACACCCCTCGGGTTCTGACGGTATTAAGCGGCGTCAATCTGCCCAAGGATCCCGCGGCGCAGGTGGCACTGCAGCTGACCGACGCACAGCGGACCGAAGCAAAAAAACGCTTGATTGTAGCGGACGTATTGATGTTCACCCTCCCCGGGATACCCTCGGTGTACTATGGCGACGAGGCGGGAATGGAAGGGGGTCACGATCCCCTGAACCGACAATTCTATCCCTGGGGAAACGAGGATCGCACCCTGCAGGCTCGGATCAAGACCCTGGGGGAGATCCGCAAAAAGCATCCCGTCTTCCGTCAAGGAACCCTAAAGATCCTGTTTGCGGATCAAGGGCTTGTGATCTATCGACGGGAGGACGGCGTTCATCTGCCCATCACCGTGGCAGTCAACTGCGCAAGCAAGGACGCCACCGTGGAAATCGAAGGCCCCCGCACCGACCTGATCACCAAGCGACGCTATCAAAACACCCTTTCCCTTGAACCTCTGTCCGCCGTGATCTTTGAAGGATAATTCCATTTGCAAGATCCCACTCATAAGAGTGGGATCTTTTTTTCAACATTCCTGTGAAGGGTCTTGTATTTTATTTCCTGTTGTGTTATAATAAAAAGGATATCGTCCAAAGGGAATTTCCGTCGGACAGAATAAAAAAGGAGAACTCAAATGGACATTATTTTGGATTTGTTTGCACCCATTATCGAGCAAATGCAGGCAGATCCCATATTGATCGTCAAGCAGATCGTTATGTGGATCATCGGAGGCATTCTGATCTATCTTGCCATCAAAAAGGATATGGAGCCCACCCTGCTCTTGCCGATGGGCTTTGGCGCCATTCTCGTCAACCTTCCCGGGATCGAAACCGTGGGCGGGGAGACGGTAGCACAGAACGGTGCGTTCCACACGCTGGAACGACTCTTCAACATCGGGATCGAAAACGGCGAGCTGATGCCTTTGATCCTGTTTATCGGCATCGGCGCGATGATCGACTTCGGTCCCCTGCTGCGCAATCCCAAATATATGCTTTTCGGCGCCGCCGCACAATTTGGAATTTTCTTCACCCTGTGTCTGTCTTCCTTCGTGGGCTTCGATCTGAACGATGCCGCCTCCATCGCCATCATCGGTGCGGCAGACGGCCCCACCGCCATTTTCGTGGCACAGACACTGAAGTCCTCGTACCTTGCCGCCATTATGGTCGCCGCCTATTCTTATATGGCGCTGGTTCCTCTCATTCAACCCGCGGTCATCAAGATCTGCACCACCAAAAAGGAGCGCCTCATCCGTATGGATGATTCGGGCGCGCGGGAGGTATCCAAAGTCACGCGCATCCTCTTCCCCATCGTGGTCACCATTATCGTGGGCTTCGTTGCCCCCGACGCCGTTTCCCTCATCGGCTTTCTGATGTTCGGGAACTTGATTCGGGAATGCGGTGTTCTCAATTCCCTTTCCGAAACGGCACAAAAGGTCCTTGCGAACCTCATCACTATCTTCTTGGGCATCACCATTGCCTTCCAGATGAAAGCAGACGAATTTTTGCGCTGGGAGACCCTGCTGATTATGGGCTTGGGACTCTTCGCCTTTATCTTTGATACCTTCGGCGGCATTATGATCGCCAAGATTATGAACCTGTTCCTGAAAAAGAAGATCAACCCGATGATCGGTGCCGCAGGCATTTCCGCCTTCCCGATGGCAGGGCGCGTGGTCAACAAAATGGGCCTTGCGGAAGACAACCAGAACTTCCTTTTGATGCACGCCATCGGCGTCAACGTCTCCGGACAGGTCGCCTCAGTCATCGCAGGCGGTCTGATCCTTTCGTTCTTAGCGTAAGCAGGGAGGTATTTTTATGAAATTTGACGTTCAAGCCTTGTTGAATTCCCTTCCCTATATGGGAAAAGGAATGTTAGGCATTTTCATCGTTACCCTGGCAATCATTCTCACCGTTACGATTCTCAACGCGGTCACAAGCAAAAAGAAATAACCCTTCGGGACAGCCGCGCACGCACACCATCGCGCAACCGCGCAAGCGCGCATCTGCGCTCACTCCGAGGAGGGATTCTATGATCAAAAGAAAGAGATTTCGCACCGCGCAAGCAGTGGTCAATAAGCTGATCGAAAGGGGATGGACGATCTCCTTTGCCGAATCCTGCACGGGAGGGATGGCTTGCGCCCGATTGGTGGACGTGGCCAACGCATCAAAGGTTCTCAACGCCTCCTTCGTCACCTACGCAAACGAGGCCAAAGAAGGCCTGCTGGGAGTATCTGCCAAAACCTTGGCCACCTACGGTGCCGTCAGCGAAGAAACGGCGCGAGAGATGGCGCAGGGCGCAGCCGCGGCAGGCTGCCGCGCAACCGCAGGCGGTGCCGTCCGAGAGGAAACGAGGCGGGAAGGCTGCCGCGCAACAACAGGCGATATCGTCCGCGAGGAAACGGCGCAAGGCGAAACAGAGGCAAGCTGCCGCGCAACCGCAGGCGGTGCCGTCCGCGAGGAAACGGCGCGAGAAGGCTGCCGCGCA
>JAGAOB010000015.1 GCA_017623895.1 Clostridia bacterium
CATCGTTATTTTCCATTGTGTCTAATTTTGAAAGAATCGCACCGTTGACGGCAATATCGTAGTAATTGTAAAGTGTTTGATTGAAAATTCCGTTTTGGTCGCAAATCAAACCGATGGTAACGGCATCTTGGTTATTCTTTTCGGCAGACGCTTTGTCGCTTTCCGACATATCGTCTGTAATCTTGACATAATCCTCCGAATGCTCTTTCAGCAGATCCTCAAAGGATGCACCGTCCTTGACCTTCTGACAGATGCTTTCCGCAAGATTTCTCTTTCTTGCAATTTCTTCTGCAGGAAGAGATTTCCCGTCCTCGTCCTCCGTGGTGAGAAGCACGTATTTGAATCGATGGAAATTCTCATCATAATAATCTTTTTTCGCCTGCTCTGTGATGGGCGTGATTCCGTTTTCTCCGTAGTAGTAATCCAGAATCGCGTTACTTTTGTAATCAACGGCCAAAAGATTTAAGAACTCTTCTTTATCAAGCTTAAGCGTTTTTAAGATGGTTTTCATTCCTTTTTCGCCGTAGGTCTTGATCCATTCGTCGTTGTATTGCTTTTCTATTTCCGCAATCTGATCCTCGCTTAACGCAAGTCCTAATTCCTCAAATTTTTCCGAAACGATAACAAAGGTAAGATATTGATCCTTCGCGGAGGACAGGATGCTCTCGCGTACTGTTTGCTTTTCGGTGAAATAATTATCCATTACGGCAGCGATGTCATAGCCGTAGCCTTTAAGTAATTCTTTGTAATAATCCCGTTGCCAATGGACGTAAAAGCTGTAATAGCCTGCTTTCATATCCTCGCCCCTTGCGGTCATAATGGGCTTGGAGCACCCCGTCAGCATCAGGCTTACCGACAATACGGTCAATAAGAATCGTGCAACTAGTTTTCGCTTCATAAAGACTCCTTTGTGTTTTGGGTTGAAATCATTATATCATACATTTTCGCATTTGTCTATAATTTCGGCAAGATTCCCTAAGAATTGTTCCAGATCCTTTTCTTTCTTTTCGCATTTCAGGGTGATATAAGGGGGATTTGCTGCAGAAAAAAGAAAGTCTCGGCGATAGACGGAGGCAAGCTCGGAAACCACCTTCGGGTTGACCCTGTCGGGATAAATCAAGAATCCCTTCGGGTATTCGGAAATCTTTACGATGCCCAGCGCTACAGCCTTGTATCGGATGCGAGCGATGAACAGAAGATTGACTACTGGCCTTGGAGGTTCGCCAAAGCGGTCGATCAATTCATCGGTAACCTCCGATTCATCCTCACAGCATCGGATGCCGGAAATCAACTTATACACCTCAATGCGGCTTTCCGGGTCACGGATGTATTCGTCGGGAACGTAGGCGTCGATCTTCATTTCTACCGTGCAATCCTGCTTTATACTTACTTCGCCCCGCTGTTCCTTAACGGCTTCCTCAAGAAGCTTCATATACATATCGAATCCAACGGATATTAAATGGCCGCTTTGCTCTGCACCCAAAACGTCTCCCGCTCCGCGGATTTCCAGATCTCGCATTGCGATTTTCAGTCCCGAACCGAATTCGGTAAATTCCTTGATCGTCATCAATCGCTTGTACGCGTCATTGGAAAGAATCTTTCCCTTACGGAAGGTGAAAAACGCATAAGCGCGACGGTCCGTTCTTCCTACGCGACCGCGAATCTGATGGAGTTGTGCCAATCCCAAGCGGTCTGCATCCTCAATGATCAGCGTGTTGCAGTTCGGAACGTCGACGCCTGTCTCGATAATGGTGGTGCAGACTAAAACGTCAATATCACCGTCCACCAGATCCTGCCAAACGTGAGAAAGCTCGTCCTGGGACATTTTTCCGTGGGCGACCCGAACGCGAGCCCCCGTTCGATCTTCGATCCATTGTGCCGTTTTATATATGGTTTCGATTCGATTGTGAAGATAGTAGCATTGTCCCCCTCGAGATAATTCCTTGCGGATGGCGTCGCATACTAACCCTTCGTTGAATTCCGAAACGTAGGTCATAATTGGAAAACGATTAAGGGGCGCTTCGTTGATGACCGAAATATCGCGGATTCCGCTCATAGACATAGTCAGCGTTCGGGGAATGGGGGTGGCGGAAAGGGAAAGAATATCTGCGTAAATTGCTTTTTCCTTCAGATATTCCTTGTGCTCTACGCCGAACCGCTGTTCTTCGTCGATGACGATCAGCCCCAAGTCCTTGAATCCAATATCTTTTTGGACCAAGCGATGCGTTCCGATAATCACGTCGATTTCACCGTTTTTCAACTTTCGCAGGATTGCTTCCTGCTGTTTTGCGGTGCGGAATCGGGAAATCAGTTCGATACGCACGGGATATTCCCGAAAACGTGCGCGAATCGTGTTATAATGCTGATAGGCAAGGATCGTGGTCGGTGCTAACAGGGCAGCTTGTTTGCTGTCCATAACGCACTTAAAGATTGCGCGCAGGGCAACCTCGGTTTTCCCGAATCCTACGTCACCGCAGAGCAGTCGGTCCATTGGGACGGGACGCTCCATATCTCCCTTGATTTCTTCGATGCAACGGATCTGATCTTCCGTTTCTTCAAATTCAAAATCTTCTTCAAAATTCTTTTGCCAATCGGTGTCGGGGGAGAATGCGTGTCCTACGGAATTTAACCGTTGTCCGTACAATACAATCAGCTTATCTGCAAGGTCGCGAACTGCTTTTTTTGTTCTCTGCTTTGTTTTCTGCCAATCGGTGCCGCCGAGGCGGTTCAGCTTTACTTTTACATCGTCTGCCGCACCGATATATTTGGAAATTAAATCCAAATTGTCGCAGGGAACGTAAAGAGTATCTGTTCCCGCAAACTTAATTTTGATAAAGTCTTTTGTGATCCCGTCGGTTTCGATCTTGTGGATCCCGTCGTAGAGGCCTACGCCGTAATTTTCGTGAACGACGTAATCCCCCGTATGAATATCCGAGAATGCCTTGATCTTTTCTCCCCGTTCAAACCGAGGCTTTTTCTGAAGCTTTCGCTCCCCTTTTTGGCGAAGAGACAGCACTACCTGCTTTACTTCGGGCAATTCAAATCCGAAGGGCAGGGGGTTACAGCAAACGGTAACGTTGCGTTTCGCGTATATTTTTGCTAATTCTCGGCGGTGATCCTCGGTAATTGCCGCCACCGTCACGTCGTATCCCGATGCAAGATATTGTTCGATCTCTTCGGGCAACGTCTTGAGGTTTGTGTTGGACGTAGGAAAAACACGGAATTCAAACAACCGATCAAGACGCAGTTCCGGCAGGGAAGAGGTCAGCGTTTCAAAGACCAATGCAGATGTAAAGCGGGAAATGATTTCGCTCTTGCTAAAAGAATACGGCTTGTCAACAAACGTAAATCCTTCTTCTGTCAGCTGCTTCAGATCTTCCTCAATGCGGAACGTAAACCCCTCAATAGATTCCAAAACTCGCTTGTAATCAAAAATAAAGAGAAGATCGTCATTGGTGCAGTAATCTAAAATGCAGGTTTGCTGGGAATAAAACAGGGGAAGATATCTGTCGTGGCGCGGTAAAATCCCTTGTTCTATCAGATGTGCATCTTTTCGTACCGAGGGGGTTTGCGGGAGCCGATCAAGTGCGGTCTTTAACCCCTCTAAAACCTTTTGCGTATATTCCTTTGCGGGAGTGAGCCGCAATAGATCCTTTTGTTCGGTTCTTCTTTGGGAAGCTACATCAAACAGAGAGATAGTGTCGATCGTTTCGTCGAAGAACTCAATTCGATAAGGGAAATCCTGCGTGGGAGGGAATATGTCTACGATCTCTCCCCGAATGGAAAACTGTCCAGGACCTTCGACCTTTGGGAAACTTTCGTAGCCGTAGTCTGTTAAAATTTTCGGCAAAGAATCGTAATCAAAGTTTTCTCCGACCGTTAAAACCGTCTCTCGGCAGTCAGAAGGGGGGAGAGTGAGGGCACACAAGGCCTCCGCGGGGATGACGATGCTTGCGAACTGACCTCTGCGGATTTTTTCAATCGCTTGTATTCTTTGATTTTCTTCAAAGCGGGAGGCACTCTCCACATCTCGAAAATGGTATTCCTTCGGGGGAAAATAAAAAGCAGAGCTCTCCAGGGCATCCAAGGTTCGGATTAGCGAGTGGGCGGCGCGTTCGTCGGGCACAACAATAAACGCCCGCTTTCCCAGCCGACGTTGTAAAAGATCTGCAAAATATGGTTTTTGACTATCAATTCCGAATATCGCACAGGTCTTGCGATCTCTTACCGCTTGCTCCAGTGCTCCATACTCCGAAAGTAACGTCAGCTTCTTAATAAGCTCGTTCATTTCGGGTCTCCGTTATATCGGCTCATCGCATCATCGACCTTCCCTGAAAGGATCAGCTTAATGACATCGTTGGTGTCGCAGAACCGCTCGTTCAGTTTTTTCTTTTCCGTTCCCGAAAAGGAGCCGAGAACCCAATCTGCAAGATCCGTAGTTGGATCGGAGCGGTCGGAAACGCCGATGCGCACCCGTAAAAAGCTGTCGCTTCCCAACATAGCAATGATATTCTTTAATCCGTTGTGTCCGCCGCCGCTTCCTTTTGTGCGGATTCGGATGCGGTTGAAAGGGATTGCAACATCATCGCAGAGTACTAAAACTCGTTCTGCGGGAACATTATAGTAGTCGCAGGCCTCCGTAACCGATTCTCCCGAAAGATTCATAAAGGTTTGGGGCTTCATCAGCAGAACCTTATTCCCATCCACGATACACTCCCCGCAGAGGGCACGAAACCGAATTCGGTTGATTTTTACCGACTGCTGTTCTGCAAAGGCGTCCAGAGCCATCCAATCGACGTTATGGCGTGTATCTTCATATTTTTTTCCGGGATTTCCCAGACCGACGAGTATCCAGTCCATATCGGGCCTCCGTAGGTAGTTTCTACAAATTATTATACACGATTTTGGAATGAATTGCAAGTCTTTGTAACGGATTTCACATATTTTCCCAAAATCAATCTTGAAAATCTGAGCGTTTCGCGATGAGATTGTGAATAATTTTCTTCTTTTTTATAAAATAAATGAAAATATCTTGCGTTTTCAAGAATATTGTGGTATAATGGCAGAGGTAAACTTATACAATGTTTATTTTTACTTCATTTATAGGAGGAAACCAAATGAGCACAAAGTATGTGTATTTGTTCTCGGAAGGGAACAAGGACATGCGCAACCTGCTGGGCGGTAAGGGTGCAAACCTTGCCGAAATGACCGCGATCGGTCTTCCCGTTCCCCAAGGCTTCACCGTTACTACCGAGGCCTGTACCCGCTACTATGATGACGGAAAGCAAATCGCTCCCGAAATTATGGCGGAAATCGAAGAAAACATCGTTAAGATGGAAGGCATCACCGGCAAAAAGTTCGGCGATAAGGAAAATCCCCTTCTCGTTTCCGTTCGTTCCGGCGCCCGCGCTTCTATGCCCGGCATGATGGATACGATCCTCAACCTTGGTCTGAACGAAGACGTCGTTGAAGCAATGGCTGCAAAATCCGGCAATCCCCGTTGGGC
>JAGAOB010000111.1 GCA_017623895.1 Clostridia bacterium
CGAGACGGCGCCCGATCTGGATGCGTTCGCTACCGCGGCAAAGACCGCGCTCGGCGACTCCGCCACGGTTGCGTTGGATAACGTCAACAACACCGACGTGGTCACCGTCACCCTGGACACCACGGGGGCAGGACTGCATAAGCGGGGATACCGCAAGATTGCAGGGGAAGCCCCGTTAAAGGAGACGATGGCGGCGGCTCTGATCGATCTGACGTTCTGGAAGCCCGGACGCATCCTGGTGGATCCTATGTGCGGAACGGGAACCATTCCCATTGAGGCGGCACTGATTGCCGAAAACCGTGCTCCGGGTCTGACCCGTGCTTTTACGGCGGAGCAGTGGCCCCGCTTTACCTCCGCCTTTGCCAAGGCAAGGGAGGAAGCTGCGGATCTGATCCGTCCCTGCAAGGAAATTACGATTTTCGGCCGAGACATCGACGCAAAGGCCGCCGACGTGTCTCAAACCTGCGCCCGTCTTGCGGGGGTAGAGCACGCCATCCGCTTTGAGCGGGCGGATATGCGGAGATTTACTTCTCGGGAGCAATACGGATTTATCCTCACCAACCCTCCTTACGGAGAACGGTTGGGACAAGAAGAGGAGGTCCGCGCCCTGTATCGGGATTTGGGAACGGTGTTTCGCTCCTTGGATACGTGGTCCTGCTACGTGATCACCGCCCACCCCGAATTTGAAAAGCTGTTCGGGCGAAAAGCAGACAAACGGCGCAAACTGTTCAACGGCAGATTGCCCTGCCAATATTATCAGTACCTCGGCCCTAAGCCGCCCCGCCCCGCAAAGAAAGAATGCGAATCGCGGTAAGCGGTTCGCGTTGCCCCCTCTCCTTGTAAAGAGAAAACGAATCGCAATAAGCGGTTCGCGTTGCCCCCGTCTTTGGGAGAATTAGAGTATATTGGAGTATACGTTGCTATGATGAAAAAAATCATTCCCCTTTTTCTTTGCCTCGTGATGGTTTTTTCCGTGGTCGCCTGCGGAACGGGGGATAATCCTGCCACCGACTCTGAGCAAACAAGCAGTAATTTTGCGTCGGGAAGCAGTACTGCCATTAATTCTGACACCAACTCCGACGCAAATATCGACGCCGACTCCAACACCGACGCTGTATCCGACGGATCTGCAGCAAACTCGGACAACGTGACCGACACGGCGACCGACGGGGGAACCCTCGACGGGGAGCCCGATTCTTCGACCGATGAGGTCGGAACGACCGACGGGCAAGAGTCCACGGACTCGGAGCAAGAGGAAGAAGTCTACGAAATTTTGGGAGAAGAAGATTACTGACGGAAGGTCATTGCCTGTGACATCGTCAACTTCAGCATCGTCGTATACGATCTGGATGCCTGCGGGGGAGATTATCAGCGCTTGACCGACGATAAGACCGCAATGGTGTGGGAATGGAGCTCCACCTATGATCCGAATTGTAAGTCCGGTCCCGGTGCCGGAATTTCCTCTGCAAAATTGCGCTATTCTCCCTACTATAAGCGGGACGTCATTATTGCTTGCTCCTCCAACGGTTGGTGGGGCGTAATCGATTATCAGGCCCGCAAGCTGCTTTGTGAAGGGAAGTTGATCTCGGGGCCTCACTCTGTCGAAATGCTCCCCAACGGAGATTTGGTGGTGGGGGTTTCCAATAATCCTATGGGGGTATATTACATTCCCCTCTCTGTGGGAATTTTTGAGCCCGTTCATTCCATTGAAAGTCATTCCTGCCACGGCGTTTGCTGGGATCCCACGCGAGAATGTCTTTGGGTCTTGGATTACGACGAGGTTTACGCCGTTACCGTAGAAAATATGGGAACCGCCCAAGCGAAATTGGTGCGGGACGAAAGCCGCGTTTGTACCTTCAAGGTGGGGGGCAAGGATTATCACGACGGCCACGCCCTCTCTCCCATCGCCGGATCTCCCGGAAAGTATTGGGTGTCTACGGTAAATTATCTGTGGATGTTCGACTCGGAAACGATGGAAATGACGAGGGAGTTTGACCGATACAATACGTTGAACCGACGCGCCATCAAGGGGATCGTATCCTTCGAGGACGGCACCGTGGTGGAAACGGTACATAATTTGGGCGGAGGTGCCGTGAACTTTTACGCCTGCGACGGATTCCGCGTAATTTCTCCCACGGTTGGGCAGAACGGTCAAACCGTCGACGTTGTGACGAATGCAATTTCTCCGTTTATGGGACGACAATTCTATAAGATTCAGTCCTTTACGAAAAATTATCAATAAGCTTCAAGAAGCTCAAAAACGGGTCGTGTACGGAGGAGTTGTATGTTGAAAAAAGCAATTCTTTCCACCCTTCTTTGCGTTGCGCTGGCGTTGTCTTTCGTCGCCTGCGGTCCTGCAGAGAACCCCCAAACCGATTCCGGGGGAACAAGCAGTGGTTCATCGGTAAGCAGCTCTGACACCAATTCCGATACTGCCACCGACGGGGAGTCCACCGACGCTTCCACTGCAACGGAAGGGACCACCACCGATACCCGGGACGAGGTGAAAAAGGACGATCCTTATTGGGAAGAGGACGCAATCGGAAGGAAAATTATTGCCTGTGATATCATCAACTTCAGCGTCGTCGTCTACGATCTGGACGCTTGCCAGGGAGATTATCAGCGTTTGATTAACGACAAGAGTACGATCGTATGGGAATGGAGCTCCGTGTACGATCGGAACTGTGTGGGATTTCCCGGGGGGCTTTCCTCCGCAAAACTCCGCTACTCTCCTTATTACGGAAAAGACGTGGTGATTGCCTGCTCCTCCAACGGTTGGTGGGGAGTCGTCGACTATGAGAAGTGTACGGTGATTTGTGAGGGCTGGGTGTCTTCCGGCCCCCATTCCGTAGAGATGCTTCCCAACGGAGATCTTGTAATAGGGGTCTCCGCAAAAACGATCGGCGTTTACTACATTCCCCTTTCTGCGGGGGTGGCGGAGCCCGTTTCCGAGTTAGAAGCTCCCGCTTGCCACGGCGTTTGTTGGGATCCCGAACGGCAGTGCATCTGGGTCTTGGAGGGGAACGGCGTTTTCAGAGCAACGGTTGAGAATATGGGAACGAAGCAAGCAAAGTTGGTGCGCCACTACGACAACATTAAAGTCCTTGGGAACAGTATGGGGCACGCCTTTTCTCCCATATACGGACAGCCCGGAAAGTATTGGGTATCGGAAAACAAGCTTTTAATCTTTGACGCGACTACGGGTGAATACACCTCTGCCGGTGCGTTGAGTGCAGGCGGGATCAAGGGGGTCGCCTCTTTCGCGGACGGATCCGTTGTGGAGGCGATCTGCAATCTGGGAGGAAATGCCGTTAATTTTTACGCCTGTGACGGTTTTCGCATTCTGGAGAAGCGGATGTCCGAAGGCAAGGTTCAAGTAGTGAAGTACGTTGCTACAGACGTCATATTTCCTATAGGCGGACGGCAGTTCTATAAGGTACAGCCTTTCACCCGAAATTATCTGTAATCTCGCAAGGGAGACCGTAAAAATATTTATCAAAAAAGAAAAACATATTGGAGGTATGTTATGTTGAAAAAAGTATTTATTTCTATCCTTCTTTGCGTCGCGTTGGCGTTATCCTTCGTCGCCTGCGGTCCTGCAGAGAACCCTCAAACCGATTCTGCGGGAACAAGCAGTAATTCCGCGTCGGTAAGCAGCTCGGATACCAATTCCGACGCCTCAACCGATACGGTGACTGACGGATCTACCGCAACCTCGGATAATGTGACCGATACGGTGACCGACGAGGGGTCCTCCGACGCTTCCACCGCAACGGAAGGGACCACCACCGATACCCAGGACGAGGTGAAAAAGGACGATCCTTATTGGGAGGAAGACCTCGGACGGAAATTCCTTGCCTGCGACATCGTCAACTTCAACATCGTGCTTTACGATCTTGACGCCTGCAACGGGGATTACCAGAATCTGGTGAATAACAAAAACGCCATCGTTTGGGAATGGAAATCCTTGTTTGACCGCAACTGTAAGTATTCCCCCGGTGTGGGAATCGACTCTGCAAAACTCCGCTACTCTCCTTATTACGGAAAAGACGTGGTGATTGCCTGCTCCTCTAACGGTTGGTGGGGGATCATCGACTATGAAAAATGCACGGTAATTTGCGAGGGTATGGGGCCGAACAATGCCCATTCCGTTGAAATGCTTCCCAACGGGGACTTGATTCTGGGCGTTTCCGCAAGCCAAATCGGGGTTTATTATATCCCCATTACGTTGGGAATGACCGAACCCGTTTCCGGCATTGAAGCCCCTGCCTGCCACGGCGTTTGCTGGGATCCCGAACGGAAATGCCTCTGGGTCCTGGAGGGCACCGGCGTATTCAAGGCTACCATCGAAAATATTGGAACTAAGGATGCAAAGCTCGTTCGCGATAATAGGAGCAAGGTCGATCTGATGGAGGATGCCGACTGTCACGCCTTTTCTCCCGTATACGGTCAGCCCGGAAAATATTGGGTCTCGGCTTACGAGAACCTGTGGATCTTTGATGTGGAGACCGGAAAGTTTACTAAGAGTGACGACGCTTACAACGTCAATGAGATCAAGGGCGTTGCTTCCTTTGCCGACGGGACCGTGGTGGAAGCTGCTGTCAACCTCGGTGGGAATGCGATTAATTTCTTCGCCTGCGACGGCTTCCGCATCATCGAGGATGGCGTTGCGACCCTGGTTACCTTCCCCAAGGGCGGACGCCAGTTCTATAAGATCCAGCCCTTTACCAGAAATTATCGGTAAGGAAATGCCGAGTTTTAGCCGTTTCAAATGTGAAAAAACTTTGAAATTATCCCCAAATCTCTTGCATTTTCATTGCAGATAGTGTATAATAACTCACGGTGACTTTTTCGAGTCGCCGTGAATATGGAGAGATGGCTGAGCTGGTCTAAGGCGCACGACTGGAAATCGTGTAAGGGCTAATAACTCTTCGGGGGTTCGAATCCCCCTCTCTCCGCCAGAAAAAGACCTGATGCTTTGCATCAGGTCTTTTTCAATGAAATTCTTCCTTGCGGAACGAGGGAACGATCTTCGATATGAGGCATTTGCTTCGCAAATGTGGAATATGCCTGCGGCATATGAAGGAACGAATTTACTTCATTTGATGCGCAAGCATCAAATTCCATAAACGGTGTTGTACTTCGTATAAAAGAATGGTATAATCAGCCCGAATGTAATAAACCACACATAAGGAGCGATCATATGAGATCTGTATTTATGAGATATCCCAACGGCAAGGCAAAAGCTGTCACCTTTAGCTACGATGACGGTGTTCCGCAGGATAAGCGCCTTGCAGAATTGTTTGACAAATACGGGATGAAGGGTACCTTTAACTTTAACAATGTACGTGCCCGGAAAACAAACTTTTCAAATGAACAGATCAAAGAATATTTTCTTTCCAAGGGACATGAAATTGCCGTTCACGGTGCTTTTCACAGGGCTAACGGGAACCTAAGACCCATCGAAGGGATCCGTGACGTGCTTGACTGCCGGCTTGAACTTGAAGAAAGATGCGGTCAGATCATCCGTGGTATGGCATACCCTGATTCGGGCATAACACAAATGGGTAATTTCGGGAACTATGAGCAGATAAAGAATTATCTCTGCGAATTGGACATTGCTTACGCGAGAACGCTCGGTGGGGACAATAATTCTTTTCTTCTCCCGCAGGATTTTCATGCGTGGATGCCGACAGCTCATCATAATAACCCCCAAATTATGGAGTACATTGATGAGTTTCTGAATTTGGATATTTCGCCGAATGTGTACCACGCAACGCGCATACCCCGTTTGCTTTATATTTGGGGGCACAGTTTTGAATTTGATAGAAACGATGGTTGGGAACATATCGAAGAAATTTGCCAAAAGCTTGCAAACAATGATGAAATATGGTATGCCACCAATATAGAAATTTATGATTATGTGCAGGCTTATAAAAGTCTGCAATACAGCGCTGACGGGCATACGGTTTATAATCCTACGTTATTTACTGTTTGGCTGGACGTGGACAGCAGGTTGTATAGTATTAAGTCGGGTGAAACCATTCGCATTAACTGATGAAAATCTATAATATGACATCTAAATGATTCGTAACAGTCACTGAAAGCGACAAGTTTCTATTGAAGCTTGTCGCTTTCAGTGATATCCGTTTCCTGCGGTCACGGATGATACATCTGACGCTATGATATTTGCTTCGCAGATGATATGCCCTTTGCGTATGAAGGAACGGATATTATATCGTATTTTCTTTGTAAATATATCATACGGCAACGTCGTATATCATATCGCACAATCGATATATCATATTTGCAAGAGTTCGAATACATACGCAAAACTACCGAAAATATTTTTTTTGTATCCCATAGACACAGAAAGCGACCCACAACGGCGGGTCGCATTTCTTTTTTTTACGCAGGGAATCCCCGCGAATGCGCGCGGGGATTTCGCCACGGAACGCGGTCTGCGACGGTGAGGCTTTGCTCCGAAGAGGAAAAACCAAGACGACCGTCTGGGTTTGGGCGGCGTTTGCTTTTCTGCAAAAAGTGATTTTTTGGCATTGACATTTGGATCAGATTGTGCTACAATAGTATCGGAAGCAACCTTTCTATAATCCGGCGCGATCAGTGCGTCGCGTTCACTGGATTGGGGGCTTCTGTTTTTTATTCTTACAAGATTTTGCTTGCTCATTTGTCGGTTGATGTAATTTCTAAAGTTATCTCGCCCAAACACCGTAGAAATTTTGTTAACGTCAATAAAACCCTGCTCTTGTCTGCTTTTTATCGTCTGCCGGCGGTTTTTAAATTTCGCTTTGAGGTCTGCTTTTTCCCTTGACGAAACGGGGGAATTGTGGTATAATAATGGAAAAGAATACTGCCCGAAAGGAACGGACGAAATGGAAGAATTGAAAATTCTGTCCGCCGAGTTCAAAATTCGCGAGGACTTGGTGGGGAATATTATAAAGCTGATCGATGACGGGAACACTATTCCCTTTATCGCCCGATATCGAAAGGAAATGACGGGTTCCTGCGACGATCAGGTGTTGCGGGAATTTGCCGATCGTTTGCAGTATTTGCGAAACCTGCAGAAGCGTCGGGAGGAGGTTTGTGCTTCCATTGACGAGCAGGGGAAGCTGACCGAGGAGCTGAAGGCTGCCATTGACGCCGCCGCAACCTTGGCGGAGGTGGAGGATCTTTACCGTCCCTACAAGCCTAAGCGCCGCACCCGTGCTACCATTGCCAAGGAAAAGGGGCTGGAGCCCCTGGCGTTACGTCTGTTTGCACAGGAAAAGGACGGCGATCTTTTGGTCGAGGCGGCTGAATTTGTGGATGCAGAAAAGGGCGTCGAAACGGCGCAGGATGCCTTGGCGGGCGCTTCCGATATTATTGCCGAGATGATTTCCGACGACGCGGGCTTCCGTAAGGACGTAAAGGCAAAGCTGATGCGCGAGGGTCTGCTCCGTTCCGAGGCCGCCACCGAGGAGGACACGGTTTATCGGTTGTATTACGAGTACGAGGAGCCTCTGCGCAAAATCCCCTCCCATCGCATTTTGGCGGTGAATCGTGGGGAAAAAGAGGAAAAGCTGAAGGTGAAGATCGTCTGCGGAGACGTGTCCTTGATGATGGAATCCGCCTTCGTCCGTTCGGGGAGCTATGCCGCTGATTTTGTCCGTACCGCCTGCGCCGATGCGTGGGATCGGTTGATCTTCCCCTCGGTGGAGCGGGAGATCCGTTCCGATCTGTTTGCTTGCGCATCGGAGCAAGCCATCAAAATGTTCGGGATGAATCTCAAGCAGCTGCTGATGCAGCCTCCTATTAAGGGGAAGGTGGTCCTTGCCGTGGACCCCGCCTATCGCACGGGATGTAAGATTGCCTTGGTGGATCCCACGGGGATGGTGCTGGATACGGGGGTTATTTACCCCACGCCGCCCCAGAATAAGACCGCCGAGGCCGCCGCGAAAATGCTTCAATGGATTGAAAAATATCAGGTAGACTGTATTTCCATCGGCAACGGAACTGCGTCCAAGGAGGCGGAAATTTTCGTTGCGGATACCATTAAAAAAGCAAGCCGCAAGGTGACGTATATGGTGGTCAGCGAATCGGGGGCCTCCGTGTATTCCGCGTCCAAGCTGGCGGCGGAGGAATTTCCTCAATTCGACGTTTCGCTCCGTTCCGCCGTTTCCATCGCTCGCCGTTTGCAGGATCCCCTGGCGGAGCTGGTCAAGATCGACCCGAAGGCCATCGGAGTGGGACAGTATCAGCACGATATGCCTCCCGCACGGTTGGACGAAACCCTGACGGGCGTAGTGGAAGATTGTGTGAACAGCGTGGGCGTTGATCTGAATACCGCGTCTCCCTCCCTGCTTTCGTATATCGCGGGGATCAACGGCGGCATTGCCAAAAACATCGTGGCGTATCGGGAGCAGACGGGAGGGTTTACCAACCGAAAAGAGCTTTTGAAGGTGAAAAAGCTGGGAGCAAAGGCCTACGAGCAGTGTGCGGGATTTTTGCGGATTCCTCAAGGGAAAGAGCCCTTGGACAATACCTCCGTGCATCCTGAATCCTATCCTGCGGCAAAAAAGCTGTTGGAGATTCTGAATCTTGCCGACGCGTCCCCCGAAACCTTGTGTAGTGAGATCGTCTCCCGTGTCGACGCCTACGGGCGAAAGGCCGCCGCAGAGGCGTGTGGCGTGGGGCTGCCTACGTTGAACGATATGATCCCCGAATTGGCGCGCCCGGGTCGGGATATCCGCGATGATCTGCCCGCACCGATGTTGCGAAGCGACGTGATGGATATGTCCGACCTGACCGAGGGAATGGTTCTGAAGGGAACGGTTCGCAACGTCATTGATTTCGGTGCATTCGTGGATATCGGCGTCCATCAGGACGGATTGGTTCACATTTCTCAGCTGGCAGACCGCTATGTCAAGCACCCCTCCGACGTGGTCAAGGTGGGAGACGTGGTGGAGGTTCGGGTCTTGTCGGTAGACGTTGCAAAGAAGCGAATATCCTTGACGATGCGTAAGGAAAACAAGTAATATGGGACGCTTTGACGGAATTTTACTCTGCTCCGATCTGGACGGAACGTTGGCAAACGGACTTCAGGTTCCTCGGCGGAATCTGGACGCTATTGCATATTTTCAATCCGAGGGAGGGCGCTTTTCCCTGTTTACGGGACGCTCTGCGGGATACGAAGCACAATTCCCCTTTCGGATCAACAGTCCGATGGTAACGGAAAACGGGGCGAGGATCTACGATCCCGAAACGGGACGAACCTTGTGGACCTTTCCCTTGGACGGATGCGGTCCGCTGTTGGAATGGTTGGACGCCTGTCCCTCGTTGAAGGGAGACCTTCCCTGTGCTCTTTGCTTTACCGATGTACGTCTCACGGTGAAGGCAGGGGAGATTGTGGACACGTGGCTTTCCCACAAAACGGGAGAACTGTTAAAGGTAGTCTGCTGCGGATTTGAAGCCGAGCAGGAGGCCTTGAACTTTCAGCAGTTGGCACAAAACACGTTTTGCTCCCGCTATCACGTCAACCGAAGCTGGGGGACGGGGGTGGAATTTATTTCTCCCTTGGGCGGAAAAGGCACGTGTCTGAATCATATTCGGGAAATTTTATCCGATACCGTTCACACGGTCGTTGCCATCGGCGACTACGAAAACGATTTATCGATGCTTGTCGCTGCGGACCGCGCCTTTGCTCCGGCCAACGCCCACCCCGACGTGGGGAAGACGGCGGAGAGGATCCTTTGCGATTGTGCCGACGGCGCCGTGGGAGCATTGATTGAACTTTTGGATCAAGAATATGAGGAAGGAGCCTTAAAATGAAGCTGAAGCATTGGATGATCATACTTTTGTCAGGAGTATTGTGCCTTGGGTTGGTGGCCTGCGGCGGGCAAGAGCAGGTCCCCGAAATTACGAAAGAGGATCTTGCCGCAATGACCGATGACGCGTTGATCCCCGTATTATTGGAAAATTACGAAAAGTATTCTGCACCGAATACGTATTCCGCGGAAATGTCGTGGACTTACCGTTCGGGAGAATCGGTCATCGCCTCAATGACGGGAACGGTATGCTCCGACGGCTTGGGGATTGCCTTGACCCGCACCTGTACCGTAGGGGAGCAAAGCAAAAAGGAAAGCTACGTTTACAGCAACGGAATGTGCTATATCAGCGGGAGCGAAAAATCCAAGGCCGCCGCGGATCGGGACGAGGTTGACGCGTATTTTGAGAAGCTCCTTCCCGTTTTCGGGGAGGTTTCCGGCTATAATTTCGTGGAAAACGATCTTTTGCGCAGTGAAGACGGAACCTATTCCTTGGTGCTGTTCCTCCCTGCCAACGGTATTGCCGATTCTGCGAATATTACAGCTCCGTTGACGGCGGCGGGCAACGCCACGGCTCCTGTGGAGATGTCGAATTTTTCCGATATTTATCTGACGCTTCGGTTTTCTGCCGAAGGGCATCTGACGGGGCAGACTCTCGGCTTTGATTGCAAAATGACCGCCGACGGTGTGGAGACCGAGGGAACGGTGCTTCTGCGCTTTGTCATCACCTCCACCGATGCAACCCAGCCTCTCGTGTCGGTTCCTCAGGATGCGGATCAATACGCCAATGCCGACCCCAACCCCTTCCGCCCCTCCGACCCTGTGACCGACGGAGAAGGACAAGCAACCTCGTCGGACTCCCAAGACGCGACCTCGGACGAGGACTAACGGGCTTCCGAGGATAATAACGAGCTCCCGAGAAACAATAACAAGTTTCCGAGAAACAATAACAAGCTTCCGAGAAACAATAACAAGCTTCCGAGAAACAATAACAAGCTTCCGAGAAACAATAACAAGCTTCCGAGAGC
>JAGAOB010000112.1 GCA_017623895.1 Clostridia bacterium
CATAGAAAGTGCGGCGTAGCATTGCGCTACGGAGTTGGTATCAAAAACCGTGACCTCTCCGTCGGCGTAGAAGCCCCCTGCCTGCAGGGCGGAAAGATTGGAGTTTTTACTGTTGGGAAAAACGAAAATCCTCTTTGCTCCCGTGCTTTCAAAGGCCTTGAGAAAGTCCTTTGTGGACGGCTGCAGGTTTCCTTCCCCCGCAAGGACGGCGTCGGCGCCCATATTCAAAAACAGATCCCGCATCACGGTGTCGTGGGCAACGGCAACCACGGCAAACTCTCCGCCTCCGTTCCCCGTAAAAAGCTCTACGCAGGGCGATTTCTCGGAGTGCTGAACGCTCATATTCTCAATCTTCAGCGTCAAAAATTCGCCGAACCGATGAGCGTAAGACAGTACCTGCTCGGGGGTCTTGGTATGTACGTGGACCTTGACCTTGTCGTCCTCCACTGCGGTAACCACCGAATCTCCCAACGCGGAGATCTCGGTGCGAAATTACTCGGGAACCAACGGCTCGCGTCCCTCGGTCAGCTGTAACAGACATTCCGTGCAGTAGCCGTATTCAAAGCAGGAGGTTCGATTGAAGAGGGTGTAATCCACAGCCTTGTCGGAAGAGGGTTCTGCCGTCGCATCGGCCAGAGGCTCTCCGTTCAGATACTTGTTCATTCCCTCAAAAATATACAAGATTCCCGCACCTCCGCTGTCCACCACGCCCGCGGATTTCAGAATGGGAAGAAGGTCGGGCGTATTGTCCAAGGAGCGCTTTGCCTGCTCCAGAAAACGGGCGATCAATTCGTTGACGTTAGAAATGCCCCCGTCCTCCAGATTTTTGGCGACGTGACGGGACGATTCCCGCAAAACGGTCAGGATCGTTCCCTCTACGGGATGAGCCACCGCCCGATAGGCAGCGTTGACCCCCGACGACAATGCGGAGGCAATGTGGATGCAATCCGCCTCGGTCACATCAATCAGACCTTCGGAAAATCCCTTGAAGAATTGGGCCACGATTACCCCCGAATTTCCCCGTGCGCCGAAGACCACGGCCTTGGCAAATTTACGGGTCAGCGCGGGTAGCTCCTCCGTGGATCCGCGGATGGCGTTAAATCCGTTTTGCAGGGTTTTGACCATATTCGTCCCCGTATCCCCGTCAGGGACGGGAAAAACGTTCAGGTCGTTGACCTCGTCGCAGTGCCGCATCAGATTTCGGATGCCGTAATCGATCAGGCTTTGATAATGCCTGCCGTTGATCGTTTGTATCATAAAATCTCCACAAAAACCGTTTTATTTTCCGAGGATTCTGTTGATCGCTTCTTTTTCCGCAGACAGATCTTGGGAAATGGGAGCGCCCAAATAATAGATCCCGATCATTCCGGGGCCGATGTTGGAGCCGCTGCCTGCAAACACGTCGCATACGTAAACCTTCTTCGGTTTCAGCTCCTCTTCCACCATTTCCTTTAGGGTCCGAGCGTACAAATCTCGGTCGGAATGGGAAATGATCAAGAATTGATCCTCGATCTTCTCTGCCGTTTGCTTGACGTACTGCACCGTAATATCCAACGCCTTTTTGATCCCCTTTGCCTTGGTCAGCACGGTGGTATATCCGTCGGCGTTACAGTCCCCCATAGGCTTGACGCCTGCAAAGGAGCCCATAATTGCTTTGCCCATCGTAATTCTGCCTCGACGGGCAACGAACATCAGATCGTCAATGGGGCCCATTTGATGCACGCGGAATTTATTTTCCTCCAACCACGCGATGACCTGCTCCAGCGTTTTTCCCTCGTTCTTCATTTTGTGCGCGTGCGCCACCAAAAGCCCGAAGGCGCCCGACATCCGATAGGAGTCGAAGCAATAGATCTCCGCCTCGGGATGCGCTTCTCGCACCCGCTCCGCGGCAACGCAGGAAAAATCGTAGGTCCCCGAAATCTTGGAAGAAATAGACATACTCAAAACGGCGTATCCGTCGGTAACGTATTTGGTGAAGATCTCGCAGTACTCCTCCGGGTTGGGCGGAGCGGTGGTGATCTTAACCTTTTTGTCTCCCAGCAGTCGGTAAAACTCATTCTTGGAAATCAGATCCCAATCCAAGCGGCTTTCCATATCCCGTCCGTCAATGGAAATGTGTCCCTTTACGTAATCGGTCACGCCGAAATCCTTTCGGATCTCTTCGGAAAGATCACAGGTCAGGTCCGCCAGAATCACGTACGGCTTCATATCTTTTTCCTCCTATGTGTCGCGACGAAACGCGCGCATTCTTACAAATATGACACAATTATTTACATTATAACATATTTCGACGGAAAAAGCAATACGTATCTCCCTTGTTTTTTTTGAAAATTTTTCCCAATCCGCCTTTCTCAACGCAAAAGAAGTGCAGCTTGGCCTCTCCCCTCCTTCCCTCCCGCCGCACCGTGCTCCCAAACGGCACCGCAATCCGCGGACGCACCGCGTCCCCAAACGGCACCGTAATCCGCGAATCGCGGGACGTCGCGGATGCCGAATCGGGGGGGGCAGCCTACACGCCGCGGATGCCGAAGGCGCGGCTCAGCCTACACGCCGCGGATGCCGAAGGTGCGGTTCAGCAGCTGCAGTACGGTATCGCGGGCGGCGTCGGGGAGATATTGCACCACGCCTCCGCAGTCGGAGCAGGAGAGGCGCAACGGAATGTTTTCGTCTGCCAGAACCGAGTCCCACAGTGCCGCGAGACCCTTTCCCTCGGTCAGTCGATGGCCCTGCAGCGTGAGGCGGAAATATCCGTCCTCGGCAAGGACCTGATGGGTGCTCCACGTCTCCGACGGTGGGGTGCCGTCGGGGAAAAAAACCGCCATCGTTACCCGTTCTCGGTCTACGACGAAGGCGTCGGGAGCGACGTTTTGCGTTTCTAAAAGAAGCAGTATTTCCCGCAATTTCTCTCGGGCAAACACCAAAAGCGAGGCGTTGTTTCGCAGGTCTGCCCCCGTTACCGTTTCTTCCAAATTGAATTTCATAAGAGCCTCCTTACCGTGGGTTTAAGCTGTTTTGGTTGGATTAAAATTTGTGAAGCTTTTGGGAATTTTTACGCCCCGTCGTCGTTGTCGGTCCATTCCTTCAGCACACGGAAAAGATCCTGCTTTTCTTCCTCCGGCAGAGGGCAAAGAGGCAGGCGCAGGGCTTGGGGCTCGTATCCCAAAAATTCCAACGCCGCCTTGACGGGGATGGGGTTGGTTTTGGAGAACAACGCGGAAATGACGGGCATCAGCCGAAGCTGAATCTTTGCCGCTCCCGTTTCGTCTCCCGAAAACCACCTCTGACACAGATTATGTACGGCCCGAGGCAGGATATTCGACACCACGGAAATCACTCCGACGCCCCCAATGGATAAAAAGGGAACGATGCAGCCGTCGTCTCCCGAATACAGGGGCAGATCGTCTCCGCACAAATGCCGCACCGTGGCAGCCGATTGCAGAGACCCTCCCGCATCCTTTAATCCCGCGATATACGGATGGAAGGATAATTTTTTCAGCGTTTGCGCACTCACGGTGCATCCCGTCCGCGAGGGAACGTTGTAAACCAACACGGGGATCTGGCAATCCGCAAGGGCTTGATAATGCTTTTCCAGCCCCCGTTGATCGGGCTTGTTGTAATAGGGACACACCGCCAAAACCCCGTCTGCGCCCAAGGATTTTGCTTGCTTTGTCAGGGATACGGATTGGGCGGTGTTGTTGGTTCCCGTTCCTGCGATGACGGGGATTTTTCCAGCCACCCTTTTTACGGTGTATTCGATGACCGAAAGCCGTTCCTTTTCGCTCATCGTAGCACTTTCTCCCGTGGTTCCGCAGGGGATCAGCGCGTCGGTCTTTGATGCGATCTGAAGGTCGATCAGCCGTCCCAAAGAGGCGTAATCGATCGCTCCGTCGGAGAAAAACGGCGTCACCAGAGCCGTTCCGCTGCCTCGAAAAATCGGTTGTTTCATAAAAAATCTTCCTCCCTTATAACAGGTTGCTGTTTCATCCTATTCCGAACACCGTGCTTTCGTTCGGCATATTCTGTCGTAGACCGAAAGGAGGAGGAATATGCCTTCGGAATTGATTTGCGGACTTCTTTTGCCGTTCTTGGGAACGGTTTTGGGAGCCGCGTGCGTATTCTTTATGAAAAAAATAATGGATGCCCGTCTGCGCAGATCGTTGACGGGATTTGCCGCGGGGGTGATGACCGCGGCGTCGGTGTGGAGTCTGTTGATCCCTGCGATGGAACGCGCGCAGGGACTTGGAGCGTTCGCCTTTTTGCCTGCCCTTGCGGGGCTTTGGCTCGGCTTCGGCTTTTTACTTTTGTTGGATCGCATCATCCCCCATCTTCATTTGGGCAACGGGCTTACGGAGGGCCCCGAAAGTCGGCTGAAGCGATCGGGGAAAATGGTTCTTGCCGTCACACTGCACAACCTTCCCGAGGGAATGGCGGTGGGAGTGGTTCTTGCGGGATGGCTGCAGGGAGAAGCGGGAATCACGGGGGCGACGGTGCTTGCCCTTGCTTTGGGCATCGCGCTTCAAAATTTCCCCGAGGGGGCGGTTATTTCCCTGCCCCTCCGCGCCGAGGGGATGTCCAAAGGAAAGGCCTTCGGAATGGGGGTTCTGTCGGGAATCGTTGAACCCATCGGCGGTGTGCTGACGCTCCTTGCCGCAGGACTGATCGCCCCCGCCCTTCCCGTGCTTCTCTCCTTTGCCGCGGGGGCAATGTTGTTCGTGGTGGTGGAGGAGCTGGTTCCCGAAATGGCGGAGGGCGACCCTTCGAATCTGGGAACGGTGTTCTTCGGTATCGGCTTTTCCCTGATGATGGCGTTGGACGTGGCGTTGGGGTAAAAAGAAGACAGAACACAAAAACCCCTTGCGCAGTCAGCGCAAGGGGTTTTTGTGAATTTTCGTGAGGGCCGTTAAGAGGAGTGCGGGGACGGTACTTTTTTGATGAAACTGTTTGCTGATTTTTTTGTTCTTTACATTTTTTCTCCCTTGTCTTGCAATCCGATAAAAAATATGATATAATGAGAACGTATTCTACTATAAAGGACTCATAAAATGAAACTGTCGGATTTTTCTTACGCCCTTCCCGAAGAGCTGATTGCCCAAACTCCGCTCCCCCAACGGGACGCCAGCCGTCTTTTGATTATGGACCGTGCCACGGGAGCCTATCGGGACGGGTGCTTTAACGATATCTTGGATTATTTTCAGCCGGGAGATTGTCTGATCGCCAACGATTCCCGCGTCATTCCCGCCCGTCTGCAGGCGAAGCGTCCCACGGGAGGTGGGGTGGAGATCTTCCTTCTCCGTCCCCGCGCCCACGACTGCTGGGAATGTCTGGTCAAGCCGGGGCGGAACGCTCGGGAAGGACAGACGCTGCTGTTGGGAGACTTGACTGCTACGGTCAGGGAGGTTCTGGAGGACGGGAATCGGGTGATCGCCTTTTCTGCCCCCGACGGGAGAGACGTGACCGAGGCCCTGAAGACCTTGGGAGAGGTCCCCTTGCCCCCGTATATTCACGAAAAGCTTTCCGACGGAGAACGGTATCAGACCGTTTATTCCAAGGCAGAGGGTTCGGTTGCCGCCCCCACCGCGGGTCTGCATTTTACTCCCGCGCTTCTGGAGGCGTTGCAGAATAAGGGTGTCCGCGTGGGCTACGTTACTCTCCACGTGGGACTTGGAACCTTTCGTCCCGTCAAGGTGGAAGACCCCACCACCCACAAAATGCATTCGGAATATTACGTTTTGCCCCAAGCTACCGCTGATTTGATCAATCAAACCAAGGCAGCAGGAGGAAAGGTTACCGCCGTGGGAACCACCGCCACCCGCGTTTTGGAGACCGCGGGACGCAACGGGCTTCCCTTGACGGCCCAAAGCGGAGATACGGATATTTTTATCTACCCCGGCTTTGAATTTCAGGTCATCGACCGCCTGATCACCAATTTCCACCTCCCCGAAAGCACGCTGATTATGCTGGTGTCCGCCTTTTCCCGTCGTCAATTCGTTTTGGACGCCTACCGCCACGCCGTGGAAGAAAAATATCGGTTTTTCTCCTTCGGCGACGCGATGTTCCTCGTGTAAAACGTCTCCGAGCGACGTCACCGCTTCACGCGTATACTTCGGCGGCGCGACGGTTCTCATATAAAAAACTCCGATTGATGCGCTCGCTTCGGCGGCGCGACGTTTCTCGTATAAAACACCTCCGCTCTCATTTCACGTTCGCAGGGCTGTTTTCCCTGTAGAAAGGATTTTTTATGTTTACCTTGCTGAAGACCGAGGGGGTTGCCCGTCGGGGACGGTTTGAAACCGTTCACGGCACTATCGAGACCCCCGTGTTTATGAACGTGGGCACTGCCGCTGCCATTAAGGGCGGTTTGTCCGCCTTGGATCTGAAGGAATTGGGCACCCAGGTTCTGCTTTGCAACACCTATCACCTTCATCTGCGCCCCGGAGACGACGTGGTCGCCGCCCAAGGGGGGCTTCATCAATTTACCCGTTGGGACAAGCCCATCCTCACCGACAGCGGTGGCTTTCAGGTGTTTTCCCTTTCGTCCCTGCGGAAGATCAACGAGGAGGGGGTCACCTTTGCCTCTCATCTGGACGGACGTCGGATCTTTATGGGGCCGGAGGAAAGTATGCGGATTCAATCCCACCTGGCGTCTACCATCGCGATGGCCTTTGACGAATGTGTGGAAAATCCTGCGGAATACGATTACGCAAAGCGCTCCTGCGAGCGCACCTTCCGTTGGTTGGTCCGTTGTCAAAACGAGATGGCGCGGCTGAATTCTCTTCCTGAAACCATCAACAAAAAACAGATGCTGTTCGGGATCAATCAAGGATGTACCTACGAGGATCTGCGGATCAAGCATATGAAGCAGATTGCCGAATTGGGGCTGGACGGATACGCCATCGGAGGCCTTGCGGTGGGCGAGCCCGCTCCCGAAATGTACCGCGTCATCGAGGCGGTGGAGCCCTTTATGCCCAAGGACAAGCCCCGGTATCTGATGGGGGTGGGCACTCCCGTAAACATTCTGGAGGCAGTACATCGGGGCGTGGATTTCTTTGATTGCGTTATGCCCTCCCGCAACGCCCGCCACGGACACCTGTTCACCTCCAAGGGGATTATCAACATCAACAACGAAAAATACAAGAACGACGATACTCCCATCGACGAAAACTGCGATTGCCCCACCTGCAAAAGCTTTTCACGGGCCTATATCCGCCACCTGATCAAGGCGGACGAGATGTTGGGCTTCCGCCTTGTGGTGGCACACAACCTGCGGTTTTATAACAAGCTGATGGAGGACATCCGCTTCCACTTGGATTATGGAACCTTTGAATCCTTTTATCTCGAAAAGCGGGAAATCTACGGCGTGCGGATCTGACGCGCCTGTGAAACGCGGCAAATCTACGGCGTGCGGATCTGACGCGCCTGTGAAACGCGGCAAATCTACGGCGTACGGCCGGGACAGGGAGAAGCCTGCCCTCGTAATCTCCTGCGGAACAGTTTGAAAAAAATTCCCATTTTCGCCCTCAAAATCTTACACTTAACGCATATAATAGACTTATTATATTGAAATCACTTTTTGGAGGTATCTTCAGATGAATCTTGCCAACCTTATCCTTCTTGCCACCGACGCTGCCAACGGTGCATCCGAGCAGACTCCTTTGCAAAGCCTGGGCAGCATTCTCGTTTCGGTTTTGCCCTTTGCAATCATCATCATCGTCTTCTACTTCTTCCTCATCCGTCCCCAAAAGAAGCAACAAAAGGAAACCGAAAAAATGCGCTCCTCCATCGAGGTAGGAGATCAGGTTACCACCATCGGCGGAATCGTAGGAACCGTTCGTCAGATCAAGGACGGCGGAGATCTGTACGTCATCGAGACCGGTGCAAACAACGACAGATTGACCATCCACAAATGGACGATTCAGTCCAAGGATACCATTTCCGAGTAATTTTCTCTCCCCGTAAGCTCCCTCCCAAAAAACTCCAGTGAACGGAACTCCTGCCCCGTTTTCGTTGTGAATTGGGGGTGTTCTGAAAGCTTTTTCTCCCGAATATGTATGGAATAGATTCGTATTTTCGGGAGGAACTCTTTATGGAACAAACGTCCTCGGCCCCGATGCGAACCCTCAAGGGTGCGCTGCTCGGCTTGTGCGCAGCTCTGCTTTGCGCGGTACTGCTGACCTTTTTGTTTTCCGCACTGCTTGCCCTCGGCGTCCCCGACGGCAGCATCCCGTTTTTTGCCATTCTGACCGTATTTCTTGCGGCGGTGGGCGGTGGACTTGCGGCGGGAATCAAGGGAAAGAATAACGGCCTGCTTTTGGGGCTTTGTACGGGAATAGCCCTCGGTCTTACGCATCTTCTGGCCACGGTGGTGTTCGGGGGATTTACCCTGTTCTTTCTTGCCTATTTCGCAGCAGAGACCCTGGGCGGAATGCTGGGAGGCATCTTGGGCGTCAATCTGCGCCGATCGTAAAGAAACCGAAGATCCGTCGGAACAATCCCGTCCCGACGGATTTTTTCAAAGCCTTCGTCCCGTGGAACGGCGCTGTCGCGCCTCGGTACGGCGCTTTTGCGCCGCCCTTCTCTTTGCGCCGCACCTCCGTTTGAACTACGCATCCCTTTGCGCCCCGCGGCGCGGAAAAAATTGGATGGGCAGATTCCGTGATTTTTCGGTGCTTTCGGAAACAATAAGGCACGAAAGGACGGGATGATTGCGTGGAATGGATTTTTTACGGGTTTACCTTTTGGCTTGGGGGAACGATTTATCAGACCCTGGAGCTGTGGTGGCGTCGCCGCACCCATTGGTCGATGTTTTTGGCGGGAGGAATCTGCGCGGTACTGTTGGAGTTTTTGTGCAACGGTGTATTTTTCGCCCTGCCCTTGATCTTGAAATGCGTGTTGGGTGCCGTGATTATCACGGCCGTGGAATTTACGGTGGGATGCATCGTTAATCTGAAATTAGGAATGAACGTATGGGATTATTCCCATTTGCGCGGCAACGTTTTGGGGCAGATTTGTCCGTATTTCACCGCTCTTTGGTGCGTTCTTTCCCTTCCTTCGCTGCTGCTTTTGAATTTTTTGCACACGGTGATCGTTTGATCGACGTTGCATCATTATTTGGGTGGAAGTATGAAATTTTCTCATATTCTTTGGGATTTTAACGGGACGATTCTGGACGACGTGGGGATTGGAATCGAGGCTATTAACGGGCTGTTACGCTCCCGCAATTTGCCGCCGCTGGAGGATCGGGAGGAATATCGGCGTCATTTCCGATTTCCCGTGGAGAAATATTACAGAAGCGTGGGGTTTGATTTTGAAAAGGACCCCTACGACGTCCTTGCGCGGGAGTGGGTAGATCGCTATCGGGCGTTGGAGCCCACGGCCTGTCTGCGGGTCGGTGCGAAAGAGGCGCTCGCGTACATACGAAAGCAAAATATCCCCCAGATCCTGTTCTCTGCCACCCAGCGTCGGATGCTTCTGCAGCAGGTGAACCGCTTGGGGCTGGATGGGTGCTTTGACGAGATTCTGGGGACCGACAACATCTACGCCGAGGGGAAGATTTCCTTGGGACAAGCCTGGGTCGACGCCGTGCGCCCCGCCTGCGCTCTGCTTATAGGGGATACGGAGCACGACGGTGTCGCCGCCCACCGTATGGGGGTGGAATGTGTTTTGATCGCAGGGGGACACCAATCGGCGAAGGCTTTGGAATCAACGGGATTTCCCGTATTGAATGATTTGCTTGATTTGCCTTGGTTTTTGGAAAATTCCGAAAAAAATTCCGTGGAGAAGGAAGGGTGTAGCCGTGAAATTATTATTTAAGCAGCGTCTGTTTTCTTGGTTTGATTCCTACGACGTTTATTACGAAAGCGGAGAGGTCGCCTACACCGTCAAGGGTCAGTTGAGCTGGGGAAAGCGGTTGAAGATCTACGACGGCGCGGGGAATCACGTAGGGACGGTGGAACAGCAGATCTTTACGTTCCTGCCCAAATTCAATCTCTATCTTGGGGAGACTCTTTTTTCAACCCTTTGCAAGGAATTTACCTTTTTTACGCCCCGATACCGCTTTGACGGCGGCCCCTGCTGGGAGGTAGAAGGGGATCTGTTCGGTTGGGATTATTCCCTGACCGACCCGCAAGGATTTGAGACGGCCTCCGTCACCAAGGAGCTGTGGAATTGGACCGATACGTACTCCATTTCAGTAAACGATGCCAAGGATGCGCTTCCTGCCCTGATGGCGGTCATCGCCATTGACGCGGTTCAGGCGCAGCGAGATTGATGATAAAAAGGCACGCTTTGAAAAGCGTGCCTTTTATTATTGTTTTTCGTTCAGATAGTTCAAAAACGCCTTCTCTGCCAGAGCTCGGTCCACGTGGGGTGCGACAAATAAATATCCCCGCCATTTGCTTCGGTTGAAGGCCTTGGTCCATTCGGTGATGCGGTCGATGGCCACGGTTCCTTCCAAGGGGCGGTGTTGTTTATCAACTACTGTAAGGGACAGCTTTGTTTCCAAGGGAGGCTGGAAGGAAAGGGCCAGGTCGAAGGCGTCGAAATCCACGGGCTTGCCTGCGCGTTCGTATTCTTCGGCAATGCGCGCGGCAATGATCTTCCGTTCCGCAATGGATTGCTCTGCCGTGCAATCCTTCAGGAATTGAACATAGTCTGCAACGTGGTCGGGATAGGGCACCCGATTTTGCCGTTCTTCCATCAGCGATTGCAGAATCTTCTTCTTTTCGTCGTCCGACGGGGCGGAATTCAGCGCGGCAACGGCTTGATTCAGCGACCCGTCGTCTGCGTCCTTTTCAAAGCTGTCTGCCGACAACTCCACCGCCCGCTTCAGCAGGGTTCTGCGGGAAAACGCCTGCATAAGGGAAGCAAGCGTCTTGGTCTCGGCGCCGTCGGAGGCAAAGGGCTTTTTGTGAGAACGGTACAGCGCGCTCATTTCCTGATTGTTCAGAAACAAAAAGTCGCAGGGATGCTTGATGTATCCCACCCGTACCAACGCATAGACGGCGTCCCGCATCTGCGCCTCCGCCGCCAGGATCTTCTGATGACGGTACATATAGTGATAAAGCATAGATCGGTTGAACAGCAGCTCCTCCACGGTGGAAAGCGCGTCTGCCGTGATGCCGAGACGGTAATCGACAACGCCCTTTTCTTCGGTCTTGCAAAGCACCAATTTCAGCAAAAACCGTTCCACTCCGTAGGTCAGCGCGATTCCTGCCGTGTAGCTGTCCCGCTGGGTGTAGTCCAGCTTGTCTGCATCAAAATCTCCGTTCAGTACCGAGGTTAAGTAGGAATATTTCGTTCCGTCTTCTCCCTCGTTCACGCGGCCGATGACCATATTTGCCGCTTTTTGCAAAAGCTCACGCGCCTGCTTCTTTGTGGTAACGTGGGGGTATTTTACGTGGCGGAAAAAGAAGTCGACGAAGGCGTCGGATACGATGATAAAATAAGAAAAGGTCTCGTGGGGAGAGGGCGACGCGCAACCCTTCGTTTCCTCGATCAATTCCGTCCGTGCCGAGATAAATTCGGGCATCGAACCGTAGACCGCCTCCGACAGGTGGGAATAGGGACAGTGCCCCAGATCGTGAAGCAACGCCGCCAGGCGGACCAGATGGATCTCCTTTTCTCCGATCATTCCCCTTACGTCGTCCCGTTGGCGGGATTCGGTGTATAATTGCTCCATCATCCGCGATGCGATGGCGGCCGTGCCCAAGGAATGCTCAAAGCGGGTATGCCGTGCGGCGGGATAGGTGGACTGGGCCAGCCCTACCTGATTGATGTTGCGTAGCCGCTGAAACAGGGGAGAGTCGATGAGGCGAACCTCCCAGGGATGAAACACCACCGACCCCCAAATGGGATCGTGGATGATCTTGTTGCCCGTTGCAGTGGGAACATATCCCTTTACCATCGTTTTGACGTAACGGTCAATTCGGATGCGAAAATCTCGGTTCATAGAGAATCCTTCCTTTCAATCACCTCTATTATCTCACGAATTCCTCCTTCCGTCAAGAGGGTTTTGTAACTTTTTTGCAACGATTCGTCTCTTTTCTTGATTTCTCCCCGAAACCTGTGTTATAATGGAAAAAACGAAGGAGGGTTTTTATGATTCGCAGAGAAAAAGAGAATTATTATCTGGACATCGCGGGCACGGTTTGTGAACGCAGCACCTGTCTTCGCAAAACCTACGGTGCCGTTATCATCAAGAATGATACCATCATTTCTACGGGCTACAACGGGGCTCCCCGCGGACGGCAGAATTGCTGCGATCTGGGATGGTGTCTTCGGGAAAAATACAACATCCCCAGCGGCGAGCGCTACGAGCTGTGTCGCTCGGTTCACGCCGAGGCAAACGCCATCATCGTCGCTCCCAGAGAAGAGATGATCGGTGCTACCCTTTATATGGTTTGCCGCGACCCCAAGGACGGATCCTTGGTGGCGGGAACCAACTCCTGCTCGATGTGTAAGCGTCTGATTATCAACGCGGGAATTTCCACCGTGGTGATTCGGGACACGGAGCAGGACTATCGGGTCATCGACGTGGTCAAGGAATGGGTGGAAAAGGATTCCTCCCTGGAATTGCACGCGGGGTATTGAAATTGTCGAAAAAAAGCCACATTTGATTCGTCAAAATAGACAGAAACCAAACTTGAATTTTGGTGATTGCGACGATTGTTGCGACTTTTTTTTGAGAGTTCGAAAAAAACCTTGACAAGGCAATATAAAATTGATATAATAACCGTACGAGAGTGCCCCTTCGGGGCAAAACCATTTTCTCTGAAAGAGGTAACAACCATGAAAACTGCAAGAAGATTGCTGTCTCTGCTCCTTGCCCTTGTGATGGTCCTCGCCTTGGTCGCTTGTGGCGGCGGCGGTGACACCACGGACACCGGCGGAACCAGCACCGAAAGCCAAAACTCCGGCAGTCAGAATTCCGGCAGCCAAAACTCCGGCAGCCAGGACGCAGGCAATCAGAACAGCAACTCGGGAACCACCGATAGCGTGGTCAATTCCGACAGTGATATCACGTCGGATATCGTTGCTGATTTTGTAATGCCCGACCGTCCCGTGGACGAAACCGAAGGCAAGGAGTACATCATCATTCAGCACGAAGATAAGGTGAACCCCTTCGGCTATGCTCAAGACTCCAGCCTCGGCTTGGAAGCTCAGGCCCGTATTGACGAGATTCAGGATCTTTACGGCTGTACGATCTCCTTTGAGCAAATCGAATATTCCGCAGCCTTTGCAAGCACGATGCAGGCGATGCAATACGGCGGTGCTTACGGCGACATTATTTTCGCGTTTAAGAATGCATATCTCCGTCAGTGCCTCGGTACGGGTGGATCTGATTCCACGATGCAGGACCTGTTGGCTTTGGACTACATCATCAACTTCTGGAACGCCGAAAAATGGGGCGACATTACGGCGCGTGAATCTATGATGGCAGGCGGAAACTTCTACGGTGTTTCTCCCGCCCTCTGGCCCGAATGCAATCCCATGCCCTACTACACGGTGGCTTACAATAAGACCATCGTAGAGAACGCAGGCGTTACCGATCCTCAGGAATACTGGGAAAAGGTAGAGTGGGACCGTGACGCAATGATGGAAGTCATTATCGGAACCACCGACGAATCCTCCGGCATCTGGGGTATGACCGCAGGAAACGACCATATGATCCGTGCTACCTTCTTCTCCGTCGGAAATCAGCGTATTTTCGTTGACAAGGTAAACGAAGACGGTACCGTGAAGTGGTCCAACGGTCTTCTGACCTCCGAAGCATTGGAAGCCTTTGAATGGCTGAGAACCAACCTGACCAACAATGCGAAGTGCTTCAACGGCGGGGATTACAACGCATACCGTAACTTCGCTGCAAAGACTCCCTTAATCAACGGACAGAGCGCAATGTGCGTGACCCGTCCCGTTTGTCTGTTTGACGACATCGTTACCACGATGGATAACTTCGGGCTGATCACCTGGGCCGGCGCAGAGCCCAACAACCTGACCGGTTACTACGAACAGGTTTACTCCATCGCTATTCCTCTCTTTGCACAGGACATCGAGCATTCCGCATTCCTGGTCGCAGATCTGTTTGAAGGTCTGGGCACGGTCGGTACAGGCTCCAACGAGCGTCAAATTGAGACCGGCGAAGATATTATTGAGTATTATCAGGAACAGTATTTCGATAACGAAATCGACGTTCAGTGCTTGCTCCGTCCCGGTGCTAAGCTCCAGTATTCCTACTGGCCCAACGACGATCTCGACCTGATCTACAGAAATATGGCCGGCGATCTGTTTAAGATGTCTTCCATCAGTGCGATGATCGAAAAGCACCACAGAATGATTGAAGACGCCGTTGAGACCCATATGGTTCCCAACCAGGTGAAGCTGGACGAACTGAAAAACGCAGGCGTTAAGCTCGACTGATTTTCATCGTTTATTCTCGGAATCCCCGAAAGAAATTTTCGGGGATTCTTTTTTTTCTGCGGTTGACATTGCTTTTATTTTATGGTAAAATAAGACGTAGAAAAACGAAGGAGGGATTCCTATGAGGGACAGACTTTCCGCCGCTGCGGTACAGGCTCTTTTGACCTGCCCTTATCGGCTTTCCTTCGTGGACGAAACGTCGTCAACCAATACCGACGTGAAGGCCCTTGCGGAGCAGGGAGAAGGGGAAGGCCTTGTTCTGATTGCCGATCGACAGACCGAAGGTCGGGGTCGAATGGGACGCACCTTTCATTCCCCCCAAGGTACGGGGCTGTACCTTTCCGTGCTTTTGCGTCCGCAAGGTGTTGCCGACGAGGCGGTACGGATGACCGTGGTTGCCGCCGTTGCCGCCGCGCGGGCGGTTCAATCTGTTTTTGACATTGATGCGGGAATCAAGTGGGTCAACGACCTATATTATAAGGAACGGAAGGTCTGCGGGATCCTCACCGAGTCGTCCTTGAATCTGACCGACGGGACCTTGGATTACGCCGTGTGCGGCGTGGGATTTAACGTATTTCCTCCCCAAGAAGGGTTCCCCGAACATCTGCAGTCCGTGGCAGGTGCGCTGTGTGACGGCTACGATGAGTCTGCCCGATCCCGCCTTGCCGCCGCCTTTCTCAACGAATTTTATCGGGGAAGAACCGAGGCTTGGACCTCGATCCTGGCGGAATACCGCCGCCGCTGTGTGCTGATGGGAAAGTCCGTTACGTCTCCCACGGGTGCCTTTGAGGGGGCGGGAATGGTTTTGGGAATCGACGATTCCGCAGGTTTAATCGTTCGCCTGGCCGACGGATCGATACGGGTTTTGCAGAGCGGGGAAGTGAGCGTGCGCATCGATGAATAAAACCCTCCGCTTGGTTTGGATGGCCCTGTTTTCCGCACTGTTGGGGCTGGTTTCCCAGCTTGCACTGCCCTTGCCCGCGGGGATTCCCTTGACCCTGCAGACCTTCGCTGCGGCGCTGTGCGGCAGAGTGCTTGGCCCCTCCTCGGCCGCCGTCTCTCTTTCGGTGTGGTTGATCCTGGGTGCTGCGGGTGTCCCTCTTTTTTCGGGATTTCGGGGCGGAATGTCCGTTCTGCTGGGTCCTACGGGTGGATTTCTAGCGGGATTGCTGTTGTTGGCTGTTTTTTGCGGCCTTGCCCCCACGGGAAAGAAGCTTTCCTACGCCGTTGCCTCGGTGACGGGCTTGATTTTATGCCATCTTACAGGGCTTTTGTGGTGTTGCTTTGTCACAAAACAACCCTTTTTCACCGCCTTTGTTACGTTGTCTTTTATGTGTTTTCCGAAGGACATCTTGTCTTTGATCGCCGCCGAGATCTGCGGCCGCGGACTTTTGAAGGCGTTTCCCTTTTTAGAAAGAAAATGAGGTATGGTTATGAAAAAGTTTTTTTCTCTTTGCGTACTCCTCGCTCTGTCCCTCAGCCTCGGTGCCTGCAGCGGGACCCCCTTCGTCGGCATTGACAGCTCTGCCTTGGAGCCCTTCGTTATTGGAGGGATCGGACCGTTAACGGAGGAGCAAGGAGCCTATGGCCGCTCGATCTTCCGCGGAGCGCAGATCGCCGTCACGGAGATCAACGCCACGGGCGGAGTCAACGGTTTCCGCTTGGTTTTGAATTTTCAGGACTCCAAGGGAGACCCGAAAACCGCGGCCACCCTATACGCCAAGCTGATGGATAACGATATGTAGGTCTTGCTGGAGGGAGGCTCCTCCGAGGAGGTGGCGGGGTTGTCCGATCGGGTTTCGAAGGACGGACTTTTGACCCTGACCGCAGCCTCCGATTCCGCCGTTCTTTCCGAACGGGAAAACCGCTTCCGCATCTGTGCTTCCGATTCCCGTATGGGCGCTTTGATGGCAAATTTTATCGCGGACCAACGGTTGGCGCAGAAGGTTCTTCTGCTCACTGACGGATCCACCGAGGGCCTCAAGGAGCAGACCATCGCCTTTTCCGATACCCTTTTGGCTCGGGGCATATCGGTGAGCGGGTATCCCGTCTTTGATGAGGATCGGGCAGACTTCTCCAACCTGCTCAACCAATTGGAGTCCTCTCCGTGGGAACTGATCTATCTGGATCTTTCCCCCGCCGTTGCCCGAGAATTTTTGGACGCTTATGAGTGGGACGGCAGGACTTCGGAGAAGAAGATCCTGGGAAGCACCGCCCTGGAGGGGGTCTTGGAGGGAGAGAAAACTCCCCAGCGATGGGAGGGAGCCTTGATTGCCACCACCTTCGCCTCTGACGGGGAATCCAGGCTTATGCAAAATTTCGTTTCCGCCTATACAGATTCCTATCAATCGGTGCCCGATCGGTATGCCGCCGACGCTTACGATGCAGTTTACGCCGTTGCCGAGGCCCTGAAAAAGGCGGGCAACACCCCCGAAAACGTTGACGATGCCGATTTTAATAAAAAGATGGTCTCTGCAATGACCAAGATCTCTGTCAACGGCGTTGCGGGACCTGTGTCGTGGACTGTCGACGGGGAAAACACCCGTTCTGCGGCGGTCAAGGTGGTAAAAAACGGAAAATACGCCTCCTTTGGAAAAGAAGATACAGGGACTTGATTTTTGCCGCAGAATGTGATATAATGGTAGAAATTGATTGATTTACAGGAGTAAGACAATGCAAATTTATGAAGAACTCGTTGCCCGCGGCCTGATTGCCCAGACCACCGACGAAGAACAGATTCGGGATCTGGTAAATAACGGCAAGGCAACCTTTTACATCGGGTTTGACCCCACGGCGGACAGCCTTCACGTGGGTCACTTTATGGCACTTTGCCTGATGAAGCGCCTGCAGATGGC
>JAGAOB010000016.1 GCA_017623895.1 Clostridia bacterium
CCGAAGACGCTCTGGTGCGTCACAACTTCTCCTCGGGCACGAATACGTTGGCGACGGCATTGTTTTCCGTTTTGCGCCCGGGTGACACGATGCTGACGGTGACGGGACGGCCATATGATACGCTGCTGCAGACCATCGGACTCTCGGGGACTTCGGGAAACGGATCTTTGGCAGATTTCGGGATTATGTACCGACAAATCGACCTTATGGAGGACTATTCTCCGAACTACGCCGCCATTAACGATGCACTGAACAGCGATAAATCGATCAAAATCGTTTACGTACAACGCTCCCGCGGGTATACCACAAGACCTGCGCTGACGATTGATATGATCGAAAAAATTGTTCAGACGGTGAACAAGCGTGCTATCGTGATGGTGGACAACTGCTACGGAGAATTCACAGAATGCAAGGAACCCACCGAGATCGGAGCAGACTTGATCGCGGGCTCTATGATCAAAAACGCCGGCGGCGGAATCGCTTTAACGGGGGGATATATCGCGGGCCGCGCCGATTTGGTGGAAAAGGCCGCGTTTCGTCTGACCGCCGTGGGGCTTGGCAAGGACTGTACACCGTCTCTTGATCAAATGCGTCCGCTGACGATGGGGCTGTTCCTTGCGCCTCATACCGTTGCAGAGGCGATGAAATGTGCAGTGTTTGCAGCAAAACTATTCGAAAATGCGGGATTTGAAACCTCGCCTGCATTTGATGCAAAACGTAGTGACATCGTTCAGACCGTTACGTTTCGCGATCCCAAAAAGCTGATTCGCTTCTGTCAGGGAATCCAAAAGGGATCTCCCGTAGACTCCTACGTCTACCCCGAACCGTATTTGGAGGATGGATACGACGATCAGGTCATTATGGCGGCAGGGACCTTTGTGTCGGGAGCTTCCATTGAAATTTCAGCTGACGGTCCGATGCGGGAGCCCTTCGTGGGATACCTGCAGGGCGGATTGACCTATCCCAGCGGGAAATTAGCGATTATGACCGCTTACGAAGAAATGATGAAAGAATGATACGATGAACAAGGAATACGCAGTTCTCTACAACCGTTCTTTGGAGTCCGTTTTCGGAGACCAGGCTCGGCAGGTTGCAACGGAATTGGATTGTCCCTGTCTCTACACGGATGAATTACTTTTGTTGGATGACGATCAAATCGATTTTCGAAAATGTGTTTATTTTGATAAAGACGTGATCGCAGGGCTTCGTCTTGAAATGCTCGGGGTTCGCCTTTACAACAATATCGGGTCCATTGAATTGTGCGATGACAAACGCCGAACGGCGGAGCTGTTACGGCACGATCTGAGCCTACCGAAAACGATACCGTCTCCCCTGCTTTTCTCGGATGATCCGTCCTTTTGGGAGGATTATACGTCCCACGTTGGGGAAACCCTTGGCTTTCCGCTGATTGGCAAGTTGGCCTTTGGATCCTTGGGGCAACAGGTGAGATTAATTTACACCCTTGAGCAGCTGCGCGACTGCTGCAGGGAATGGAACGATCAGCCCCACCTATTTCAGGAATATATTGAAGCATCTCGAGGAAAAGACGTTCGCATTTATGTCGTAGGCGGTCGGGCGATTGCTGCAATGGAACGACACAACCCCAATGATTTCCGATCCAACATCGGAGCAGGCGGAAACGGAAAAAAAATCGTTTCTCCTGCGGGATTCGAAGAGGCTGCAGTGGAAGCGTGCTCCCTTTTGGGGCTTGATTTCGGCGGCGTTGACCTACTTTACGGATCGGAGGGCGAGCCTCTTATCTGTGAAGTAAATTCCAACGCGCTGTTCCGCGAATTAAACTCGGTATGCAACGTTCATATTGAACAACATATTGCGGATTTGGTCCGCGCCGAGTATAACGAATCCTTGGATCTCACAAAATTCTTCTAAAAAAACTCCCCGATAACTCGGGGAGTTTTTGAATTAAGCTTTGTTTGCGGAGCCGAATAGCTCGATCTTTTCGCGAACGGTAGCCTTGATGGCCTCCACGCCGGGAGCGAGGAGCTTACGGGGATCAAAGCCTTTGCCCTCAAGATCCTTGCCTGCTTCTACGTATTTGCGGGTTGCAGCGGCAAATGCCAACTGACATTCGGTGTTTACGTTAATCTTGGAAACGCCCAAATCGATGGCCTTTTTAATCTGCTCTGCGGGGATTCCGGTGCCGCCGTGGAGAACCAAGGGCATCGTTCCGGTTTTTTCCTGAATAGCAGCGAGAGTGTCGAAGGACAGACCTGCCCAATTCGCGGGATATTTTCCGTGAATATTACCGATACC
>JAGAOB010000113.1 GCA_017623895.1 Clostridia bacterium
ACAGGAAAGCAGTCGGTTTTTCCGAATTGCGGAGGGGAGAGACGGAAGTGTTTTGGATTTGGTTTTGGTCGGTGTCGGGTGTAATCGCCCTTTCCGTCCTGATATTCTTTTTGATTTGGGGAAGCTGCTTCCGCGTTTCAGAGCATACGGTGAAGATCGCAAATCTTCCCAAGGAATTTGATTCCTATCGCATTGCTCTGATCTCCGATCTGCACGACCGATCCTTCGGAAAAAATAATTCTCGCTTGGCAAACGCAATTCTGAATACCAATCCCGATCTCGTGGTTACCGCAGGAGATCTTCACGAGGATCCCCATTCTCCCGAGCCCGTTTACGCGCTGTTTTCTGCCCTGTCTTCCGTTGTCCCCGTCACCTATACCGAGGGAAATCACGATATGCGGCAGGGAAGATGCGGGGTTTCTGCGGAAGCGTATCAAGGGCACCTCTCCCGCCTGACTCAAGCGGGTGCGGTGCTTCTCAACGACGCGTTTTATCCCTTGGAACGCAACGGAAAGCAGATCTTACTCTACGGACAATCGTGGCGGGGAATGAGACAGGGGATCCTTCCCGACCTTGATGTTACCCTCCCCACGGTGGTGGTCTGTCACGATCCCTTGCAATTCGATAAGATCCGTCCTCTGCCCGACCTGATGCTTACGGGACACGTTCACGGCGGAATTTTGCGCCTTCCCTTTATCGGGCCCGTATTTGCACCGGGGAACGGACTCCCCCTGCTGAAACGCTTTGGGCGTCGGTTCTTTTTCCCCAAGTACTCGCGGGGGCTGTATTATAATGGAAAGCATACCCTCGCCGTCACGCAGGGAGTTGGCTTTTTTGCTCTGCCAATCCGCTTTATTCGCCCCGAAATTATGGTTTTGGTCCTAAAATCGGACGAAAAATTGAACAATTCGTAACAAAATCCCCTTTAGGGGTTGCCAAAAGGGGAAAGATATGGTATAATAACTCGGTATAATGACAACTCGCAAAAAAACGGAGGAATTTAAGATATGAGTATTCCTATGATTATTTTCGCCATCATTCTGCTGATCTGTTCCGTGGCTTTGATTGCCGTGGTTGTTCTGCAGTCCAATCGGGGCAGTGAAATGTCTGCACTGACGGGTCGTAACAACAACGCCGCCGGCAAGGGGCAGACCGCAAAGCGTGAAAACCTTCTCAAGAGCCTGACCGTCATTTTCGGTCTCATTTTCGTGGTTTGCGTGTTCGTAATGAACATTATCGTTTCCACGGGCATCTGATGTAACAAGAAAACGCAAAACTGCCGAATCAAAGGATTCGGCAGTTTTTTATTTTATTTTTCTCTGCTCCTTTGCCGAAAGGCTTCGAAGGAAAAGACCGCCGCCGCGGAATTTGCGGAAAGGGCATTCCGAAAATCGTTTCCGTAGGGGAGAAAGAGATTCCCATCGGAGTATTTCATAATTTTTGAGGAGATTCCCCGCATTTCCCCACCGAAGACCAAAAGGATCGGTCCCGTCAAATCACTTTCATAAACGGACTTTGCATCTTTTCGCGTGGCACACAGGATTCGGATCCCCCGCTCCTTCGCCTTGGTCAACACCTCGTCCCATTGGGAAACGGCGACGATATCTACGAATTCCGAGGCTCCTGCCGAGGCTTTTGTGACCAACCCTGCCGCACTGCACCAATTTCTTTGGGGGACGAAAACCCCTGTCACTCCCGCCGCGTACAGAGATCGTAATGCTCCTCCGAAGTTGTATGGATCTTCCACCCCTTCCAGCAGTGCCAAAAACGGAACGGGCGCGGAAAGGACGGCTTCCTCGTCCTGATATTCTCGCTCACCTACCCGAGCTACAATCCCTCCGTGGGAGCATCCGCCCGCCAGAGAAGAAATCGTTTCCTGTGTCGTTTCGGTGATTTTGATCTGCTTGTGCCTTGCAAGATTCAGAATGTAATTCCGATTTCGGTCGGACTTGCGCCCGTCGGTCAGAATCTCAAAGATCTCCCGTCGACCTGCCTGCAGCGCCGCCTTCACCGAAATGGAACCCTCCAAAATAATATCTTCTGCAATCGCCGTCGTTTCTTGCTCCACGTCCGACCCTCCGATCTTTTTTTCTTATGCAGTATATCATATTTTTTTTCGAAAATCAACCCCGTTTTCGCTGCTGTTTTTATGTTTTTTTCTTTGAAAATGTGTATTTTCAATAAACTTGCAAAAAAATAAATCTCTGTTATGGTTGAAAATGCACAAACCTCAAAAAACGGACATTTTTTTTTGAAAAACCGCTTGACAAATTCGGGAAAGTATGGTATTATATTTAGGCTGACAACGAAACAGCGCAAAAACGGGAGCTTAGCTCAGCTGGGAGAGCATCTGCCTTACAAGCAGAGGGTCATAGGTTCGAGCCCTGTAGTTCCCACCAAACACGGCTCAGTAGTTCAGTTGGTTAGAACGCCGCCCTGTCACGGCGGAGGTCGAGGGTTCGA
>JAGAOB010000114.1 GCA_017623895.1 Clostridia bacterium
AACGGAAAAAGATCGTTGCCGTTTGAGCGCGCAATTACTTTAGCTTGTTATTATAACGTATCCCTTGATTATCTTGCGGGGTTGATCGATACCCCGAGAAAGCTGCGGTAAAAGCTTTTTTTCTTGATGCGGAAAGTGATGTCACCAAATTAAAAAATACTGTATGGTAATGTGTGATGTTCTTATCGGAGTATCACGCCAATCCCGTGTGTTATTTTAAAAAACCTATTGATTTTTGAAGCAAAATCCGTTATAATAGTAATAACGGTATTAAAAATCACTTCAAGCGGAGAAAAAGACCGCGTTTGAAGCTTGTTTGTCGGAAAGGAGCAAAGCTATGGATCTTCAAGAGCTGCAGGCATTGGTAAAGGAATCGGTTCGCGATGCCGATCTGCGCACGTCCGAAATTCCTTCTATCGATCTTTACGTCGATCAGATCACAAGCCTGACTACGGAAAAGCTGATGGAGGGCTCCGAGCGATTCCGTGATCGCGTGCTGACCAAAACCATGATCAACAACTATTCCAAGGACGGGTTGATCTCTCCCATCAAAGGGAAAAAATACACCAAGGGGCAGATTTTGCAAATGCTCTTGGTCTATTCTCTCAAAAACACGCTTTCCATTGGCGAGATCAAGCGGATTTTGCAAAACGTGTACGCCATTCCCGCGCTTGACGCCGCGGCATTGGAGCGTGTCTACGAGTCGTTTTTGGACTCCAAGGAGGGCGCGCGCGAGGCGGTTTGGGAGCTTTTGGAGAGCTACGTGGAAAAGAATGCGCTAGACGTTTCCAACGATGCCGACTTTTTTACGTTGCTCCTTGGTCTTTCGGCACTGTCGTCCTATCTCAAAAACGCCACGCAGGCACTGTTGGAGGCGCGTTATCCCGATCTGAATGCCGAAAAGGAGCGTGAGGAGCAGGAAAAGCGAGAGGTGGCAAAGCGACAGAAGGAAGAAAAAAAGGAAGAAAAGAAGGCGGCAAAAGCCAAAAAGGAAGACGCCGTTGAAGCGGAGGATAAGCCATGACCGATATTCGTCAGATCTCGGTTCCGGCGCTTGCTTACCTTGGAGACTGCGTGATCGAGCTGTGTGTCAGGCGCCATCTTGTGGAAAAGGGACTTTCCACCTCGGCACACCTCAACGCCGCCGCTTTGGATTATGTTCGCGCACCTGTGCAAGCCGAGGCAATGAAGCGATTGCTCCCACACTTGACCGCCGAGGAGGAGGCATACTTCCGCCGTGGCAGAAATCTTGGGCACTCCAACGTCCCAAAACGCGCAACGGTCAGCGAATATCGCGCCGCTACGGGCATGGAGGCGCTGTTTGGGTATCTGCATCTCACGCAACAGCAGGAACGCATTGAGGAGTTGTTCCGCTTAGCCTACCCCACCGTTGCCGATACAGAGGCGTAAGCAATCACAGAGAAAAACAGACGCACAAGTTGGCGTGATACTCTTAACGGAGAATTTGCGTGCACAAAATGTCGGCAGAGAACTTGTTTTCTCTGCCGATATGTGTTATAATGATATGGGTGATGCAAGTGGATAATAAAAAAGAATTTCCCAAGCGAAAAAGAAATCGTTTGGAAAATTATGACTATAGTTCCTGCGGTGCATATTTTATTACAGTATGTACGTTGGAAAAGCAAAATTGTTTTTAGGAAAATGTAGGGGCGATCATTGATCGCCCGCAAGACGTTGAATTGTCGACCTACGGAAAAATGGTCGATCAGGCAATACAAAATACCCCTTCTGCCTATCCTGCGTTGTCGCTTGAAAGCTATGTGATCATGCCGAATCATATTCACCTTTTAGTAAGAGTTTGTGCTGATGAATACGGGCGACCACTGGTCGCCCCTACAATGTCACGGGTTGTAAAACAACTGAAAGGGGTCGTTTCCAAACAAGCCGGGATCAGTATCATTCCACGATCATATTATCCGAAATCGTGAGGATTATGAAGAACATTTAAGATACATTTACGAAAACCCAATTCGTTGGTGCTACGATGAATTATATACAGAAGAATAGGGGTATGGGCTTTGCCCGAAGCCTTTGTAATACAAAGGCGAAACTTGCGATAAAAAGATTAAATGACAAAAGGAGATTTTATTATGAACAACCGAAAATATCCGACAAGCTTATTCATTATCGGATTTATAACAAACATACTGTTTCATTTCTTTTGGCTTTTCATTCCCTGCATTATACTATTGATCGTAGGAATATTTGTCAAGCCTTGTCTATATGTTGGTTTAGCACTTTTATTGATAGATATTCTTCTTTCTTTGATAGAACAATTCCGCATTCGTCAAGCATTTCTTAAAGAAAGTGACAACCCTGATTTTCAAGCATTTCAGGATGCATTATCAAAAGACGGAAATTGGAGAGATAATATAGGCGAGCTCTTAAATCAAAAAATGTCCGATCCTCAAAATGAAATCAAATCGCACGATGAAAGTGAAGATAAATAAGAAACACCCCCGACAGTCTTTGAAAATCTGTCGGGGCTAATTATTTGTTTACTGCGGAGCTTTTTTTATCCGTAGGGGAGACCTACGGTCTCCCGCGGGCGAACGCAGTTCGCCCCTACCGTGTGTTAGGTAAATATTTTGTGATTTCCCCGCTAATTTTGCACGCCCTTGAGTCGCTCTCTTTTATTTTATGGGAAGAAAAACAACATCGTGTTCTCCTGCGGCGTCTACGGGCAGGCATCGTACAGAAAACACCTGCTCCCAAGCCTTGCTCTCAAGGAGATTTTCAGGGGTGTCAAAGGCACAAAACTTGCCTTGATCCATCACGCCAACGCAGTCACAGTACCGCAACGCCAAGGAAAGATCGTGCAGCACCGCAATCACACATTTCCCCTGCTCCGCCCAGAATCGCATTTGCTCCATCAAAGAAAAACGAGAGGACAGATCCAAATACGTGGTAGGCTCGTCCAAGAGCACGCAAGGGGTATCCTGAGCCCCAAGCAACGCCAGACAGACCCGTTGCCGCTCCCCGCCCGAAAGGGTCGAAACGTCCCGATCCCGCAGGTCTGAAGCCTTGGCATCCATCAACGCCCGCTCCACTGCCGCACGATCGGAGGGCGTCATACGACGGGTTCGTCCCAGATACGGATATCTCCCCCGCGCCGTCAATTCTCCCACCGAAACACAAGGCAACGATCTGGATTGCGGCAACAGCGACACGCGCTTTGCAAACTCCCTGCGGTCGTATTCCCCGTAGGGATGCCCCTCCAAAGAAATCTGCCCCGCCGTGGGACGGGCAAGCCCGCAAAGCAGGCGGATCAGGGTAGTTTTTCCGCATCCGTTGGGCCCTACGATTCCGTAAAGGGTTCCTGCTCGGAACGTGGCGGAAAGGTCTGAAATTACTGATTTTCCCCCATAGGAAAAGAAGACGGACCGCACCTCAATCATACCGATTCCTCCCTGCGAAAAGGCAAGATACAATCATACCGATTCCTTCCTGCAAAAAGGCAAGACTCAATCATACCGATTCCTCCTTGCTAAAAGCAAGCAAACGAAAAACGGCCCGCCCACCAGGGAAAGTAAAATCCCCACGGGCAATTCGTACGGAGCAAACAGGACGCGACCGATCAGATCGCAGAGTAAGACCAAAATCCCTCCCCCCAAGGCGCTGGCGGGGATAAGCCAGCGGTGGATTTCTCCTACGAAACGGCGGGCAATATGGGGAACGATCAGCCCGACGAATCCCAACAGACCCGCAAAGCTGACGGCACAACCCGCAAGAACGCTTGCCAAGCACAAAAGCGTCCATTGGGTTACCTTCACGTTCATTCCCAAGCTCTTTGCCGTCTCGTCTCCCAAGGAAAGGACGTCGGCATCCCGCGCCAACCAAAGAGCGGCAAATATTCCAACAAGAATCCCTACGCAGGGAAAAAGGAGGGTCTCAAGGGTTACTCCCGAAAGTCCTCCGATCATAAAGGCGTCGGCATCGTAAACGCTGTCGGGATATAAGGTTTTTACAGCACTGATTCCTGCGTTCAGCATCGCGCTGACAGCGATGCCCACCAGGGTAACGGTCATACGGTCGGCCCCCGTTTTCATCGAAATGACGTAAATGCAGGCACACGCCCCTACTGCCCCGAAAAATGCCGCCAAAGGCAAAAATCTCACGGCCGCTGGGAATACGGAAAGCAGGATTACTGCGGTCAAGCCCGCCCCTGAATTCACGCCGATGACGTTAGGTGCCGCCATAGGGTTGTGTAAGACCGCCTGAATCAAAACTCCCGCAACCGCTAACGCCATTCCCGCAAGAACCGCACCGCAGGCACGGGGCAGGCGAATATGAAGAAGGATCCGAAGGGAAGGCGCGTCGTAATCCCCCGAAAGCAGAGCAGTAACGGCGTCGAATGGAGAAATCTTCACCGAGCCGAAGCAAAGAGCCGCGGCAAAAAGAAGAATCAAAACGGCAAGAAAAAGGAAGAGAAGCACGGGAGGGGTGATCCCGTGCTTTTTATTCTCCGAAGATTTCGGGGTAGATACGTTTTGCAAGATATTCATAGCTTTCTCCCCACCGTTCGTTGGGTTTATAATGAAACAGGTCCTTGGGAAGCAGGAAGCAGGTTTCGTTTTTCACGGCAGAAAGTCCCGTCCACGCAGGATGATTTTCCACGTTCTGCTGCAAAAACGCCATCGCCGCCACCTCGTCCCCCATCGTAAGAAAAACGATATAATCAGGATCCTCCAAGAGGATCTTTTCCACGCTCAGATCCTCCAACAGGGAGGGCGTTTCGTCGGCAACGTTACGTAAGCCAAGCTCCTTGAGAATCTGACCTGCAAGATTATCGTCGGTCTTAGCCTTCATTCCCGTGGAATAGACCCGAAGAAGCAGCACAGAGCTCTCTGTGTTTTCGGGAATCCGATTCAAAACGGAACGGATCTGCGTCTCTACGTCGGTGACGTAGGTGTCGTAGCGGTCCCGACCTCCGTTGACGGCGCAAAATTGCTTCATCAGATCCCGATAATCCCCAAAGGTGTCCACTCGAAAATATCCGTAGCAGATCCGCGCAGCCTTTAGCGCCGCCTCCAGCTGCAGATGGGCCGCAAGATCGGCGGAAAGAATAACGTAATCGGGGTTCAACGAAAGAACCTGCTCCAGATTGACGTGCTTTACCGATCCCACCGACAACGCCTGATCAGAAGAGACGATCCCCTCCTCCACCGCATCGTCGGTCACGCCCACAACACTTCCCCCCGAAAGAAGCCAGCAATCGGTAAAGGAGGCGTAGCAGGAGACTACCCGCGCATTGAGAGGGAGGGAAACGGTATTCCCTAAAGCGTCAGTGACGGAAGGGAGAGCGGGCTCTGATCCGGGAGAATGGGAGACCGTGGACCTCCCGCAGGACACGAAAGAAAGGGACAAGATCAAAACAAACAGAAGTGATAACGCCTTTTTCATATTACCGCTCTTTCAGCGCCGCGGCAAGGATCTCCTGCTTGCGACGGATCAGATCCTCGGAAAACAGCGCCTTCTCCAGCTTGTCCGCCCCAATGCGGTCCACGGCGTTTCCGAGACGCTCTTTCACGTACGCGTTTTCTCGGAACCACAACAGTGTTTTTTCCAGAATCGGCAGAATCTCTTCCTCTGAAACGAGGCGGGAAAGGGGTGTTCCCATACGGGTGGTCTTCCCCCACGTTCCGCCCACGTAAATCTGATAGGCCGCCTCCCTCTGACCCGCCACGCGGCGACCCTCGATGCCGAAATCATTCAGCGACGGCTTGATACAGCTGTTGGGACATCCGCCCACGCCGATCTTGAATTTATGGGGCAATTTTACGGAGTTCCAGCCCGTATAATATGTTTCGTGGATCTTCTTCGCCAAGGCCTGGGTATCGTAACAGCCGAACACGCAGGTCGTACCCTTGCAGGCAGTGACTGGACGGACCTTGGGGCCCGTTCCTCCGAAGATCAGACCGTGAGCCGCTGCAAAGGCCTCGGCATCGGGAATACGGTCAAAGGGTATTGCGGGAACCTCGATACACTGACGGGCAGTGGGGATCATCGTCCCGTTTCCGTAGGTTTCGGCAAGGGTAGCAATATCCCGCATATTTTCCGCGGTAAACACCGTTCCGCAGGCAAGAATCCGCCCCGAAAAGCAGTCGGTTCCCCGATTGCGCAGAAACCCTCTTCCCTTCACCGAATTAATTTGTTCCGTCGTTAAAGACATCATAACAACTCCTTATTCTCTATGGCGTTTTCCTAACGCAATCCTATTATCATTTTAACAAAAGAAATCCGATCGTATTGATGGCAAAATTGGCAAACATATGTACCGTCCAGGAGACGTAAACCGTGCCGCCCTTTTCGTTGAGCAGATTGAAAATCACGCCCCCTACCGCAAGCCCGACCAAAACCAACAAAAACAGGGGAAAAGAGAACCAGCCGATCATCATTGCGGTGTGGTACAGGGAAAACAAAACGGCACTGAACCCGTGGGCAAAGATCCGTGGAGATGTATTTTTCAGATTGGTGAACACGAATCCCCGAAAAAAGAACTCCTCCAATAAGGAATTGACAAAGGAAATATACAAGGAAACAAAAAAGAAATTGCTTTTGTCGACCCCTGTAGAGGCGGTAAGGGAGGATGCCACGTTGGAAAAATCAAAATGCGCAGACAGGAGAAAGTACCCTGCGAGAATCACGGCAAACAGCAGAATCCCCAGCCCCAACGCAAGAGCCAACCCCCGTTTGTTTCCGCGAAACAACGACCGAAAGGCGATCTGACGGTTAAATAGAGAGCAAATCAACGGGAGCAACAGAAACAGAACCAACTTGACTGCGGATTTAATCACGTAGCCGGGTTGCCAAATTCCGTCCACCACCGTCATAAAAATACAACAGATCAAAGAAGCAAACACAACCAAAACCGTCGAATTTTTTCCCATAGAACGCCTCTCTCCTTTCTTGACTCATTATAACATAATTTTGCGGAAATTACAAGACTTAAAAAATTCTCCCGCAAAACAGCGAGAGAATTTTCCACTATTAGCTTTTATTCTTCAGAATTCATCTCTGCGGTTTCTTTTTCATTCTCATATCTTTCATTCATTTCCGCGATATTTTTGTTCATTTCTTCCGAAACACCTTCCGTACTCTCTTTCATAAACATAATTTTGACGGTCATTAAAATGAGACGAATGTCAAGAAGCAAAGAATAATTTTGAATGTACATCAAATCCAACTGCAATTTATCATATGCAGTCGTGTTGTATTTTCCGTACAGTTGAGCGTACCCGGTAAGTCCTCCCCGAACCTTCAGCCGATATTTGAATTCCGGCATATTTTTCGCATATTGCTCCGTGATCCCGGGTCTTTCCGGACGAGGACCTACAAGACTCATATTTCCTATAAGAATGTCAATCAACTGCGGAAGCTCGTCCAAGCGAGTGGCACGGAGGAACCGTCCGACGGGCGTTATTCTGGGGTCTTTTTCCGTAGCAAGCTGAGCCCCGCCGATTTTCTCCGCATCGACGATCATACTGCGGAATTTATGGATCTTGAATACCTTTCCGTTCAGCGTACAGCGCTCCTGCAAAAAGAACACGGGGCCGCCGTCGTACAATTTGATGGCCAAGGCGGAAATCAGCAAAATCGGAGACGTGATGATTAACAGCAAAAGGGAGATCACGATATCCATAAACCGCTTAAAAAACCGCTGCTCAATGGTAAGTCCGATGTTGCGGTACAACAGCAGGGGGGTATCAAAAATATGGATCCGTTCCGCACCGCGAATCAAAATATCCGACACCTTGGTGGTGGAGTACGCCCGTACGCCGTGCTCGAAGCAAAGCTTCAAGAGCTTGTTACGAATTTCCGAATGGACGTCGTAGACAAGCACGCTCTCTGCCTGCAGAATCTTCGGCTCGATGACCTCAAGTCCCTCGGAGACGTTGATCACCTCCGCTACCCGATACTTGTCCCGCCGCCCCGACATTTTCTGCAAGAATTGGTCGGGGGGATAGCTGTCACAGATGACCAACAGCCGTTTTGCAGGGAACAAAATATGGATCAGCCATTCGCTGGTCAACGTGAGAACGACACAGAGAATGAGATTGATTAAAAGCATCTGCAACAGCGGAACGGGATTGACGAATCGCAAGGACAGCAGGGTAATTTGCAAATAGACGATAAAAACCGTCCCCAGCGTTGCCAACCCTTGTCCAAGAAGAAGATTATACTTGCGGTAAAGTCCATATTTCAGGCCGTCAAAGCAGACCAGAAACAACACGAACAGAATGGCGTAAACCGCACAGAACAACCAGTTTCCCTTTTCAAAAAAGGGGGCCGCGATCTGATGGTTGTACTCTGCCAACCACACGTAGCCGAATAATCCCGTCTGAACTGCGATCAGCGCCACGGAAAACAGATTCCGCAGAAGCTTCTTGTACAGCTCCTTGTTTCGGTACTTATTTTTAGTCATAACAAACACTTCCTATTTCTCTCCCCGTAAAGAGGCTTTCCTCACGGTACTAAAAATCAGAATTTTCTCCAAACCATCTTGTCCACAACGCCGGTGTAGGATTGAATGATCTTTACCACCTTGGTGGAGACGTTTCGGTCCACGTAATCGGGCACGGGAAGACCGTCGTTGCCGTCCAGATTCATCTGTACTGCGGTATCCACGGCCTGCAACAGATGATCCTCGTCGATGCCCGCAAGGATAAAGCAGGCCTTATCCAGAGCCTCGGGACGCTCGGTAGAGGTGCGGATGCAGACAGCGGGGAAAGGATGTCCCACCGACGTAAAGAAGCTGGATTCCTCGGGAAGCGTCCCAGAATCGGAAACACAACAGAAGGCGTTCATCTGAAGACAGTTGTAATCGTGAAAGCCCAAGGGCTCGTTTTGGATCACCCGCGGATCAAGCTTGAATCCGGAAGCCTCCAACCGCTTCCGAGAACGGGGGTGGCAGGAATACAGAATCGGCATATCGTATTTTTCCGCCATCTTGTTGATTGCGTTGAACAGAGAAAGGAAATTCTTTTCCGTATCAATGTTCTCTTCCCGATGAGCGGACAAAAGAATGTATTTTCCCTTTTCCAAACCCAACCGCTTATGCACGTCGGACGCCTCGATCTCGGCAAGGTTATCGTGCAACACCTCTGCCATTGGAGATCCGGTCACGTAGACCCGTTCCTTGGGAAGTCCACATTCGTGAAGATATTTGCGGGCGTGCTCCGAATACGCCAGATTCACGTCGGAAATGATATCCACGATACGGCGGTTGGTCTCCTCGGGGAGACATTCGTCCTTACAACGGTTTCCCGCTTCCATATGGAAAATAGGAATATGCAGACGCTTTGCGGCAATGGCAGAGAGACAGGAGTTGGTGTCTCCCAAAATCAGAAGAGCGTCAGGCTTAATTTGATTCATCAGCTTGTAGGAGCAGTTGATGATATTGCCCACCGTAGCCCCCAGATCATCGCCCACGGCGTCCATATAAACCTCAGGGTCGGCGAGCTTCAGATCCTTGAAGAATACGCCGTTGAGATTATAATCGTAATTCTGCCCCGTATGTGCCAGCACGCAATCGAAATAGGTACGGCATTTGTTGATCACTGCCGCAAGACGGATGATCTCCGGGCGGGTGCCCACGATGATCAGCAGCTTCAGCTTGCCGTTATTTTGAAAGGAAACGTCGGAATAGTCCAATTTAATGTCCATTATTCTACCACCTCAAAAAATGTATCGGGTTTGTCTGGGTCAAATTGCTCGTTTGCCCACATAAGAGTTACCAAGTCCTGGGTATCGCTGAGATTTATGATGTTGTGGGTATATCCCGGCAGCATATGAACCGCCTCGATCTTCTCGCCGGAAACCTCGAAATTCAGAATCTCGTCCGAACCGATTTTTCGCATCTGAATCAAGCCCTTGCCGGAAACGACGATAAAAAATTCCCACTTGGTGTGATGCCAATGTTGGCCCTTGGTAATCCCGGGCTTGGAAACGTTTACGCTGAATTGACCGCAGTCTGCAGTTTTCAGAAGCTCCGTAAAGCTGCCTCGGTCATCCACGTTCATCTTCAGCGGGAAGCAAACCTTTTCCTTGGGCAAATAAGACAAATACGTGGAATACAGCTTTTTAGCAAAGGAGTTTTCGGGAATGTCGGGCATACGAAGGGTCGTGGGCTGATCGTGAAACGCGGACAGAAGATCTACGATCTGTCCCAACGTAACCTTGTGGGTAACGGGCGCGGCGCAGAAGCGTCCCTGCTCGGTCAACACCGTAGTCACACCGTCGAACTCACAGCGGTGAGGCGTTCCCTCCAGAAGGTCCAGCATTTCCGCCACAAGATCGTCGATATACAGAAGCTCCAACTCAATCGAGGGGTCGCTAACTGTGATGGGGAGCTCGTTTGCCACGTTATGACAGAAGGTCGCCACCGCGGAATTATAGTTGGGACGGCACCATTTTCCGAACAGATTCGGGAAGCGATATACATACACGGAGGCACCCGTCTGTTGAGAATATTCAAAGAACAAATTCTCTCCTGCCAGCTTGGACTTCCCGTAATCGGACTGTCCGTAACGGCCGATCAGCGTGGCCTGAATGGAGGAAGAAAGCATAACGGGGCAGGGATTGGAATAGGTTTTCAGCAATTCCAAAAGGCGGGAGGAAAAGCCGAAATTCCCCACCATAAATTCCGATGGGTCCTTCGGACGGTTCACCCCTGCCAAATGGAAGACGAAATCAGCCCTTTTGCAGACATCCTCCAATAATTCGGGAGAAGAATCGATATCGTACAGAAACAATTCGTCGATCTTCAGATTGGGACGGGTACGGTCCTTTCCGTCTTGAATACAACGGAGAGCGGCGGTAAGGTTTTTCCCCACAAAGCCGTTGGCACCCGTGATAAGAATGTTCATAAAAAGCACAACTCCTTCGATGGCGAGGTCCCGAGAACCCGCCCTTGATTTCCGCGCGGGGGAGGAAGGGCAGGCAGAACGGGTACGCGTTTTTCAAAGCGTCCGCGTTCCTGCACAAACGATAGGCAGAGCGGTTACGCGTTTTTCAAAGCGTTCAGCTGTTCCTGCACGTAATCGGTGGTCAGGATCTTTTTCACGGTTCCCTCCACATCCAGGCGCTGGGTGTCGTGGCTGGTGTAAGATTCGTCGGCTTCGGTCTGGACCTGTCCGTTGACCACGAACTTATCGTAGTTCAGATCGCGGCTATCGGCGGCAACACGGTAATAGTTTCCCATATCCTCGCTGCGCAGACGTTCCTCTCGGGTCATCAGCGTTTCGTACAGCTTTTCGCCGTGACGGGTGCCGATGATGTTGGTTCCAGTATCGCCGAACAGCTGCTGTACTGCCTTTGCCAGATCGCCGATGGTGGAGGCGTCTGCCTTCTGAATGAACAGATCGCCGGGATTCGCGTGCTCAAAGGCAAATTTTACGAGGCTGACCGCTTCGTCCAAATTCATCAGGAAGCGGGTCATATCGGGATTGGTGATGGTGATGGGGTTCCCGTTTTTGATCTGATCGATAAACAGAGGAATTACGGAACCGCGGCTGCACATAACGTTGCCGTAGCGGGTGCAGGAAATGACCGTGCCGCCTCGCTCTGCGGCAACGCGGGCGTTGGCGTAGATGACGTGCTCCATCATCGCCTTGGAAATTCCCATAGCATTGATGGGATAGGCCGCCTTGTCCGTGGAAAGGCAAACCACCCGCTTGACCCCTGCGTCAATGGCAGCGTGGAGCATATTGTCCGTCCCGATGACGTTGGTCTCTACCGCCTGCATCGGGAAAAATTCGCAGGACGGAACCTGCTTGAGAGCGGCAGCGTGGAAGATATAGTCCACTCCGGGCATCGCATCCCGAATGGATCGGGCATTACGAACGTCCCCGATATAGAACTTCACCTTGTTGGCATACTCGGGGAAGCGTGCCTGAAGATCGTGCCGCATATCGTCCTGCTTCTTTTCATCGCGGGAGAAAATACGAATCTCTCCGATATCGGTCTTCAAAAAGTGCTTCAAAACCGTGTTACCGAACGAGCCGGTACCACCGGTAATCATAAGAGTTGCTCCGGAAAATGCAGACATAAGTTAACCTCCAAAAAGTAGATTTATCGTTAGTTTTTATTATACAACAGAAACAGAATTTTTAGGATTTCTTGCGCGCCTTCAGCTTTTCCGAAATGGGAGTCAGAAGAGCCATCAGAGCAACGTTCTTCATAAGAAAAAGAGCCGTAAAATAGAAAATAACACTGATCAACACAGTTAAGAATGACAATAGAAAGGAGTGATCGGTGATCAAGCCCGAAAGGAAAGCGGCGACGGGGATCAGAGCACACGAAACGACGCACTGCAGTACGTTGACCGCGATCTTGCGATAATTCTCAAAGGGCTTCATTCGGATTGCTGCCGTCATAAACATCGCGATTTCCGCAACGATAGAAGAAACTGCCGCACCATTATGCTGAAACAGCGGAATCATAAACGAATTAACCGTCAGGTTTGCCCCGGATGCCACAGCACCTGCCCCCAACAGCAGCTTATCCCTGCCGGCAGGAACGACGGAGATGTAGGTGATAAAGGTGGAAAGCCCCGACGGGATAATTGCAATCGCCAAAATTTTCAGAACGGGAACCGCAGCCGCAAATTCGGGGCCCGCGATTACGTCGATGATAAAGCTGCTCATCACGAACAATCCCGTGGCCATGGGCATCAAAAGAAGCAAGAACATATTGAATATATCGGTTACGACCTTCTTCATCTGCTTGGCATCGGTTTTCACGAATAAGTTGGAGATACGGGGCATAAATACCACGAGAACGGACGTGAAGACCACCTTGATCATCGTATAGACCTTTGCGGCCGTACCGTAAATTCCGCTGGAGAAATTGCCGCAGATCGCCCCCAGCATCGTCTGACCGGAGTTAACGAAAATAATATTCGTGATGTTCGCGATAAACAAAACGAACAGAGGCGGCAGATGCTTCTTTAATTCAAGGTTGCGGGTCAGTCGGAATTTTACGTATCTTCGGCAATAGAACAAATTGCTTATATTGGCACCGACGACGGGAAGCAGACTAATGAGAACGTAACGATAAAGATGTTCCTGCTCCCGGACGAAAACAAGCATCAAAACGATGGACAGAACCTGAAGCACCAGCCATCGGACGGTGGTATATAAATAGTCCTCAAAAACGGTATTCACCCATTCGATTCCGATGGTGGTAAAAAGGATCGAGGCGCTTTGCAGCAGGATGATCCCTACGTAACTGCGCAAACCGTGGCTGAACCACAGCAATAGGACCAGTAAAAGATAGGCAATCAGCGTGGTGATACAGTTGATGGTGAGAACTTGATTGGAAAACTTCTGAATACTGTCCCTGTGATCCCGCAATCGGGCACCCTCCCGCACTGCGTAGGTGGAGATTCCAAAAATGGCAATCAGGGAAAAATAGCTGATGATCGAGGCACTGTAATTAAACTTCCCCACGTTTTCCACGCCCAACACCAAAGAAATGTGCCTTGCGGTAATCAAAGGGAAAATCGTAGAAAGAACCGTGCGGGTCAGATTCAGTGCCGCGTTTAATGTAATAGATCTTTGTTTCAAAACGTCCTCCGTCCGTTACGGCGTAATTTCAATATTTCCTTGCATTTATCTTTTCCTCGCAGCAGAAGCTGGACCAAGCAGCTTTTCAGGAATTTCCAATAAAACGGGTTGCGCCAATGCTTGCAAAGCATATCCCGGGTGGGGCGGTCCAGGGGCTTCCCCTCTGCACCGTGGCTTTGACGGTATTCTACCAGAGATCGATAACTTTCCCCCGCAGGCGATTGCATATATTCTTGGATTTCTTCAAAAGTCAGTTGCAAAATACGATGACGGTTTTTTGCCAAATAATAGGATATCACGCTCTGCGTAGCGTAATTGCTTCGGGAAATCCCCGCCGTACGAATCCGATAATACAAGCACGGGTGCTGGCAGTTTCCCAGCTGAAAGCCCATCGCCAATGCCCGAAGAATAAAATCGTAATCCTCACAGCTGTAGATGTTGCGATAGCCGTTCAGCCGATCCATCACCTGTCGCTTCATCAGCCACGCGGGGTGACACAGGCCACTGAACAATCCCGCCGTATTTTCCACGTTCCGAGCAAGAGCAGGAAAATAGCGAACCGAGGAAATCGGCTCTCCTGCTTCGTTGATATTTTGGAGATTGGAGCCGATAAAATCCAACCGATGCTCTTCCATATACGCCAATTGCTTTTCAAAACGATCGGGCGTGGAAATATCGTCTGCATCCATACGGGCAATAAATTCTCCCTGTGCCAATTTCCAGCCGCGATTCAAGCTGGCGACAAGCCCGATGTTTTCCTCGTTGGGAAACAATTTAATACGAGAGTCTGCGTCCCCATACCGCTGAAGGACGGCACAGATGCGTTGATTTTCCGGATTGTCGTTGATGATGATAAATTCAAAATGAGAATACGTCTGACAAAGGATGGATTCTATACTTTGGGAGAGTTCATCCTCTGTTTCGTTGTAAACACTCATCAGCACGCTGATCAGCTTCATACTAACCGCCCTTTCTATGGGAGACGAATCATTTGGTATACAGCTCTATATACGCATCAAACTTGCTTTGGGCATCAAATTGGGCCGCCTGCGTTACACAGGCTTCCGTTGTATAAGGGCGTTGCGTACAAATCCGCAGGATCTCTTGCTCCAGCGCGTCAATATCGTTTTTCTCCACCACGCTGCCGCAATCTTCTCTGACGATCTCAGGGCAACCGCCGGTACGGAAGGTGACCACGGGGGTGCCGCAAGCCAACGCCTCCATATTTACGGTGGGGAAATTATCTTCCCGCGTGGGGTTGACGAACAAGTCCGCAGCAGAATAAATTCTTGCAAGCTCCCTTTGATCTGCGGTGTTATGAATGGAGATAACGCTTTCGGGCAGTTGTGCATCCACCGCGTCATTCGTGCCCACAAGCACGAGGCGAAAGCGATCGTCTAACCGCTTGGACAGCTCAATAAACACGTCAAGCCCCTTGCGGACTCCCCATTCAAAGGCGACGCCCAACAGCAGGAATTGATCGGGACGGATGCCGTGAGCTTCCCGAAAATCCCTTTGGGTGGGTTGAAATACGTTCAAGTCAATGCCGTTGTGAATGACCTTCACGGGATATTGCCCCATAAAGGATTGCTCGGTCAATTCCGCCAGCCATTTCGACGGAGTAACCAGGGTCATATTTCGGACGCCGGTAAACCATTTTTTCTTAAAGGCGTATCCCCAACGGGTAGCGTCTACTTTGGAATCGGGATATACGTGGGTTTGAGGGCAGTGATGACAGCCGACCTTCCACTTGTCGCATTGGACGATGTCAAAATACGGACATTGCCCCGTAAAGGTCCAGCAATCGTGGAGGGTCCAGATCACCCGAAGATCGTTTTTCTTGATATACCGAAACAGCGTAGGCAAATGAATACACCAATTGTGCAGGTTGTGCAGGTGCAAAACGTCGGGAGAAAATTCTTTTAATTCCCGAACGAGCCGTTTTGTGGCAAAATAGGAAAAGCAGCCGTTTCGTCCCGTGGCCCTGCCCAGCACGTAATGCACGGCGTGGCTGAAGGGAGTGCCGAAATACCGATGATGTCCCTCGTATTGGGGATAGGTCTCGGGATGGCGGATGGAAAAGCTGGGACTGGAATACGTGATCGCCGTATGCCCCCGTTCTCTTGCGCGGGCGGCAATCTGACGCATAATATTCCCGGTGCTTCCTCCTGCAACCATATTAATTTGAGCGATTTTCACGGGGAAACACCTCCTCATTCGTTATTTTGCTCGTTTTTCACCAAAAAACCAGCGGGTAAGCAGCCACGCGGCAATCACACCCACGAAGGCGGTAAAACTCTCTCCCGACTGGAACATCTGATTGTTCGCGGAGAAGAAGAACACCATCGTGATAAAGCCGATAAACGTGGCGGCGGCAAAGGGATTCCCGCTCTGCAGGGTATCCTTCCAGCTTAAGCCGAACAGGAATCCGATCAAAAACACCACCAGAATCGTCCCGGGGAAGGAAACGTCCGACGCGGGGAAAATAAAGAAGGAGGACCACACCTTTCCCGTCACCCAATCATTGCTTTGAGCGATCTTATACATATAGGTGTTTTCGTACATCTTGTCCTCAAACTCCTGCCCACCGAACAGTTTACTCACGTTATGCCGCAGGAAATCGGAAAAGCCAAGGCCGTAGGAGCTGGTAAATTCCCGTTCCATCGCCAAGGAAAGCCCGGTATAGCCGTGGCAGAAATAGCTGGTCAGAAACGTAACCGTGGGCTTGATCTTTTGGGGAAGAATTACGTCCCACAAAGAATTTTCCCGCTCGGTAGAAACGGAAAACGTGGCGTAATCCCCAATCAGGTCGTTCACCTTATCCTTGTCCACCTCAGGCCTGATCTCGTCTTCGGGATCAATTGCTTCTTCGATATTGATGCTTCCGTCCCCAACGGCAATATCCATAGAAACGCGGTTTCGCATAACGTTTCCGTAATACAGCAGGAAGGTGATACAGATCAACAAAATCCCCACAAGGATCTTCCCGCGGTACATCCATTTTTCCTTCCGAGTCCCGTCGTGCTTTGCAAACAAGAACAAGCAAAGGACCAGCACCAGCTGAATTACAATGTCCGCCACGTGCTTGTTGACTCCCTGGGCAATCCCAAGGCTGATGTTCAAAACAATCACGGAGGTTCCCAAAATCTTCCCTGCCAAGGGGAGGCGTCTCCAATACAAGAGGGTGAGGGGCGTCACCATATAAATGAAGGGGGAAAGGATGATGCGGATGTAAAAGAACAGTTTAGGTGCAGTAGCGGAAAAATACTTGGTCACCTGATAAGCGTAGCCCGTATTGGTAATGCCGCGGTAAACGTCGGGGAACCACTTCCCCGTAGTGATCTTTGTCAACGGGAAGAAAAGCACGAGGAAAATAATGCCTCCCACCAACAGGATCCATCCCACGTTAAAGCTTCGCTTACAGCGTACGGCACGCCCCTTTACGGTTGCCAATACGTAACCGCCGATCAATGCCACCAAACACAGAAGAAGGAACGGATAAAGCTTCTCTGGATTGATCACGTGCCAATCCAAGGGACCGAACGCATAAAGAAAGATGGTCAATGCAAAAAATCCACCGGAAAGCAACAGCGGGACATAGCGCACAAGCCCACGGTACTGAAGGGTCAGGGGAGAATCGTTGTCTCCTCGGAAAAAAGAAAGAAGCTTTTTCATCGAGTCACCTCCGTTTTGTAGCCGACAAGATCCAAAATGCGATTGGCCTGAACCACGTTGTTTTTCTGTTCCAAAACGAACCGACGTGCCGCCATCCCCTTTTCGTGGAGCTGTGCACGGCTGTTTGTCATCGTCTTTTCCAGCGCCAGCGTCACGTCACGGGGAGTGTCGCCGTCAATCGTGTAGACGTGAGGATAATAATCCTTGGGCATCCCCGGAAGGCGGGTGGTGAGAACCGGGGTTCCGGACACCATATATTCCATATTCTTCGAGGGGAAGGAATAGCGGGTAAATTCCATCCCGATGGGACGGGCGTTGACCAATAGGGTCGCCTTTAATTCGGTCTGTACCGCTTGGGCCAAGGGAATCATTCCACCGAAGTAAATACGGTGATCCACCGCGGCGGCAGCCTCGATTTCAGGGGCATAATCGCCTGCACCGAAGATCCAGAGGCGGACGTCGGGATTTTGGTATGCCGTAAAGCCCTCCACCAAATTCTTCAGGCCGTACTGCGCCCGCAGAGCGCCTGCGTACATAATGATCTGCTCGCCTGCCTTATCCTCCAGGCGATTGGGCATTTCCTCCATATTTACGTCCACCAGCCCCTCCATTACGATGTAGGGCTTGTGTTGGGGGTTGACCACGTCGCTCATCTGCTCGGTGAGGAAAATGAACGATTGACACTTGGCGTAGCTGCTTGTCGCGATCTTTCGCACGATTCGCCGCAAAAGGTTGGTCTTTTCGTTATTTCGGGCATCCTTCACACTGCCCATATATTCGTAAATATCGCAGAAAATGGCGGTGGTATGGCATTTTGCAAAAGCTCTTGAGGCAAACACGAAGGGATGTGCGGTAACGTACGCGGCGTCCATCACAATGGCGCGAGGCTTGCCCGCGGTTCTTCTGAGCCAGCCCAGCGTGCGGAAGAAATATCCGCAACCCACCATCAGATGCTTAAGCACGGGAAGGCTGATCAAGCCGATATGATCGTAGCACAGATTCTCGGAAACCCGATCCCGGCTCCGCTTCCAGAAGATTCCCCGATGCGTCTTACTGCTGACGCTTCGCCCCACCACAGAGGTAATATTCACGTCCTGATGGGTCCGCATCCCGTCGAGAATGAGCGTGTGGAATTTATATCCCGACTCATTCATCCCGTAAACGAAGCCGTCCTTGAATCGGTCTTTGATAAGATCGAACTCCCGCGGAGACGGAACGGAAGAAATATACAAAATTTCCAAAACCAATGCACCCCTCTTTCAGATTTTTTGCAATTCCGCAAGAATGTGATCTACCCCTTGCTCTACGGCAACCCCGCCGAATTTTTCCACGATTTCCTCGCAGGCGGTTCCCTTGTATACGATGGCAGGAGTCCCGCAAAGGGTTGCTTCCACGGAGGTCATCCCGAAGGTTTCCTCCCTGCTGGGGTTCACGAAAACGTCGGCGGCGGAATAGATCTCTGCCAGCTGCTTCGCGTTGACCGTGCGGGTCAGGCCAAGAACGTTCTTGGGAAGAGCTTGAATCTGCGTTTCATTCAAGCCCACAAGAACGATCTGCCAAGAATCGTCCAACCGTTGGGCAAGCTCCAAAAAATCGCCCAAGCCTTTGCGATCGTCCCAGACGTTTGCAACCCCAAGAATCATCTTTTTCTCGGTGATCCCATACCGCGCGCGAAAATCCCCCGGCGTGGGGCAAAAAACCGTGGCATCGACCTTGTTATACTGCACCTCCACGGGATATTCCTTCAAAAAGCTTTGCCGAACTAAGTCCGCCAGCCATTGGGAGGGTGTGATAAGGGTCATATTTTTAACACCGGTAAAGGAACTCTTTTTCTTTGCAAAGTTGGAGCTGCAACGATCCAAAAACAAGCTTGCGGGATACCGCCGCGATTGAACGCAGGTCTTACAATGATCCCGCCATTGCAGACAGTTCACCGCCGAAAAGTGAGAGCAATGACCGGTAAAAGCCCAGCAGTCGTGCAGGGTCCATCGGACCTCCAAATCGGGATGCTTCTTGATCCAATCGAAAAGCAGCTCGTAGTTGAGATAATACCCGTGGAGATTGTGCAGCCACAAAAGATTCGGCTGATATTCCTCGGCCCATTGCAAAAACGCTTTCGTTGCTCTTACCGAGCCGAGACCGTGATCGTCCAGAAGGCGGGAACGGATTCCGTGGAGACGAACGCCGAGATCCGTGCCGATACGATGGGCGTATTTGCGGCAACGCTCGGGAACGAAGGAATCTCGCCCGAAGGCAATTTTCACCTCGTGTCCATCCTTTTCAAAGCCCTCGGCAAGATCGGCACATATTTTCCCCGTGCTACCGATCCCACAGACGGAATTGATCAACAAAACGCGCATTTCTGAATCCTTTCAATTTCCGTTACGGCAGGCGTTTTTCAGCTCCTGCTCCAATTTGTCAATGCACATCGTGCGAGTGAAATTTTCTTGATAATAGCGGCGGGCGTTGCTTCCGAACACTGCCTTATCCTCCGCATCCAAAAATCTTCCCACGGCTTCGGCAAGGCCCGTTGCGTCCTCGGAGGCGGCGCAGAACCCGCAGCCCGCGGCGGAAATCACCTTGGGAATTTCCCCGTCGGAGGCGGCAAGGATCGGCTTGCCTGCAGCCATATAAGATTGCACCTTTGCGGGCAGGGTAAGGGAGATCAGCGGATCGGCGGTCAGAGTAACCAGCATAGCGTCTGCCATCGCGTAGTACCGAGGCATTTCCTCCACAGGCTTACGCCCGTGAAAGATCACGTTCTCAAGCCCCAGCTCTGCGGCAAGATGCTTGCTGTCCTCTAAGGCAGAACCGTCGCCGACGATATGCCAACGAAGATTTTGGCGTTCAGAAAGAATCTTTGCGGCATAAAGAATGGTGGGGATGCTTTGCGCCTTGCCGACGTTCCCCGCGAACAGCAGATCCACGGTTGTCCCGTCCTTTTCTACCTCGGGAAGATGCTGATCGAATCGGGCGTCGGCGTATTGCGGCTGATAAGCAATAACGTCATCCCCGATGCCGAACTGCTCCTTAAAATATTCCCGAAACATCCGCGACGTGATCAAAATGCGATCCGCCTTGTGATAGAGGCGGTTCGAAATCCAATGGAACACCTTATATATGGGAGAGTTCTCCCCTACTCCGCCGGCCGCAAGGCTTGCAGGCCACAGATCCATACAGTACAGAACGGTCTTCTTCTTCCGTTTTTTTGCGTAGACCATCGCGGCATTGACCATCATAACGGGAGATCCTTGGGTGGTAAAGACCACGTCGTAATCCTCCTTGGTACGACGGACAAAGTGGGTGGAGGAAATGGCGTAGCTGAAATAATTCAGCATCCGAAAGAAAATATTGTTGCGCCGTCCCACGGTAAAGGTGCGGAAGATCGAGACCCCGTTGTGCTCTTGTCGGCGATTCTTTCCCCTTTTGTATTCGGGGAAGATATATCCCATCGGGTAGTTTGGAATGTCAGTGACCACGTGTACCGTATGCCCCCGTTCTGCGAGGGCTTCGCAAATATCCGTAATCGGAAAGGGTTCCGGCCAATAGTGCTGGCACACCACTAAAATCTTCATAACAAGGCCTGCCTTTTTCTTTCGAAAGAAATTTCTTCGAGATGTTCGAAGAGATCCGTAGTCCCCTGCAACGGGAGAAACTAATTATCGTGTAAATATATATATAATTATATCAAATTAGTAGAGAAATGTCAATAGAGGGAGGAAAGCCGTCCCAAAAAGTAGAAAAATTGCTACAATTGGAAGAGCAAGCCACTTGCCAAATCAAAGAAAAAATCGTTACTGCAAAAGAAAAAATTCGCCTCCGAAGAAGCGAATTTCAAAATAATTATTTATTTGTTGCTTTTCAATTCTGCTTCGGGCGATATAAGACCACCGCCTCGGTGCGATCGACGAGCACGATCTCTCGGTTCTGATTGCGGACCTCGATCACGATTTCCGCAATTCCGTTATACGGGTTGCGACGGGTTACGTTGACGATCCTTGCCTTCCCTGACAAAACGTCGCCCCCGTAGACAGGCTTGAACCATTCGACCTTCGTGGATTTCCCCGCCACAAGCTCATCGCCGAACAGATTGCAGTCCACAAACTGCTTCCAAACCACCAAAAACGAGTAAAGTCCGGGGGAAATCAAGTCTCCGAATCGGGAGCGCTCGGCATACTGCCGATCCAGATGAACCGTAAAGGGATCGTAACGCTTCGCGAATTGAACCATCTCCGACGGATCGATCTCCACGCTTGGGATCTCAAGCTCCGTACCGATTACAAAATCGTCCAAATACATAAATCAACCTCTTGCCAAAGAAATAAACTCTGTGCTTTATTTTGCCCCGAAAAGCGAAGCTTATGAATCAAGACTGCAAATTTTCGCTTCAAAAAAGCGATACCATTCTTTTGCTTTTTGTTGACACAAAAACAAAAGTGAGGAGGGTGCATTCCCGAAACGAAAGATTCGTTTCATTCTGCACCCTCCGCAACGCATACGAAAATCAAGCCTGATGGGAGAGAATTTTATCCGTTAAAATTCTTCTCCCGTCGTAGACCACATCTTCGTTTCACCAAGCCTCAGATCGACTTCAATATGATCCACGTTATGTCCGTAGAATTTCTTCTCGTACACCTCGTAGGGAGAACAAGGCTTCTTGAACCAAATGGTGCGCTTTCCGTCGTCTTTCGCGTGAATGGTTACGAAGTTCTCGTTCGCATAGATCACGTCGTCTCCGTGCAGGAAAAGGTGACAGCCTGCATATTCCGCAATGGAGGCAATCATATCACTGCGCAACACGGGAGTGGCACAGTACACGCTGGTAAAGCCGTCCTTTTGGGTCATTGCCATAGAGACCTCACCGTTGTGGCAGTAGCGGCCCAGCACAACGGCTTCGGGATCGTCAACGGAAAAGCCGGGGTTGCAGTAATCGGGGGGCAATACCGATTTTTCAATCCATACGTTGCTGTGAACGTCACGATCGATAATTCCGTAACGACGGCTTGCCGTGGCACCCTTCAAAATGGGATGACTCGTGGGGTCTACACGGAAATGGGGGAAATGAGTCTTATCGGTAACCTTTACCTTCATTCCGATGGTCTTTTCGATATTGGCAACGTCCATAACCCTTGGAGCATCCGGGTTAATAAAGCCGGGAGCATACATCCAAAGAACCGTGGCACCGTTGCGCTTCGCCTTCGCGTGAATGGCGTCCCGCTCCGCATCGGTCAGATGATAGACGTTCAGCATTATATACAGCTTGTAGTCCGGCATATCGTCCCGTTCCATATCGTTATGGAAATACCAATCTACAGGCGCGCCGATACGATGCAGGTCCGAGGTTCGGAAAAAGTCTACGACGACCTTTGAGGTCTGTCTGGATACGTAGTGCACGCTCTCTGCGTCATAAATAACTGCAATATCGTTCTTTTTGGTACGGTCCAGGCTATAGGAATAATCGGCAACCTTCTGCTGACGACGGAACAGGTCAATGATATCGTCATCGTCGTACCAATCGCCGCCCATATCAAACCACCATCCCTGAATATCATCACACAAATCGCGAGCAAAATCGCGTTTCAGGGTGTTGATGGAATCCTCCACCGTATACAAGGCCATCGCATCCCGCTGCATCCAAGGCTTGCAACGATGGGTGCGGGAGTCGTCCTCACAAACATAGATCGAATTGCGCAGGCGGAAGGAATCCTGCATTTCCCGTTGCGCGACCACGCCGCCCGGCTCGCGGTTGTTATAAACTCCGGGTGCCGCCAAGAAATCCACGACTCCCGAATCAAGAATCCGCAACGTACCGGAGCAGGTAGATCCGTCAAAATAGCTAGTGCACCCGAAGGAGCCGTAAAACGCACCCACTAAAAGATTGGGGTAACGCTTTTTCAGGATCTGACCAAACTGGATGATCGTATGGGCAGTGGATGCGTGCCACGCGGTATAAAAATCTGCCACGTGGGCATAGCCGTTTGCATTCAGAAAAACTCCGAAATGAACGGGCTCCTGCGAATCCATCTCAACATTCACGCCGACCGTGCGCCCCACTTCTTCCCAATGGAAAAGGGCGTGGGTAATCTTTTTATCTACATCGAACACGTATTCCCGTTCGGCGAAGGTCGGAATCTTCGGATTCTCAAAGGTTGCATCGGGCATTTTCCAAACACGACGAAGCTCTTCGACCGTTCCGTACTTTTCCCGCAAAAATTTCTCGTATTCTTGGCGGAAGGGCTCGGAGAAGTCGGCATACGCACCGTCTTCGGTCTGTATTCGGAACGGATAATACCACTCGGAGGTACCGCCTGCGCACAGGAAAAAGCCGACAATACGCTGAAAATAAGGAGATTGCTCCAACTCATCAAAGAACTCCTGCAACGCCTTGTCGGCATCGCGGATCCACGCCTTGGAGCACAAAGAGTGCATTCCGTCAAGAACCGTCTTCCCTACCGTCGTGCAAATAACGGGACGGGAAGCGCCGTCGCTGAAGCGTACCTGCTCCTCGGGATGAGAATTGACCCATTCCGCAGACGGAGCAACGTTCAACCGCAGAATGATCCATGCATCAGGCACGGCGTCCATGAGGATATTAATGTCGCGCAGTGCACAGGAAATACCGTCAAGCTCCCCTGTTTCGGGATTCCCGGGGCGATTCCAACGGGTAGTGGCAGATAGATAATAGATCTTCAGCCCCGCTTCTCCCAAACGGCGGAAGTAGTCCTTCTGATCCTCTCGGTAGCCTGTAGTTTCTCTCACAAGCATGGTCATAGGCGGATACGGAACACCGTCAATCATAATAGACGGCTGACCGTTATACCGTTCAATTTTTGCATTTGGCATAAAAACATCTCCTGTCTTTTAGCGAATATGTATATGGCTATATTGTTTTTTTCGATTTGACAACGTCCTTTAAAAAACACTTCAATCCATCTTCAGGCCCCAAGAAATCTCAAAAATTTTGCGGCCTTCATATCAACGGCGTCAAGCCCATCGGCACGTTCCACTTTTTCAATATTATACCATACTCTGCTTAAAAACACAATGGAATTGAGGAATTTGTCAAATTTCTGTTGCATATTAACGTTCGAAGGCTCAGATCTATGGGGCAAAGAAAAAAGCCTTGATTACTCAAGGCTTTTTTATCTGTTGAGAATCTTTATATTGCCCGCAGGGGGAAAAGCAGAACGACGAGCAAGCCCTTTTCGCAAAATGCTTATCCCGTCAAAGAATTCTGATCACCGAAATCGACCACAGACCCCCCCCCAAAAAAAGGTGGGGGGGGGTATGCGGCGGCGAGCTTCGGACCTCAAATCCACGATGGAACCCACCGTAATTCTTGTTTTTTCTTATTCTACCTCTACGATTCCGTCAGCCTTGACGGTAATCGTCATTCCGTCTTTCACGTAGCTTAAAAACTCATCGCCAAGGCCATCGATAACGGGCATCGTCACACCGTCGACCCAAACGTCTGCAAGAACTGCCCCTGCGGCAGCAAGAGAATCGATGTGATTGGCAAAAAGCATACAAGCGGGATTTTTTCCCATTGAGCAAGCGCAATAAAGCACAAGGCCACCCGTAGTAGATCCGATGGTTTGAGGCAGGCAAAGCGCTTTGTTTATCAACGGTTTTCCATAAAGCTCCTTATTGCTCTGGTCTCCGCATTTTACTTCTTTATCACCAAATTGCAACGCCATCTGCAGCGATGCCAAGGTGTTAAACCCTTCCTTCGTTACAACCGCTTCGGCCGTTACCTCGCCGGGGGTAACCACTCTTCCTTTGAACTGTTTCATTCGTTTTTACCTCCTGTAATGGTTTCGAGAATTTCTGCGTCGGTATAATATCTCGCGCTCGTATAAGTACGAAGCTTATTTGAGGAGGTTATAACCGGCATCTTTTTACAAAGAGGATTGTTCATATACATCAACGGACAAATATAAGAGGTAATCACTCCGGTTGCCTTAAGTCTTGCGGCGTATTCGGTTTTTTCAAATGCTTCAAGCACACCGGGTGCGGCGGTAAGGACGGTGCGAATGATAACTTTCTTTTTGCCGTTTTTCTTGAGTCCGGCTTCGATATCCTCCGTCCAGGTTTTCAGCTGGTCAAGGGAAAGATGCGGACATCCCACGAAGCAAAGCTTCGCAGTTGCATCGGGATTTTTCCAGATGACGGGATAATTTTTCTGTACTCTTTCGAGCTCGGCATCGTCGATGATATATTCCTTTGCGCCCTCGGCAACCAGGTCCTCCCCGAGCTCTACGGCTTCGGGAGTAAGGTTTGCGATATGGTAAAGCCCTACGGCACCGTTAGAAGCCGTTGCAGCACCAAAGTCTTTAAGATATGCTCGGGCAGAATCGTTAAGCTCGTTGCCGATCCATTTGTCAAGCCCAACGACGTAAGGAACGTCTTCCATAACCTTCATTCCGATGGCGGAGCCGAGAAGCTGTGCTTCGGGCTTCTTGGTGGTCTGAATCTTGACTACCCAAGTAGCTTTTCTGCCCTCGTCCGTAAGCAGTCCAAAGTAGGGCACGAAGCCCACGATAGAGCCCATAATATCGATAATACCGGAGTTTCTGTTGCAACGGGCCCCCAAAACCGAGTTCGCGTAAACAACGGCACTGGACTCTGCCCAAGAAAGCACGTCGCCCTTTTTAGGAGTATTACCAACCTGATCCATATAGCAGGTGCAGGTAAAAGCGTTCTTATCCATAAGACCGAGCTTGTCAAGCTGCTCCTCATAAAAATCCTGCTTGGTATACATAAACTTGTTAAACACAAGGTTCTGTAAAAAGTTTGCAGGTACGTTCTTATCGAGAGGGCGGGGATCAACCGAGAACTTCTGACCGGACGCAACGCCTGCATCCAAAAGCTGCTGCATCAAATCGTACACGGGAGACATCACCTTGAGCCCGAACGAGGTTACAAGATGATTGTATTTCGAGGTAATAGGGACGAGCTTTTCGGCTTCAAAAGCATCGCCGTACATCACGAGTGTTTTCATTACTTTTGCAAGCGTTTCCCCTTTTTCACCGTCAAGGATGGCCTGCTGTTCTTTTGTCAGTATCATTTTTTTATCTCCTTATCTCACAGCTTCATTGCAATGTCCCAAGCACCCCAAATAACCGTACGCAGGTTTCCAACCTTTGCGGCATCGCCGATTACGTGAATATGCCTTCCCTTATTTGCAACGGGAGCAGGATTATAACCAACCGAAAGGATAACGGAATCCGCATCTACATTAAATTCGTTACCGTTCTTATCCTTTAAGGTTACTCCATTCCCGTGAATCTCGGAAAGGGAGGTTTCAAGATATACGGGAACCTTATTCGTCTTGAAGAAATCACGTAAGTAACTGGTATTTGCAAGGCAGATGCCTTTGGTTGTGATGAGATCGTCCTGCATTTCAACAATCACAGGCTTCTTGCCGTTCAAATAGAGGTCGTAGGCGATTTCACATCCCGTAAGTCCTCCGCCGATTACTACAACGTTCTCTCCAACGGTCTTGTTGCCAAGCAGGTAATCCACCGCTTCAACGGCAGATTCCGCACCCTCTACAGGAATTCTTTTTGCCACCGCACCGGTAGCAACAACGACCTCGTCTGCATCAAGGGCTTTCACGTCCGTAATTTCGGTATTCATTTTTACCGTGATGGGATGCTTTGCAAGCTCTCGGATGTACCAAGCAATAAGGGCTCTGTCCTTCTCCTTAAAGGAGGGAGCAGCCGCTGCTACAAACACGCCGCCAAGCTTGTCGCTCTTTTCATAAAGAGTAACGCTGTGCCCGCGTTTTGCACAAACGATTGCAGCCTCCATCCCTCCGATTCCGCCGCCGATGATTGCAATTTTCTTTTTCTTTTTTGCAGGTTCAATACGATACTTCTTCGACTGCATCGTTTCGGGATTGAGAGCACAACGGGAAAGTCCCATCGTATCGGTAAGGTCTTGCGTATTCGCGTGTCCCTTAGAGGAAGAGAAGTTAAAGCAACCGCTATGACAGCAAATGCAAGGCTTGATGTCTTCCAGTCTGTCTTCAATGAGCTTGGTAATCCATTCGGGATCAACGAGGAATTGACGGGCAACGCCGACCGCATCAATCTTACCGTCAGCAACCGCTTTCGCACCAACCTCGGCATCCATCCTGCCGGCGCAAACGACGGGAATATCCACAAACTTCTTAATATGAGCGACATCCTCAAGATTGCAGTTTTCGGGCATATACATCGGCGGATGCGCCCAATACCAAGAATCGTACGTACCGTTATCGGCGTTAAGCATATCATATCCGGCGTCCTGAAGATATTTCACCGCTCTTTCGGATTCTTCCATATTGCGGCCGACCTCGGTGTACACCTCACCGGGCATAGCGCCTTCGCAAAAGCCCTTCATTTTGGATTCTACGGAATAACGCAGAGATACCGGATAATCGCTTCCGCAGACTTCTTTAATTGCCTTTACGACCTCTGCCGCAAAGCGATAGCGGTTTTCAAAGCTCCCACCATACTCATCCGTGCGTTTGTTAAAAAATTCGATTGCAAACTGGTCAAGCAGGTACCCCTCGTGAACCGCGTGAACCTCAACGCCGTCGACCCCGGCTTCCTTGCACAGCTTTGCAGTTTTTGCGTAAGCTTCGATGATTTCGTGAATTTGCTCTACCGTCATTTCGGGGCACTCGATATCGTGTGCCCAACGGGATTTTTGAGGCGAGGGAGAGGCCAACTCGTGACTTGTATCAATAATCGGCTTTACGACCGCTCTCGTAATCTTGTTTTTATGCAGGGGAGCAACAAGCTCCGTAATTGCCCAAGAACGCCCCATCCCTGCGGTAAGCTGAATAAAAAGCTTCGCACCGGTCTTGTGGATCTCGTCCATAAACTCTTTGAGATCCTTAAACATTTTCTCGTTTTGCCAGAGCCATTTCCCCCAAAACGTATCCCGCAACGGGGCAATACCGGGGATGATAAGACCGACGTTGTTGTTTGCTCTCTCCAGGAAAAGCTTTGCAGCTTCCTTGTCGAAATGGCAACCGGAAAGCTCAAACCAACCGAAAAGCGACGTGCCGCCCATAGGACACATTACGATTCGATTCTTGATTTCAACCTCGCCGATTTTCCAAGGCGTAAACAACGCCTCGTACTTTTCATCGATTTTGTTCATAAAAGCAAATCCTTTCAAAATTTATACGTTATTTATTATCAATTGCTCCTGCCACACGTTGAAGCATCAACACGCTATAATATTAACATAAAATCGTTAAATTGTCAACAAGCGCAGCATAGCTTTGCACTTGTCACCTCAAAAAAAAGACGGCGTTAGTATTAAAATACTAACGCCGTCTTAACGGTTGACCTATCAAAAAAGCCTTGATTTCTCAAGGCTTTTCAGCGCAGCATCTTTTTAGACCTCAACACTCGGATGTTGCGAACCATTATGACGCCGCTTTATTTTTGAAAAAAGATCCGAAATCAGCGATTTTTTAATATAAATTTGACAGCATTAAAGGTAATTCACCGCCAAAATCACGATACTCGTAACGATCATAACCACACCGACCACTCGGTTTAGCGTTTTTGCGTTGGATTTGTTGGCGATTTTTGCAGCAATTCTTGCCCAAAGCAGAGTAAACACAACGCACAGGACGAGACACAGAATGTCGGGCAATCCGCCAATCATAAAGTGGCTGATACCCCCTGTAAGAGCCGTAAACGCCATTATAAAAACACTTGTACCAACTGCCAAGTGCATAGGATAACCGAGAAAGGAGGTCAGAACAAGCAGTAGCATCATTCCACCGCCGGCACCTGCAAAACCGCAGATAAATCCAACAAATATACCACCGACGATTGCCTTGATCAATCTGCTTTTGGGAGAAACAGCTTCTAATTGCTCCCTCGTCTTGTTGACAGGCTTCAAGAGAAAGCGCAATCCAATAATGATAAGTGCTATCTGCATCGTGCCGCTCATCGCTTGTTCGGGCAAAAAACTTGCTGCAAAGCTTCCGACCGTAGTTACGATAAGAACGCTCACGAGCAACGGCAAGCTATTTTTAATATCTAAGTTTCCACTTTTTTTATAGGTATATGCACTGACCAAGCTTGCTAAAACATCGCTGATAAGTCCTATTCCGACCGCATCATAGGCAGGAACACCCAAAAAGGTTATCAGCATAGGTCCTATAACCGCGGCAGCACTCATACCGGCAAATCCAGTTCCAATGCCCGCACCTGCTCCCGCGAGGAAGCACACAAGTATTTTTATCAGAATATCTCCCATAATATATCTCCATTAAACTCCAATTCACCGAACCAATTATACCACATTTTATTGAGGATTTATATAGAGAAAATAAGATTTCACATTTTTGTTGAATTTGGTTTTTTTAATCTTCAAAAAATAAATCATTAAATCTGCCTGTTTTTTACTTCGGTGGCGAATCCACCCTATAGCGTGTTGGCCTCTATGAAATTGCAGCTTGAAACGGGTAAAAAATGCGAAAAGCCTTGATTTCTCAAGGCTTTTCTGTGCGGCATCTAAATAGACCGCAACACTTGGCTGTTACGAACTGTTTAGATGCCGCATTATTTTGGCAAAGTTCTTGTTGTGATTATTGAGTTTGGGAAATTCTCTTTGCAAAAATCTCTCATTCTTTCTTTACCAAAAATATGGTTACTATGTATATTAATCTCAGGGACGAATACATTATTTTCCTTCATCCAAATAAGAATATCTAAACCATTTTTGCAGTTTGTACCAAGAGTGTAATCTAAAGAGATGTGTTCAAATTTTATGATAGATAAAAGCAAAATAGCACTATCTGCATCTCTCACACATTCATAACCCCACTTTGGAAATTCGCGGGTATCGTCAACAAATAATCTCATTTCTATTCCTCTTTAGTTGCTTTTTCAAAACTTATAAATCCGGTAAGTATAGCGTGATCTGGTATTCCAGAGCCACATGTTACAGACCAAATATTTCTTCGCAAATTACGGTCATACACAGCGAAATCTTTATCATACAAATAAATTTCTGGATGCTTCTCCATAAAATTTCTATCGTATATTTCATTTTTAAGATCAATACCCTTCACTATAAAATGATCTTCTGCAAACTCGAATTTTTCAGATGCTGATTTTTCCGTATAGATGCTTGAGCCTTTCGGAGTTTTTAATTCATAATGATTTTCTTTACAAAGACTATACAACACGCCGATATTCCATATTTCTTCCGAAGTTCCCCTACGCAAACAATTAAAATCGCCAGCGATAACAACTCTTGGAAATGATCGCAATTCCTTTAAAACATATTTAAATTGCATTTTGCGATTATAATAATTTTCAATAGTAATTCTTACTCCAGCTAAAATAAATTCATTACCACCTAAATCTTTTAAAACGACATAGGCAAAATTAGGCGTCGTAGCAGTAGTTTTAATATTTCCAACAACCTTAACACACTTATATTTATCCTTTTTCCACGCTATAAGTATATCGTTATGATTGGGAACATTATTGGATATCATGAATTCATAACCATTGTTTAAAAAATATGCTTCGCAGAATTCGAGATAATTTTTTGTTTTACAAAATTCGGTTAAAACAAAAAAATCACTATCTTGATTTTGTATTTCTTCGCCCACAAAATTAGGAGTTAATGTGTTCTTATTTGTTGCCAAATTAATATTCCAAGTTGATATCTTTCTTTGTACATATTTGCTCATTATTTTAAAATCTCCCTTATTTGTTTAAGTCTTATGTCCGCTTTATCTCTTTTGTGTATAGATATGATTTTTTCAATTATGGAGAGAAAACGTATATCTTCTGAATCAACAATATTATCATCTACATATAGCTCTCCTACTTCTAAATCTAAAATTTTACTGACTGCCATCAAGGTCTTTTTTCTAGGATTAGAAGATGTGTTGTTTTCCCATGAGGATATAGTACGTGGGTCAACAACGCAATTGCATTCGTTTTTCATTGCTTGCGATAATGTCAATAGTGTATACCCTTTTTCCTTTCGTCTTTCTTGTAGCAATTTTGAATTAAACATTTTTACTCCTCTTTTCCGTATATCCTATCAGTAATATCATATCACAATTGATTTTAAATGTCAATATAAAGAAGGTGAAGTTTTTATGACATTTATAAACTAAAGAGGCAGACTTAGCGATAAATAAATCACTAAATCTGCCCATTATTTTTACTTCAGTGGTTCGAATCCACCTTGTAGGTCGTTGGCATCTATGAAATTTCAACTCAAAAAAACAGGGGTAAAAAATGCGAAAAGCCTTGATTTCTCAAGGCTTTTCTGTGCGGCATCTTTTTAGACCGCAACACTTGGTGGGCGAGGGTGGATTCGGACCACCGAAGCAAGATGCAACAGATTTACAGTCTGCCCCCTTTGGCCACTCGGGAACTCGCCCATATTCAATTTTGCGAGAAAAGAAGGTGGAGCTGGTGGACGGATTTGAACCCCCGACCTGCTGATTACAAATCAGCTGCTCTACCAGCTGAGCTACACCAGCACTTTTGACGCTTAAGTATTATATCACATATCGGAACAAAATGCAAGAGGTAATTTGTGAAAAATATTTTACATTTTCCGCGTTTTCCAAACGAAAACCACAAAAACACCTTCTTGCCTCTGCCGACGCAAATGAGGGAAACTTCCTCCGTAAATCCGAGCAAATTCCATTGACAAACCCGTGGTGATATGTTATAATACTTTATATAGATACCAATAAATGGGATATGGAGTCAGCTATGGAAGAATATCGCTTTGTCCGACAAAGGGATTCGGAGCAATTCAACCGCTTTTCCCTAGAGTAGGGAGGGTCGGTTTATCAAACCTCCTATTGGGCAGAGGTCAAAAATGCGTGGGAGCCCTATTTTTATATGGGATTCCGCGGAGAAACCCCCGTTCTTGCCGCGTTATGCTTACAGCGGGACGTGCGGGTAGGAAAACTTTGGTATTGCCCGGACGGATTCGTATGCGATCTTTCGGATCAATCCTTGGTTTCGGCGTTTTGCGTTTTTATGAAAGAGGAAATGAAAAAACACCACATCTGTGCGATGGTGACCGATCCGCTGATCATCGAAAAGATCAACGGCATCGAACAGGATTCCTCGGCGGTGGATACACTGTTACAAGGGGGATTCGTTAAAAACAAGGACAAGGATTTCTACGTGGTCCAGCCTGCCATCACCATCATCTCCCCCTTGAAGGACGAAACCGAGGCGTCGTTTTTGCCGAAATGCGAAAAGGGAGTCCGCCACGGATTAAAAGCCGCTGCAGACGGACTGTTATACGCAGAATCCTACGACGGGACGGAACTTGCGCGCCACCCCGAAAAATTGGACGAATTTTTTGAAGTTATGACCGAAACCTCCGACCGCACCGCATTTATTCAGCGGGACAAGCAGTATTACAAAACGATGATCACTGCGCTGGGACGCTACGGAACGATGGATTTCGTCTATTGTGATCAGAAAAAGCGGGGAGAATACTGCAAAAAGCTCTCCGAAGAAAAGAAAGCCCTCCAAGCGCGCTTGACGGAAGCGGAGAGTGAGGAAAAGAAAAACAAGAAGAGCATTTCCGAAATAAAGAAGGAATTGGATTCGATCTCCAATATTTTGACGAGGAATCAAAAGGCGGATCAGGAATTAAAGGATGCTTACGGAGATTGCGTCCCCGGAAAGCTATGCCTTGCCGTGGCCATCACCTCCCGCTTTGGGAAAACGGCCATTTGCCTTTACGGCGGGACCCGAAATCTTCTGCGCAACACCCTGCGTCCCACCCACTATCTGAACTGGCTGCGCATCTGCAAAAGTATGGAATCGGGCATCGAGGACCACGATCTGGGACGGGTGACGGGGGACGTATTTGACGAAGCCAACCCGTTGCACGGGCTTGCAAAGTATAAAATGAGCTATCACGGACAGGTGACGGAATACGTGGGCGATCTGTATCTGATCTGCGACCGTTTCCGATTTATGCTGTTTCGTAAGCTATTGCCCAGCGTGAAGAAAATCAAAACCACGCTGTTGCGAAATCTGATCAAGAACCGCACCGTCCGGCGGAGCAAGAAAGAGGCTTGAAAATGTATCGTTTCGAAGCAGAAATTTCGGTGGAACAATTCACCGAATTCGTAAAAAAGGCGTCCTTTGCCCCGATTCAACAGACCGAGGCGTGGAGCAAACTGAAGAATCAGTGGAAGCCTTGCTTTTGCGGGATTTACAAGGACGATACGCTGGCGGGAGTCGCCTTGATCCTGATGCGAAAGCTACTCCCGGGATTCGTTTACGCCTACTGTCCCCGCGGACCGATTATGGACCTTACCGATGAAGATGCGGTGACAACCTTCGTGCAGGGAGTAAAGGAATTTTGCAAAAAACATGGCGTTTATCTCTTAACGATCGATCCTCCCGTGGTCGTAGGAAAAACCCTGCCCGATATGGAGGAGGCACGCTACGCGGATCCCTTTGATCTTTCCCGCGGAAAAAAAGAATTTGACACCGTGGTCGCTTGCGGATTTCGGCATAAGGGATTCGGAAAATCCCTTGATTCCGCGACCCAACCCCGCTATAACGCACTCATCCCGCTGAAGGATCGGGAAGGGAACGACCTGACGGAGGATCAATTCAAAAAGAATTACAGACAAAAGCTTCGCAAATATATGGGTGCGTTCCGTCCCGCCAGAGGGCTTTACTATCAAGGTGCCGATCCTACGGAGGAAACCATCGCGCAATTCAAGCGGATCTTGTCCTCCACCGAGGCGCGACAAAACATTTCTTTGCGCAACGAGGAATACTTTTCCCTGCTGTCCCAAGCCTTCGGAGAGGATGCGTTTTTTGCTTTTGAACGGTGCAACGTAAACGCGTATTTGGAAAATTTGGACAAGCGTCTTGCAAAGGAACCCGAAAACGAAGCAAAAATTCAACAGCAAAAAGCAGAGGCTCAACAGGTCAAGGAGCAACGGGGCGACGATATTCCGTTGGCGGCCCTGCTCACCGTATACCCTCCGAACCAAGAGGGAGTTCGCATCGCGGAATATCTTTACGCGGGATCGGACCTTTCGGTCTTTTCCTCCTTTTGTGCCACGCTGTGCGGACTGTTTTCCCAATGCCGCCTTTGCCAGGAGCGAAATTGCGATTTTCTGAATCTCGGAGGCGTTTCGGGCACCTTTGACGACGGATTGTTTGATTTCAAAAATCCCTTCAATCCCATCATCGTGGAATACGCGGGAGAATTTGATCTTCCCATTTGCGGCTGGAAATACACCCTGATGAACAAAGGGCTTCCCGTTGCGAAAAAATGCTATTCCAAGCTGAGAAAGCTTGTACGGAAATAAATGCTATCGCAAATTGGAAAAGCTTGTATTGAGATTCTGCAAAAGGGTATGCTAAACATATAGAAAAGAGAGGTTTTTTTATGAAACTGAACTACAAGCGTACGATTCTCGTCGGGTTTGCGTTCTTTTTGATCTGTGCCTTCTGGCAGATCTACGACGTAACCATCGCAATGACCTTGACCAGCAAATTCGGGATGAGCCAGACGGCGTCGGGCGTGATTATGGCGTTGGACAATATTCTGGCGCTGTTTATGCTTCCTCTGTTCGGAGGGATCTCAGACCGACACAAGGGGAAAAGCGGACGCAGAACCCCCTTCGTTCGCACGGGAACGATCCTTGCCGTGGCGTTTCTTATGCTTCTTTCGGTTGCGGATAACGCACAGCTGGCAAAAATCGAAAAGTATTCCAAGGTCAACGATCCCGCGACGATGGCGGTCATCTACGACGAGCAAAAGGATACGCTGCTGCAGACTCCCGAAGGGGTAAGCTTCAAGCTTTCCGAATTGTATACCAAAGAAGAATTCTCCCGGCTGACCACCGATTCCAAGACCACCGAGGTCAACGCCTTCGGTCGTGAGGTGGAGGTCAATCTTTACACCCGCCACGTGGTACCCGCCCGTCAGGCCTGTGCCGCGGCGGTCACAGAAAAAAATCCCGCGACGCTGATTCTGTTCATCGGGATTTTGCTGTTGCTTCTCCTTTCGATGGCGACCTTCCGCACGCCTGCGGTGGCGCTGATGCCTGACGTAACGCTGAAACCGCTGCGCTCCAAGGCAAACGCCGTCATTAACCTGATGGGGAATGCGGGCGGAATCATCGTGCTGGGCATCGGCTCGATTCTTGCCATTTCCAAGGTGAAAAATGCCTATATGAGCTACACGGGAGTCTACGCCATCGTCGGCGGCATAATGCTCACAGCGCTGATTCTGTTTCTGCTCACCGTCAAGGAGCCGAAATGGGTGGCTGAAATGCAGGCAGAAAGCCTTCGCCTCGGCATTGACAAGGAAGAAGAAAAGCCCGAAACGGGGACGAAGCAAAAGCTGGATAAAGCCAAATTGCACAGCCTTATTTTTATGCTGGCATCCATCGTTCTTTGGTTCTTCGGATACAACGCCATCACCTCCAAATACACGGTCTACGCCCAAAACGTGTTGGACAAAGACGCCACCACCACCCTTCTTTTGGCAAATATTGCCGCAATCGTCGCATATTTGCCCGTAGGTATGATCGCATCCAAGATCGGTCGGAAGAAGACGATTCTCGCGGGAATTGCAATGCTGTTCACAGCGTTCTTTGCAGGATGCTTCATCACCGCATCCACACCGTCCTGGCTGATGTCCATTATGTTCTGTCTTGCGGGCGTTGCGTGGGCAACCATCAACGTCAACTCCTTCCCGATGGTGGTTGAAATGTGCACGGGTGCCGACGTGGGAAAATACACGGGATATTACTACACGGCCTCTATGGCGGCGCAATCTCTCACTCCCACCGTTTCAGGGTTATTTATGGATAACGTGGCAATGACAAGTCTTTTCCCCTACGCCGCGATTTTCGTGGCAATGTCCTTTATCACGATGCTCTTCGTCAAGCACGGAGATTCCCGTCCCGCACCGAAGAAGAGCGTTATGGAGCAGTTTGAGGAGGATGCAGAATGATCTGGCTTTACGTAACGGTTGGAATTGCCGCTGCATTGCTTTTCCTTTTCATTTTATTCCTGTTTCTGATTAAACCCCGTTCCCCCAAAAAACGCCCCGACACCACGCCCTTCGAGGGAAAAGAATACGCCCATCGGGGATTGCACAATAAAAACGTCCCCGAAAACTCTCTGCGCGCCATTGCGGACGCCGTAGATCGGGGATTGGGCATCGAATTGGATATTCAGCTTTCCAAGGACGGACAGGTCGTGGTTTTTCACGACCTTACCCTGAATCGTATGACGGGGGTCGACGGAAAAGTGATCGACTACACGGCGGAGGAGCTGTCCAAGATGTCCCTGAACGGGCATCCTGACGGAATCCCCACGCTGAAGCAGGTGCTGGAGGTGGTCGACGGAAAAATTCCGTTGATCATCGAGATGAAGATTCCGGGCTTTGACCTTTCGGTCTGTCCGAAGGCCTTTGAGCTTTTGGACGAATATCAAGGCCCGTACTGCGTTGAATCCTTCCAGCCTTTCACCTTGGATTGGCTGCGAAAAAACCGTCCCCACGTTCTGCGGGGGCAGCTCTCTTCCGATTTCTTCGCAAACAAAGAAAAGGGAAATGCGCTGCAGCTTTTTGCCGTCAAAAATCTATTGACCAATGTTTTTGCGCGGCCCGATTTCATCGCCTACGATATTCGCTATCCAAAAACCGTGGCCTTCCGCCTCTGCAGAGATTTCTGGAAAGCACTCCCCATCGGCTGGACGATCCGATCCGCGGAGGAATTAAACCGGGCGAAAAATCATTTTGACGCTTGGATCTGCGAAAATATCTACGACTAATCTACGCTTTTTCGATTTTTATTGCATCGAATACAAACCAAAACGGTATTAAAAAGGGCGCTCATCCTGATGGGATGAGCGCCTGCTTTTTATTCCTTTGAAAAGTGAAGCTTTCCCTCCGAGACAGAAACCGTGACGGCATCACCGTTTCCAAATTCTCCTGCCAGCATTTTTTCGGCCAGGGGATCCTCCACCAAGGTTTGGATGGCGCGGCGAAGAGGACGGGCACCGTAAGCGGCGTCAAAGCCCTTGTCTGCCAACAGGTCCAAGGCCTCCTCGGTCAGAGACAGGGTAATGCCCATTTCTGCCAGGCGCTTGGTCACCTGCTCGGTAAGGCGCAGTGCAATTTGACGGATGTCCTCCTTACGCAACTGAGAAAAGACGATCATATCGTCGATTCGGTTGAGAAATTCGGGACGGAACGTATGCTTTAGCTCTCCCATCACGCTTTCTCGAATATCCTCTTGCGTTCGGGAAAATTCCCCGTCGGAGGGGGCAAAGCCCAACTGCTTTTTCTTTTCGGCAATGTTTTTCGCCCCCACGTTGCTGGTCATAATGATGACGGTGTTTTTGAAGTCCACCGTTCTTCCCTGCCCGTCGGTCAACTGACCGTCGTCAATAATCTGAAGCATCACGTTGAACACGTCGGGATGCGCCTTTTCGATTTCATCAAACAGAACCACGGCGTAGGGCTTGCGGCGTACCTTTTCGGTCAACTGACCGCCCTCGTCGTATCCCACGTATCCCGGAGGCGAGCCGATCAGACGGGAGACGG
>JAGAOB010000017.1 GCA_017623895.1 Clostridia bacterium
CAAGGCTCACGGGGAAAAAATTCTTGCCCGCCTGAAGGCAGGGGAGAGCTGTGCTTTGATTACCGATGCGGGAATGCCTGCCGTCTCCGATCCGGGGCAGGAATTGGTTTCCGATTGTATTGACGCGGATCTTCGGGTCAGCGCCGTTCCGGGACCGTGTGCTTTTGTGACTGCCCTTGCGATGTCGGGACTTCCCTCTCGTCGCTTCACCTTTGAGGGATTTGTACCCACGGTGAAAAAAGAAAAGGCCGCGTTGTACGAATCCCTGAGACAGGAAACCCGAACGATGATCTTTTACGAGGCTCCCCATCGATTGCGGGATACGCTGTTGGAGTTCGAGTCCGTATTCGGCTCCGATCGTACGATTGCCTGTGTGCGCGAGATCACCAAAATATACGAGGAGTGCATTCGCACTACCCTTTCTCAGGCCGTAGAGCATTTTTCTGCCGTAGAGCCCCGCGGGGAATTCGTGTTAATCGTTCAAGGGGCCTTGCAATCGCAAGCTCCCGCTCCAGACAAAGAGCAGATTCTCGCCCTTTGGAAGGAAAAATCCGCAGAGGGCTTGGGGAAAAGTGCTGCCGCCAAGGCCATCGCCAAGGAATATTCCCTTTCCAAGCAAGAGGTTTACGATCTTATTAAGGAGTTGTGATTGATGGAAACCATAGCAAGCTTTGAAGTAGACCATACCGTCTTAACGCCGGGAATTTACCTTTCCCGTGTGGATCGCGGGGTTCGTACCTACGATATTCGCGTCACCCTTCCCAATAAGGAATTTCTTCCCAATCCCGCGATGCACACCATCGAGCATCTTTTTGCCGTTCACGCCCGGAACGGTGCGAAGGGGGATAAGATCATCTATTTCGGCCCGATGGGCTGCCGCACGGGGTTTTACCTTTTGATGATCGATAATACGGACGAGGAGGCCGTGGATCTGATCCGGGAAACCTTTTCCTTTATTGCTTCCTACGAGGGAACGGTCCCCGGGACGTCAGAAAAGGAGTGCGGAAATTATCGGGAACACGATCTTGCCGCCGCAAAAGTTGTTGCCTCCCGTTATTGTGACGTGATTCGCGATTGGACAGCGGACAAAATTTCTTATTGACAAATCTGTAAATTTAATCGTACGTTTTGGGGAATTTTCATCGCACACTTCGGAAAGCTGAAAATTCCTCTTGCTTTTTTTACAATTTTAGTATATAATAGCAATATATATGTATATTCTACCGATGCACGGGACAAGCGTTCGGTGCATTCGGTCTCGTTTCATCTGTAAGGAGGAGTTATGCCGAACCGAATTCGGGATGAGGTCGATCCCCGTCGGCCGCGACGAACGTTTTCGTTTTTCCGTCCGTTTCGCCGTCTTCGCAAGCGGTATTACGCCTTGCGGCGGCGCAAAATGCGGAAGCATCACGAAAAGTTCCGTCATATGACCGTCCGCAGTACGTCCCCCTGGTATCGTCTTTTCTTGCTCTTTCAAAAGGGCTTTCATTATTTCAGGACCTTGGTTTCCGCCGTTTTTTCTTTTCTTTCTCCCGTCGTTTTCCCGTTGTTGGGCGTCGGGCTGATTTGCGGATGTCTTTGGTTCTTTTCTCAATATTCCGTTGCCCTTGCCGTAGGTGTTGGGGACGAAGTGATCGGATATGTGGAGAACTCCGCCCAATATAGCCGAATCAGCGACCTTGTCGAGGCACGGGTCAAGCAGGAGAGTGTTGCCGCCACCGGCGAAGAGCTGTACTTGGTGGAAGCGTTCCCCACCTTGAGCTACGCCATCGTTGAAAAAGACGATTTCACCGAGGAGCAGGAGCTGTTTTCCTCGCTGTATACGATGGCATCCGAATACACGCGCCGATCCTACGGTTTGTTTATCGACGGAGAATTGGTCGCCACCAGCAAAGATCGTTCCGTGCTCGACGCGGTGGTGGAAAATGTGCTTTCTTACTACGTAATGGATCCCGCGGAGGATAATCTGGAGATCATCAACCGCTTGGAAATCGTGAAGGACGAATACTCCTCCTCCTACGATTTGGGATATTCCCGTATTCTGGATTTGTTCAAAACGGGCCCCAATCTCAGGCCCTACACCGTGGTCAAGGGCGATACCCTCCAATCTCTCTCCCAACGCTCGGGCGTCAGCGTTCCCGTTCTTCGTTTGATCAACGATATTCCCGTGGGCAGAGACGTATTGGCGGGGCAGACGATCTTTTACGGCAAGCCTTACGTTCAGTTGACGGTGAAGAATATCCTGACCGTCACGTCTGCGGAAACGATTCCCTTTGAAACGGAGTATACGTATTCCGCGGATTATTACGAGGGAACGAAAAAGGTTATCTCTCAGGGAACCGAAGGAATTTACGAGGTTTTGTCCAACAACGTTTACGTCAACGGACTTGCCTCCTCTACAACCGTCGTCTCCCGTACCAAGGTCAAGGATCCCGTGGTTCAAAAGGTTTTGATCGGAACAAAGCCCATCGCTCCGTCGGGGAAATTCATCTTCCCACTAAAGACGTATCAATTCATTTCTTCTCCCTTTGGCTGGCGCTGGTTGCGCGGATCCCGCAATTACCACGAGGGGTTGGATATTGCCGCCGCTTACGGAACTCCCATTTACGCCGCCGATGCAGGCACGGTTATCTTTGCGGATTGGGATAAATATCTCGGCTGGTGCGTAAAGATCGACCACGGAAACGGAATTATATCAATTTACGGTCACGCCTCGTCTTTGGCAAAAACCGTGTACGCAGGGAAGAAGGTCTATCAGGGAGAGGTGGTTTCCTACGTGGGTAGCACAGGAAACAGTACGGGCAATCACCTGCATTTTGCACTGTATCAAAAGTCTACGGGCAAGCATCTTGATCCGCAAAAATATTTGTAATATATCATAAGTTTCTTTGAGGTGTTCGTTTTGGAAAAATTTATTATTCACGGCGGCCGTCCTTTAGAGGGTGTGGTGACGGTCAGCGGAAGCAAAAACTCCGCCGTCGGTATTATTCCCGCCACCGTTCTCGTTAAAGGGCCGTGTATCCTTGACAACGTCCCCGAAATCAGCGACGTATTCCTCTTGTTTGAAATTCTCCGTTCCTTCGGGGCTGAAGTGACTCGATTGGAAAAATCTACTTATCGTATTGATTGCTCCTCCGTTACCCCTCCCGTGGTTGCGGATCAGCAAGCCGTTCGGAAAATGCGGGCATCCTACTATCTCATCGGAGCTCTTTTGGGGCGGTTCGGCAATGCAAAGGTCGGTCTCCCCGGCGGATGTGATTTCGGATCCCGTCCCATCGATCAGCATATCAAGGGCTTTGAGTCTCTTGGGGCAAAGGTCACCGTGGATCTTGAAAATTGCAACGTAATCGCCGAATCCGACGGATTGAATCCCGCATCCATTTATTTTGATATCGTGAGCGTTGGCGCCACCGTGAACGTGATGCTTGCCTCCGTGGGTGTCCCCGGGAAGGTGACCATTGAAAACGCGGCGAAGGAGCCCCACGTGGTCGATATTGCCAACTTCCTCAACGCGATGGGGGCGGATATTAAGGGTGCCGGAACGAACGTGATCCGTATTAACGGCGGCAAAGAGCTGAAAGGCGGCCGTTACGAGATCGTTCCCGATCAGATTGAGGCAGGCACTTATATGGTCGCCGCGGCTATCGCGGGGGGGCGCGTAGAAGTGAAAAACGTCATTCCCAAGCATATGGAATCGATTTCCGCAAAGCTGGAGGAGGCGGGCGTTGGGATCGAAGAATTGGATGATTCCATCATCGTTACCCGATTGGACCGCCCCGAGCGAATCAATATTAAAACCCAACCCTATCCGGGCTTTCCTACGGATATGCAACCCCAATTTGCCACGATGCTGACCACCGCCGTGGGTGCCTCCGTGATTACCGAGGGCGTCTACGATCAACGATTCCGTTATGCCGCCGAGTTGCGCAAGATGGGTGCAAAGATCGAGGTGGACGGGAACGTCTGCGTCATTGACGGCGTGGAGAAGCTTCACGGGGCGTCGGTTCGTGCCTGTGACCTTCGGGCAGGGGTTTCTATGGTTCTTGCAGGACTTGCCGCCGAGGGCGTTACGGAGGTTTCCGAAATCCGTCACATTGAACGGGGCTACGAGGGGTTAGTGGAAAAGCTGCGCTCCCTTGGTGCTGAAATCGACAAGGTCGACGACGGTGCCGTGCTGTCCGACGCTGCGGAGTGTTGCCTGTGAGCCGTTTGAAGATCTGTACTCTCGTCAGCGGTAGCAGTGCCAATTCCACCTACGTTGAGGTGGACGGCTGCGGTCTTTTGATCGATGCGGGTGCCGGAATCCGCCGAACCGAGGCGTTGCTCAATTCCGTGGATTCCTCCTTGTCCAACGTCAAGGGAATCTTTATTACCCACGAGCATTCCGATCACATTTCAGGATTAAAGACCATCACGAAAAAATATCGCATCCCCATCCTTGGGAATGAAAACACACTGAATGAAGTTTCTTATGCCCTTCCCGAGGTGGATCCCGATCTGTTTTGTACCCTCCCCACGGGCGCAAATGCCAAAAGCGGATGCTTCTCCGTTACGTCCTTTCCTTGTATGCACGATTCTGCAGAGTGTGTGGGATACGTGGTGGATACGGGCTTTTGCAAGGTGGGGATCTCCACCGACCTTGGTCTGATCACCGAGGAGGTCCGCGGAGCGCTGAACGGGTGCAAAATCCTTGTTTTTGAAGCCAATTACGACGTGGATATGCTTCGCAACGGGGTCTATCCCTATCCCTTAAAGCAACGAATTGCGGGGCCCAACGGCCATTTGTCCAACCAACAGAGCGGAGAGGGGTTGGTCGAGTTCGTTCGCAACGGAACCGAGCAGATCTATCTTGCCCATTTAAGCAAGGAGAACAATACCGAATCTCTTTGTCGTTGCACCGTGGAAAATATTTTACGCCGTTCGGGAATAGAGGTCGGAAGGGACGTCTGCGTAAGCGTCGCTCCCCGCAGTGAACGCTCTGAGGTGTTTTGCGTATGATGACGGTCAAGCTCGTTTGTGTGGGCACACTGAAGGAAGCCTATTGGCGGGACGCCTGCAAGGAATATGAAAAACGTCTTTCTCCCTTTTGCAAATTCAAGTCGGTAATTTTGCCCGAATCCACGCTTTCGCGGGAAAAAGACGCAATTCTGAAAGAATGCGAGGGATATGTCGTCGCTCTCTGCGTGGAGGGAATCTCAATGACGTCAGAGGCTTTGGCGGAAAAAATTTCCGCCGTATCCCAGATCTCATCCAAGATTACGTTTGTCATCGGATCGTCCTGCGGATTGGACGCCGGCGTCAAGCAGCGGGCGGATTTGTGTCTGTCCTTTTCTTCCTTTACGTTTCCACATCAGATGATGCGGGTCATTCTCTTGGAGCAGATCTATCGTGCTTTTACCATTCAGCACAATATGACGTATCATAAATGAATAAGATATCCGATAAAGGAGTTATACTGTAATGAAGACCTTCGATTTTACCCCCAAGGGTGTTTGCTCCCGCGGGATTCACTTGGAAGTGGATGAAAACAATATCGTTACCTCCGTCCGATTCATCGGTGGATGCGCGGGAAATACGCAGGGTGTTGCCCGTCTTTCCGAGGGCCGCAAGGTGGATGACGTGATCGAAACCCTGAAGGGGATTCGTTGCGGGATGAAATCGACATCCTGTCCCGACCAGCTTGCCTGCGCTTTGGAAGAATTCAAAAAATCCCTGTAACCACTTTTGCAAAAGGAGAACCGTCGAATGAATGAAATGCTGCAACGTTGGCTGTCATCCCCTGTGGTGGACGACCAAACCAAACAGGAGCTGATCGCCGTTGCCGAAAATGAAAAAGAAATTGCCGACCGATTCGGAACCATCCTGTCCTTCGGGACCGCAGGCCTGCGGGGCGTTCTCGGTGCGGGTACCAATCGGATGAATATTTACGTGGTGCGTCACGCGACCCAAGGGCTTGCCAAGCTGATCCGCAAAGCGGGTGCACAAGCCTGTGCCCGCGGTGTTGTGATCGGTCACGATTGCCGTATTATGGCACGGGAATTTGCCGAAGAAGCCTGCCGTGTCCTTCGGGCTAACGGCATTAAGGCGTATCTGTTTGACGAGCTGCGCCCCACTCCCGAGGTTTCCTTTGCCATTCGGGAGTTGAACTGCATTGCGGGTATTAATATTACCGCATCTCACAATCCCAAGGAATACAACGGATATAAGGTTTATTGGGAGGACGGTGCCCAGCTTGCCCCCGAACAGGCGGACGTCGTTTACGATTCCATCTGTTCCGACGATATTTTTGACGACGTCAAGGTTTCTTCCGTGGAAGAAATGAAGGAAAAAACCGTGATCCTTGGCAAGGATTTTGATGAAAAGTTCTTGGATTGTGTGTTGGATTGCGTCATTGATCCGGAGGCGATCCGCCGTCAAGCGGATATGGCCATCATTTTTACACCGTTCCACGGTACGGGATACCGTCTCGTTCCCGAAGCGTTGCACCGTGCGGGATTCAAAAACGTTACCTGCGTTCCTGAACAAATGGTCCTTTCGGGAGAATTTCCCACTGTGGTTTCTCCCAATCCCGAAAACAAAGAGGGCTTCGCCATTGCGATGAAGCTTGCGGATGAGAAAAACGCGGATTTCATTATCGGCACCGACCCCGATGCCGACCGAGTGGGCGTTCTCGTTCGGGGAAAAGACGGTCAGTTTGTTGCTCTTACGGGAAATCAAACGGGTGCGTTGCTTCTTGATTACGTTTTAGGAGCACGGAAAAATACGCAAAACCTGCCCGCCAACGCTGCCGCTGTTAAATCTATCGTTTCCACCGAAATGGCAGCGGTCATTTGTGAAAAGTACGGTGTTAAGCTCTTTAACGTCCTGACGGGCTTTAAGTTTATCGGAGAAAAAATTAAGGAATTTGAGGCTACGCGGGAGCATACCTACGTATTCGGCTTCGAGGAATCCTACGGATATCTCACGGGAACCTATGCTCGGGATAAGGATGCCGTTGCCGCTGCCCTTCTGATTGCCGAAATGGCGGCACATTATCGGGAAAGGGGGATGACTCTTGCAGATGCCCTCAATGCGCTTTACGAGGAATTCGGCGTCTATTTTGAGCGCACCCTTTCTGTTACGATGCGGGGATTTGACGGTCCTGCAAGAACGCAAGCGCTGATGGAGCGCCTGCGTACCGTACGCCCCGACGGCTTTGGGGGAGTCGGACTTGCCGAGGTCTTCGATCTGAACGACGGCGTTATGGGACTTCCCAAGGCAAACGTGATCTATTACCGCTTGCAGGACGGATCCGTGATTATCGTCCGCCCCTCGGGTACGGAGCCCAAGGTTAAGATCTACGTATTGGTTCGGGATGAAACCCGCCCCGCCGCAGAGGCAAAGGCCGAGCTGCTGCGATCCGACCTCTATTCCTTCGCGGGAATCAGCGAGGAATAACGAGGATTTTCACACCGAAACGGTATAAAATAATCGTTCTTTGTTTCTAAAAATCTTGAAAAAAGATGATAAAATCGCCCCAAAAGCGGAGTGCTTTCGGGGCGATTTTTAATTTCTTATGTTTTGGTTATTTGACCTCTTTCAGATACACCTTAAAGGTGGTGAAATCCTGCATCAGTTTGGTGTGATTGATTCCCGCGTTCATCCATACGCTTCCCGCGCGGACGGTTCCATCCTGATCGACGTACTGCTTGTTGGGATCCAATCCCTTGAACTTCACACAATGGCGGGTCAGAGGATGGGTGCGGATGCAGACGAAGGTCAACAGCGCCTCACTCTTATCCTCGGATACGTAGCACCACGCACATTCGTCTCCGTAGGGCGCAATCAAGCGATACAGCTCACCGTAGTGGATCACGTCGTAGTATTTGTGGTATTCGGCAATTTGTCGCTTTACCTCTTCCTTATCCTCGTCGGACATTTTCGTTACGTCCAGCTCATAGCCGAAGGATCCCGCCAGCGCCACGTCGGATCTCGTTTGCAGGGGAGTGATTCTGCCCGTTTGATGATTGGGACAGGCGGAAACGTGAGAGGATGCGGTGAAGGTCGGATAGCACATAGAGGTTCCGTATTGAATCGACAACCGCTCGATTGCGTCGGTGTCGTCGCTGGTCCAATATTGGGGAGAATAGTACAGCATTGCGGGATCAAACCGTCCGCCGCCGCTGGCACATCCCTCCAACAGAAGATCGGGATAAGCGTTCAAAAGCCGCTCTAACAGCGCGTAAAGACCGAGAACGTAGCGGTGAGAAATCTCTTTTTGGCGTTCGGGCGTAAGCAAGCAGCTTGCCATTTCCGACAAATAACGGTTGAAGTCCCATTTGATGTATTCAATTTTTGCGTTTTTCATTACGTTGTCCATACAGTCGAACAGATAGTCCCGTACGTCCTTTCGGGACATATCCAAAACGTATTGATTACGGCTTGTGCACAAAGGTCGTCCCTCAACCTGCAGACACCAATCGGGATGGCTTCGATACAGGTCGCTGTCGGGATTGACCATTTCTGGCTCAAACCAAAGTCCGAACTTCATCCCTAATCCGTGCACGCGGTCAGAGAGCTCCTTCAATCCACCCTTTAATTTTTCCTCGTTGACAAACCAATCTCCCAATCCCGCTTTGTTGTTGTTTCTTGCTCCGAACCAGCCGTCGTCCAGAACCAGCATTTCCACGCCCAGCTCTCCCGCCTGCTTTGCGATGTTGAAGATCCGTTCTTCGTCGAAATCGAAATACGTGCCCTCCCAGTTGTTGATCAGTAGGGGGCGCTTTGCGTTTTTCCAAGGTCCTCTGCAAAGATGATTACGGTAAAGCTTGTGGAACGTTCTGCTCATTCCGCCCAAGCCGTTTGCAGAGTAGACCGAGATTGCTTCGGGGGCTTCGAAGGATTCCTTCGGCTCCAGCTTCCATCCGAAATCCGTGGGGTTGAGACCCATAATCAAGCGCAGGTCTCCGCTGGTAATCTTTTCTGTTTGAATCGAAAAGCTTCCGCTGTACACGAAATTAAAGCCGTAGGCATCCCCCACGTCCTCCGTGGTATCCTTGTCCACGATGGCAACGAAGGGGTTGTGGGCGTGACTCGATGCACCGTATTTGCTTTCCACCGAGGTAATTCCGTGAATCAGCTCAGAGCGCTCAAAGGTGCGTTCCTTTGCCCAATCCCCGTAAAGATGGCAAATCTCCCAATTTCCAAAGGGAAGCTCGCAGCAAAGAGAATAAATTCTTTCAAGATCCATCTCAATCTCAGAGGTGTTGGTTACCGTCACACGGCGGGCGATGGCGTCCACCGTTTCAAACACCGAGTAATACAGCGTTA
>JAGAOB010000115.1 GCA_017623895.1 Clostridia bacterium
GGGCAGGTCGCCGAGATATACTCCTTGGTTGAACAGGGTGCAGAGCGTGACGTCGTACCGTTCCCCGTCCAAATTCCGCAGAATGTCGATCAGCACCTTTTCCGCGCCGCCGCCGCTCAGGTTTACAGTTAAAAACAATATCTTTTTCTTCATTTTATTCTTCCGACGCAGTCTCCGTCGTCGTTACCGCAGCCTGCTTTTCCGCCTTTGCGGCCAGCTTTTCCTGATAGCGAATGTGCTTGGATTTTCCAAGTCCCAAAATGGGGATAAAGACGTAGGGGAAGAAGAACAGTCCGAGGGTAAAGCCCAATCCGTGACCAAAGGCCTCCGACAGCTTCTGCACCGACAGAATTGCAACCAAAACGTTCACGCCGGGGATGAGCATAAACAGGAAGTAGACCCCATTGCCCCAAGCAATGTTGAAAAATTCCACCCAGCCGTATACGGGAACCAGGTTCGACCAACCGGGTCTGCCTGCTTTGGTATACATCTTCCACCAAGAAATGATGAAAAAGACCACGTATCCAACGGCGATAAGGATTCCGAGAATAAGGAAGATGATGCCGAGAATTTCTCCGATGCTCGTGGAGAGACCGCCTCCTGCGGGTTGTGCAAGTCCTGGTTCAAATACTTGATCGTTCATACCGTTTCCTCCTTTTTTGACGCCGTTGATTTTTACTTGGCGTCTTTTCTTTATTGTATCATATTCTTACAAATTTGTCAAGAATACTTCGCCGCAGGAAAAATTCCTGCGGCGAGTTTGTTCAGCATTGCTTCAAAAGACGGAGATAAAATTCCACGGCCCGCTTTGCTGCGTCGAGCCGGATGCGTTCGTTGTTTCCGTGGATGGTCGCCCGTTCTTCCTTGGTCAGGTCCATCGCGGAAAAGCGATAGACCTTGTCGGAGATCCGCCCGTAGTGACGGGAATCGGAGCATTGTACCATCAGATAGGGAGACACCAAGCACCCCGTCCACGTTTCGGAAACGGCGGATGCTACCTTGTTCCACGCGTCGCAATCGGTTTGAGAAACGCGGCTGGGGTTCATATGACTTCCCACGGTGACGCGGACCGTCGGATCTGCGATAACCTTTTCGATACGGGCCTTTGCCGTCTCTACGGTGTCCATCGGGTTCAGCCGCAGGTTTGCGGTCATCGAGGCCGAGGGAGGAATGACGTTGGGGGCTGCGCTTCCCTCCATCTGTGTGAACGCCACGGTGGTCCGCAGCAGTGCGTTGATCTCTCCGCCTGAAGACCTTCCCAGAAGGTCAAGGATTCCCTTGAAGATTCCGAAATTGGCAAAAATAATTTTATAAAGGAAGGACGAATGACGTCCCAGGGTGTCAAACATTTCCGCGGCAGGCTTTGTGACGTGCATCGGGAACGGATGGTTTTCGAGCTTGCAGCAGGCTTTGGAAAGGATTCCCACGGGGGTGTGAGGCTTGGGCGCCGAGGCGTGCCCTCCTTGGGAGTCCACCGAAAGCGTCACGTTCATCATACCCTTTTCTGCGATTCCGATTACGCCACAGGGGAGCTTGACGCCGGGGAACACGTTCTCCACAACGCCGCCGCCCTCGTCTACTACAAGGCCCAGGTCCAGCCCCAGCGCTTCGAAGCGGTCTACGATGTTTTTCGCCCCGTCTCCGTTGACCTCCTCGCCTCCCGAGAAGGCAAAATAGACGTCGTTTTCGGGAACGAAGCCCTTGGAAATCAACGTGTCGGCGGCAGACAGGATTGCGTTCATCGTCACCTTCGTGTCCAAGGTCCCTCTGCCCCACAGAACGCCGTTTTCGATCTCGCCCCCAAAGGGGTCCTTTTCCCATTGACTCTCGTTGACGGGGACCACGTCGTAGTGGGCCATCATCACCGAGGGGCGGTCTTCTCGGTTACCCTTCCACCGAAAGAGTAATCCACGGTCGGGAAGCCGTTCCATCGTGCAGACCCGAAATACTTCGGGATACAGCTGTGGCAAAAGTCCAATGAGCTTTTCAAATTCTGCATCGTCTTCCTTGGAGTGGTCGTAATAAGAAACGGTTTTGCACCGAACCAGCTGCTGCAGAGCACCCACCGCCTTATCCCCGTCAAATTCCACGGGGGCGGCCTCCGTTACGGGAAAGGTCTTGGGGCGAAATGCCGCCGCCCGAATCAGAATGACAGCCAAAAAGACGGCAATCAAGCCCAAAATTACGTAAAGTGCAATCATAAAATCCCTCTTTTACAGCAAGTTTTTCTTGTACATAATTCTGCTGACGATCAACGTAAATACCACGCTGACGGGAACCATAATTCCCACCGTGCCCGCATTGAGGGCAGGAACGGCGATAAACAGAATCAGCATCAGCGCTACGGGGGCTACGGCGATCTTCCAGTTTCGGGAAACGAAGACCACGCCAAGCCCTCCGAACAGGGCAGGGATCATCTGATCAAAGGCAGGGGTCAGCACGGGCGATTCCAAAATCGGCGTCAGCGGAGCAATGAGGATGACGCCCAACAGAATGATCAACGTCGTTACGATGGAGGAGACGGCGATGGCGATGGTGGAGACCACCTCACCCTCCTCGGAATTCGCCTTGACCTTTGCCTGCTCCAAGGCGTTTAATGCGCAAGGAAGCTTCAGGTTGGAGATGTTCCCCGTTACGAAGGACAGGTACGATCCTCCTGCCCCCAGCATCGGGATATACGTAAACGTTTCAATCACACCTACCGCCCAATACATCGGCGCGGTGGCCAAAAGTCCCCGCCAAAGTCCGTTTATATCGGGAAACGCTCGGAAGATCAGTGCTAATGCGATGGGGAACGCCAAAAGCAGCGCCATCATCGAAAGATTCCATACGGTGCCCCAGCGGTGCACCTGCTCCATATAGGTTCGTTCTTTTTTCATCTTTTTCCCTCCTTAAGACAGCCAAGCGGTAAAGGGAACGGCACTGGCCATTCCTGCCACAAGGGAGACGGGCAGAGCGTAATCGGCGATCCAATGAATTTTTTTGAATTTTCCTGCCAAAAGCCCGCAAATTGCCATAACGATCGCAGAAACCGCCATAACGCATACGGGGATCAATCCCTTGAAATTCCCCGTGAAGGCTTGGGATACGTCACAAAATACGAAGCCGACGAAGGCGGAAATCATTCCGATAAACATCGCGGATTGAAACACGTCCGCCCACTTTTTATCCCGCTGCTCCAGCTTCCCCATCCCCTTTTGCAATCTCTTGCAGATCACGGGCACCAGCCAGATCCCCACCATAATAGAAAGGGTCATTACCAGGGCAATGGTCACAAATTGAGAGGCGTCAGGAGTGGCGCTTCCCTTTAATCCCATAGCCAAAGAGGTATTTTCCGCCGCAATGGCTTCGTAGGAGAGAGACCCAACCACACTCAGCCGCAGCCACGGAAGGGCGATACCCAGCTTTTTGGAAAGGGCGATGACGCTGATGACGATGGCAACTGCGGGGGCTACGGTAAAGATTCCCGCCGTCACCGCGATGCTCCGAAGCTTCCCTCGATCCATTCCGAGGGCTACGCCCCGCTTCCACGCCTTGATCAAAAAGAAGATCGATTGGGCAAGAACCGCCGCCACGATTAACCCCGCCAACCCAAACAGGATCGGATGGTTTACGCTAAATTCCATAAAAAATGCTCCTTTCAGAATAACGAATCAACGTTACCTATATCATACCATATTTCTCCAAAAAAAGCAAGTGGCAAAACGGAAAATCAAGTCCTTTCTCTCCGCCGGAGGGTCGATCTGAGATCGATTCCTCCCGGGAAAAAAATCGGGAGGGACGCTCCCGATGGAATATAAGCCCCCAAAACGTAATAACAGTAAATAAGGAAGCGCGCCGTTGCTTTCGACAACCGAATCTCGTAGAAATGAGGTATGATGGATGCAAGAATTTGGAATTGATATTTCGGCGTTCAAGGAAAGCTTCGATTTTCAGACTGCTGTCGCCGAAGGCGTAAGGTTTATTATTCCCCGCGGGGCGTACTCGGCGCCTGCGGTCACCGTGGGAGGAGGGCGCGATACGTCCTTTGTCGATTATTACGAAAAAACCGTCTCCGCAGGACTGCCCGTGGGAACCTATCAATACGCTATGGCACGAACCGAAGAGGAGGCCCTGGCAGAGGCAAGATTTTTTGAAGATACCGTCCTGCAGGGGCGAAGATTCGATCTCCCCGTTTACTACGATATGGAGGACCCGGTCCAAAAAACCGTGAATCGAGAAGCCCTTACGCGCGTAGCGAAGGCTTGGTGTGATTATCTGGAGAGCCGCGGCTATTGGGTAGGAATTTACGCAAGCCGTTCTTTCTTCGAAACCTATCTTAACGACGAAGATCTGCAACGCTACGCCCATTGGGTCGCCGAATGGTCAACGGCGCTTACGTACAAGGGAAAGGACGGCGTCTGCGGTCTTTGGCAATTCGGAGGAAGCACCAACCTGATTCGCTCCAACGTCGTGGCAGGACAGGTGGTGGATCAGAATTATCTGCTGATCGATTACCCCGCAAGGATTCGCGCCGCAGGGAAAAACGGATTTTCTTCGTCCCCCTCCGTCCCCGTTCCCCCAAGCGGCGGATTTCTCCCCAATCGAGGTTATTTTCGGCGGGGAGATCTAAACGGCGACGTTGAGAAAATAAACCGCTTTTGGTATGATGTTTTCCCCGCCTACGCACAATCTCTGGATAGACGGGCAAACAACGTTTTGGGACCCCTGTTCGGCGAAAACACCGAGGCGTGGACCAAAGAGTTCCAACGCCGCACGGGGCTTGCCTCGGACGGCAAGATCGGCCCTGTCACCCTCGCCGAAATGAAAAAATTCGGCTTCCGAGAATAAAAAATCCGAACGACGACAAAACCACTCTCTCCCCCCCCTTCCACCTTCGCAATCTGCGCAAAAAAAAGAAGGATTCCTATCCTTCGAATCGGGACGCCGCAAGGCCTACAGCCACGGCGCGAGCCACAGAAACGACGCTTGTGAATCACGCCCCAAGAACGCAAGACGCCGCACAGCAAGGAAGGCTTGGTTATGCGGCGTCTTGCATTCTCACTTGACGTGGAAATGGGTGGTGGAGATTACGGCAGTCTCCCTCGCTGCGGCTCGGGCGGCCTCGGTTTTGATGCTCCCTCGGAGCCGCATTCACTCCTTAAGGCTTCAACTCCCTCCATCTCTTCGATCAGATAAGAATAAGGCCTGTCCTTGCGGACAGGCCTTATTCTTATTGGCAACAGTTGATAATTATGATACGGTTTCATAGGGTTTCAAAAGGTTTCACTTAAAAATGAAACCATAGCCTATTAATTGAAACCATGCCGATAAAAGGCTTTGTCCAAATACGCCACAATCGCCATCAAAATCAGCAGGCCGCCGGAAATCACCATCAACAATCGCATGGATGTTCTGTCTGCCAACAGGCCGAATATCACCATACCGATGGGTAAAAAGCTGGAATAAGCCGCGCTGAACAAGCCAAATATCCGCCCCGACATTTCCGGTGCGCTGTTCTCCTGCAACAGCGTAGTAGATGCTGTCTGCACCATGGTCAGCGCAATTCCGTAAACGGCCATCAGCGCCAGATACACATAAAAGTTTTCCACCAAACCCATGGCAATCGCCATCGCTCCAAAGGACATCATTCCAACCAGCAGCGTTTTGGTATGGCGTTTGAATCCGCCCAGGTACTGATCAGCAAGCCGCCTGCCATCATACCCAAAAAGCCGATGACTTCCACAAGCGTCATGTGGAAATAGGTGTCTCCGTAGTAACGGCTGACAAACAAAGTTGCGAGAAATCCTGCGGGAACACACAGGAAAATGAATAGACCAAAAAGCATAATCAGTTTTCCGAGAAACCGCTCCTTGGCAGCATAGCGAATGCCCTCCTGCATTTCGGCAAAAACCGGTGCGGTTTCTGTTCGCTCTTCAAAGGGGATGACAATCGCACTCAACAGCCCAATACCTACCATAGCGGTTACTACATCCACCATCAGCGCGCCACGGAAGCTGCCCCATGTGAGAATACTGCCTGCAATGGCCGGTGCAGCAAATTGAACCACCGATTGAATGGTAGCGTTGATCCCATTAAACTTCATCAAATTCTCTTCTGCAATGAGCTGCGGCACTGTTGCGTTCACTGCCGGTGTGTGGATACCCGTACCAAGGGAGCGAATCACCGAAATCACAACCAATGCGATATAAATCGTTTCATTCTGAGAAATCTGTGGAAGAAGCAGGACAAGTGCCAGTGTTGCTGCTGCAATCGCCCCATCTGCGGCAATGATCAGACACTTCCGTGGATAGCGGTCCACCCATACTCCCGCAAAGAATGAAATCAGAAACTGGGGAATGTAAGCTGCCGCCGAGAGCAGGGCAACCCACCCGCCGGATGAGGTTTCCAGCGTCACATACCAAATAATAGCAAACTGTACGATAGAAGATCCCAGTAAGGTAATCGCTTGACTTGCAAGAAACAGTACCGCTTTTGAATACCCATTTTTCATTTCTGCGTCCCCTGTTCCTTGCGTATCGCTCTCATTTCGATGTATCCTCTTTCTCCTCTGGGTTCCAACTGAATGCGGGGATTCGAGTCATCCCAGCAAAAACCGATTACAGAGGGGTCATAGCGATTCATGGCGGTCTGAACGGCAAAAATGGCGTTACAATAATCCTCCTCATCAAAAGGCTCGCCCTGGAACATCAGATAGTCAGACTCCGGCAAGGTGATGATTTCGAATCCCTCCGGGATCACGCCGTCATATTCCTCTGCCACCTCAACACCTTGCACATAGGTGGAAGTTCCGGGGCGCTTATGCTGCTCCGGGAGCCACAGACACACCGGTTCACCGCACAGACTGTCCATGCTGAGAAGCATGCCCCACACATCGCAGCCAACCTCACTGCAGTAGTCAAAGTAGTTGTCAGCGTTGCTTCCACGCTTGATGATGACCTTTCGGTGGGCTTTGTGGATCACTTGAATGAATACATTTTTGGGTTCGGTCACAGTCATAAATTCCTTCCTTAATTCTTTGAATTTGACACCGTAGGCAACGAACAGCTTGACCGGAACTGGATTTTTTGCGTATTCGCTTGGGTTGATGCCAAACTCTTTGCGAAAGGCCCGGGTGTATCCGTCAACGCTGGCAAAAACAAGATCAAAAGCCACATCAATGATTTTCGTGTGTTCTGCTTTCAAACGCAGCGCAGATTTTGCCAGTCGCATCCGACGGATATATTCTGCGGGCGCGTAACCGGTGTGCTCCCGAAACAGTCGATGAGCATACCAAGGAGAAAAGCTACAAATATCTGCCAAAGCAGCCAGTGTAATTTCCTCCGTCAGATGGGCTTCGATGTAGTCCTACATTTTCTGAACCGCAAGAATCTGTTCCGTCATGTTCGTCACCTCCTTATCATCACTTATATTTTACAGGAATCAAGAAAAATTCTCTCGACCGTTTTTGTCATTGTATTATGTTACTGTTTATCATGAAAATGTGAATAGCTACAGGCATTTTTGTAAAAAGAAAAAGGTCGATAGTTTCAGATACTTTCGTATCAAAACTATCAACCTTATTTGGTGGAGATTACGGGAGTCGAACCCGTGACCTCCTGCTTGCGGAGCAGGCGCTCTACCAACTGAGCTAAATCCCCGAATGCTTTGTTCGGGTTTTCGGGTTTTGTTACAAAAAAATGGAGCAGGTGAGGGGAATCGAACCCCCGTGGCCAGCTTGGAAGGCTGGAGTTCTGCCATTGAACTACACCTGCAAATCTTTATCGCCTAACTATTATAATACATTTTTCCTCGGTTGTCAAGGGGGGAAATGCAAATTTTTTATATCTTTTTTGAAAAAACTCTTTCCCTCGGTTGGTTTTTTGTGCCATACTGAAAAAATCTTGATTGTCTCTCAGGTTCCTTTCGTTTTATTTTAATCCTCGGAGGGGAGGTCGGAAGCCGTTTCCGAGGACGGATCGGCGGAAACATCCTTGCTCTGCATTGTAAGTCCCAAAGAAATAGGCCCCTTCTTTTTTTCGCGGAAAAGGACCGTTGTTTTTTTTCTTTTTTACGCCGAACGCCATTACCCCCCCCCATCCGTTCTTGTGTTTTTTCGAGAATATAAACAGAGTCAACCCCTTGGACTCCGACGGGGTATGCGTCGATTTTTTAACGAAATAAAAAATGAGAAATCCCGACAGAGGCTTTGTTCTGTCGGGATTTTTTATCTGGATCAGTTTTCGTTCATATAGTTGAACATCGTAACGATGTTGCAAAGCTCGCTTTCCTTGTTCTTTTTCCGCCACATATCGGAATAATCGGATATCCACTGCTTCACGTCGATTTCGGGCTGGATCTCTTATTGCAGAGCCTTTGCGTACAATTCTGCCATAACCCAGACCCCGCGGACGGCGAGGGCCATTTCTTTGCGATACTCTTCGTTTCCCCAAGGCTCCTGAAGCTGGGAGAGAAGCTCCTTGCAGGCGGTGATTGCGGTTTTGCAATCTTCCTCCGAGGGAATGTTTCCGGGAACCGTTCGTTTTGTGTATTCTCCCGTGGCAATTTTTTCGTAATAGGTTTTTGCAAAGGAGAACCATTGGATCAGATCGTGGGCTTTGCTCAATTTTCTAAGCAGATCGAACGCACCGTCCTTGCCGTACAAAAGCAAGTCAACGGCTTTGTAAAATTCATCGCAGGGCTTCGTGTCCGCCGCCCAGGATTTTCCTGCACCTAAAACCATTCCGTAGCAGGCCATTTCAATGCTGGCAGGATGGCCCCAGTCGCCCCAGTTGGTGTTCAGAACGCCGATGGCTCCGTATTTGCGGCCTAAATCGATCAGATTGCAGATGTTGTTTTCTCCAAATTCCACGATTTCACAGAACCGAGCCCAAGAATGTGTGCCCGGACATACGATTTGAGGACGCTTCAGCTCTGCAAACTTGGAGACTTTCTCTTCCTTGGGGTTGGGAGAGTAATCCCAATTCAAGAATAGTGTGTCTTGGGGAAGCTGCTCGATGGTTTCGGGGTGCTCCAGGAGTATGTCGGCCCACATCATAGGCGTTTTATTTTTGCTCTTGACGTGTCCAATGATTTTTTGTACGAAATCGAGGTACATCTGACCGTTGTCCTGCTCTCCATCGCCCTTGAACCGTTTCAGACTTGCGGTCTCGTCACAGCAGATGTTGAAGTATTTGGAGGAAAAATGAGACTCGTATTGATTGATCAGGCTCTTGATCAGATCAAAGCTCTCGTCCAGCAACGGATTGACGGTATGATTGCACATCCGATCAAACCAATAATACGGCGTAGGCTGAAAATCCCGTGCTACCCGCAAATGATGATACTTCGGTTGCTGCAGAATGTCGTGCATATGCCCGAAGGTGTTGAGGGAGGGGATAAATTCAATGAAGTTTTCCTTACAGTAGGCGTCCAGCTCGTCCATTTCCGCCTTGGTCAGGTACCCGGTTTTTTCTACGATGTCTTTAGTTTCTTCAAACTCAAAAACGTGTTCTACGTACAGCTGGAAGGAATTTTGCTTGTAATACGCCAGATTGTCAATGAGCCGTTTGATGGTTTCCACGGAGGGGACTCTTCCGCGGGTGATGTCGTGGTAAAAGCCGCGATAGGGAAAATCAGGCTGATCTTCGATGTGCAGGCAGGGGATCTGCGTGCCGTTGGCGAAGATCTGACGCAGTGTCTGAATTGCGTAAAACGCTCCTGCGGCACTGTCTGCCGTGATGGAAATCTCATCGGGGGTGATATCCAGTGTATATCCTTCCCCCTCGGTGCCGGTCAAGGCAATGGTGACGGTGGCTCCGTCGTTGTCAAAGGGCAACTTTTTCAGGGCCGTGACAAGACGGGGGTCGAATTCTGCGGCGTCGTAACGCAACGCGGGCTTCTGCAAGAAACCCTCGGTTTCGTTCAGAATTTTTACGGACGGAATCAGATGTAACATAGGCTTCTCCTTACTGCGGAATGATTTAAGATATATTTGAAACGATGTTAAAAATGAAGGAATAATGCGGTCTCTTCCTCAAGGAAGAGGTGGGATTCTGCGCTCTGGGCAAACGGGATTACTCCCAAAGAAAGTCGATCTGCTGCTTGCTCCACCCCGCCCGTTCGTAGCGTCCTCGGGCGGGCATCACCTTGCGCATCAGCGCTGCCGTATGGTGCCGTGCCTCGGGAGTCGTGTAAGCGTCGATGTCCTCAAATCCGCCGCGGGCCGCCATCGTGACGTAGGGGATTCCCTTCGACAGGGTGTGCCACGTGGTGAGGATGAATCCCGAAAGATGGTGTGCTTTGATGGTCTCCAGAGGTGCGATTAACTCCTTTTTCCCGCAGTCCCAAGGACATAAGAGGCAATCGAATCCTGCCTGCTTAAAGGTGAGCGCTGTTTCCACGGGGGCACAAGGGGAGGTGTATTGCCAATCTCCGATGACGATGCTTCGAGAGAGTCGGTCTAACATATACTGTGCCGCTTCCCAGGAGGGGGCGTTGCAGCAATAGTGATTTTGGGGGTTGTAGCCGTCTTTCTTGAACAGGAACATATCGCCCCACAAAATGGGTCTTCGTCCGGATCGTTCAAGATCCTCGGTAATTTCGTTGAGATAACGGCAGAGAAGGTCCATATTTTCTCTTGAAAATTCAAACCCGTCCGCTTCGTCGCATCCCAACATAAAATACTGCCCTGCACCACACAGGTCGCACATCTCTTCCCGAATTTTGTGCAATAACGCTTTCGTCCGAGGCTTTTCGATGGCCCAGCACCAGCCGTTCTCGCTGAAATAGGGCTGCAGCGAGGGATTTTGGTCCAGCACGACGTGTTTTCCGTGGATGCTTCGAGAAGCGGAGGCGTGCCCCCAATGGTTGAATGCGGGGATGATTTCCAATCCCAAATCGTTGGCCTCCCCCAGGATCGGACGAATCTGCTCCTTGGAAAAGGCGTGGGGCCAAGAAAGCTCTTTCAAGCAGTCGAATTTCAGCATCCCCCAAAATTCCAGGATCACGTGGGTGTATTTTAACACTCCGCAAGCACGCAAAAAGCGTTGCACCTCCCAACGCTCCGTTTCGGGGAAAATGCAGAGGTGAACCATCCGCTGGGGAATTAACGGCTTGTCTTTGATTTGACAGCACTCGATTTCGGCGGCAACGGCGTCGTTGACCTCCGTTGCTTTTATACGGTCCAGCAGGGTCATAAAGCCGCGGATCAGGTTGGTTTCATTTTCTGCAAAAACGGAAATTCCCGCAGGGGTGACGTTGATGCTGTAGTCCGTTCCGTCAAGAGAAAGTGCCTCTGCTTCTCCTACGGAAAAACGAAATTCATTTATTTCGTCGGCGATGCAAAGATTCGACGCTTGAAAGGTAAAATTATGCCAAAATTCGGACAGCACGGCCTTGCTCAGGCAAGGGTGTGCGACGGCTGATACGTCTTTTCCCAAGCGGTAGCTTCCCTTGGTCCGGATCAAAGAGCTCGGGTTAAAAATCATAGGAGATTCTCGCTTTCCCCGATTGTTTTTTATTGGAAATTCATCTGAAGTAATTATATCATAAAATTTTTTGGATGTCAAGAAAATATGGGAAAAAAGAGCCTTTTTTCGAAAAAAATTGCCGCCCGAATTTTCGGGCGGCGCGAAGCGGACTTTCATTTCGCAAACCAATGGCTTCGCCCCTTGTGAAAAGAGGTTCGCTTTTTGATCACGACGCTTTTTGCTGAGCTTTGGATTCGGGAATGCTTGACAGCATATTTTCAATAAAAATGCCGTAGCCGCTGGTGGGATCGTTGATCAGAACGTGGGTTACCGCACCTACCAATTTGCCGTTCTGAAGAATGGGAGACCCTGACATCCCCTGAACGATGCCTCCCGTCTGCTCCAGCAGTGCGGGGTCGGTCACGCGAATGAGCATATTTTTCGTAGGACCGCCAAAGGCACGGTAAATGCGCACGATTTCAATGGAATATTCCCGGATCCCTTCTCCGTCCACGGTACACCGGATGGTGGCGTTCCCCTCCCGAACCTCACTTTTGGAGGCGATGGGAACGGTGGCTCGGTCTCGGAATCGGGTCACGTCAAGCTGACCGAACAGTCCCGTTTCCCCGTTGGTCGTGCATCGCCCCAGAATGGGAGCCGAGAACATTCCCTGCAATTCTCCGGGAGCTCCGCAGACCCCTTTTCGCAGGCTCGTGATCTCGGCAGGGTATAAATCCCCTTTCCCTACACAAAATAAGGTATCGGTATCGGGGTCGGATATTCCGTGACCGAGACAACCGTACTCGCCCGAATCGGGGATAACGAAGGTCAACGTGCCGATTCCCGCCGTGGAATCCTTGATGAGAACTCCGATCTGTAGCGTTCCGTCATCGCTTTTCCGTGGGCATACGGTGGTTTGTGCTTCCTTGCTCCCCCTCACGTAGCGCAGAGACAGGGGTGTTCCGTCTGACCGCTGCAGAGCCTGTGCAAGCGCATCGTTGCAATCGATTCTCGTATCCCCGATGGCAACGATGCGGTCACCCTTTTTCAGCCCTGCCTTGCGGGCGGGGTTTTGGCTGTCTTCATCGCTGAAGCCTAACACGATAACGCCGTCGCTTGCCAGTCGAACCGCAATCGCATCTCCTCCGACGATGACCTGCGTTATCCCGTTGGGATCTGCCCTCGTCGCGGGCAAAGAGCGTATCGCTGCCGCGGGTAAATAGCGTATCGCCGCCGCAGGCGAATCAAACGCCGCCGAGGGTATGATCGCCGAGGGTTCAATCGCCGAGGATGCAATCGCCGAGGATGGGCGCGCCGTCGGTGCCACTGCCGCCGTTTCCGTTCTTGCTGTTGCCTCCGACCTCGGTGTCGCAGATGCCGTTGCCGTTGTTGCCGCTGTTGTTATTTTGACATCTGCGCCCGACCATTGCGCCACCGCAAGGAGCACCGTCAGGGCCGCGATTGCAAAAAATCGAAAAATTTGCATATAATAGGATATGCCGTGCTTGTGCTGCATTGGTATCTTCTCCTTTCCGAAAAGATAAGACCGTCGTTTTTTTGACGAATCTTTCTTTATCATTTTTCCTCGGCGAAAATCAAATATCCGATTCAGATTTTGTATTCCGAGGAGAAAACAGGAATGGAAATGTCTGAAAATTGGCTTAAAATGGTGCAATACTACAGAAAAACAAGAAATTAAGAAGGTTTTTTTGTATCATTTTTTGCATTTTTTTCGGTTGACTTTTTTTTCTTTTCGTTGTATAATATATTTGTCGATATAAAGAACAACCGCGTCCCCTGTACCTTGCAAAAATTCACGATTGAAACACAGGAGAAACGAAAATGCTGAATAAAACCGTAAAAGTGACCAATCCCGTGGGCTTGCACGCCCGTCCCGCCACTTATTTCACGCAAAAGGCAAACGAATACAAATCCTCCATCTCCGTGGAGAAGGATGATCGTCGCGTGAATGCGAAATCCTTGCTGGGGATTCTGTCCTTGGGCATTACCAAGGATACGGAAATTCTGTTGATTGCCAACGGTCCCGACGAGCAGGAGGCCATTGAAGGACTTGTCGCTCTGATTCAGAGCAATTTCGTTATGGAATAATGACCCGCGCCGAATTACTGAAAAAAGCAAATGAATTACCGGAATCTCCCGGGGTGTATACGATGTATGACACCTCGGGGGAAGTCATATACGTGGGTAAAGCAGTGAAGCTCCGCAATCGGGTTTCGTCCTATTTTCGCAACGTGCCTCACGAGCGAAAGGTGGAACGAATGGTGGAGCACGTAGACCGTTTTTCGGTAATTTTATGCGAAAACGAGTTGGACGCGCTGATTACCGAATGCAGTCTGATCAAGCAACACAATCCCTTTTACAACATCAAGCTGAAATCCGGTCACGGATATCCGTTTATCTGCGTTTCGTTGGTAGACGGCTGTCCCCGGGTGAAGACGGAGTACACCCGTCCGTCGGGGACACGGTGCTTTGGTCCCTTTGCGTATTTGCAAAACGTTTCGCTGATCGTGGGCCTGATCAATGCTGCCTATAAGCTTCCCTCCTGCAATTACAAGCCCCGTTCCAAGCCTTGCTTGGAATACGATATGGGACGATGCAACGGATTTTGTGCGGGAAAAGCTGATCCGGAGGCGATGAAACGGACCTACGATTCCATCTGCGCCATCCTGGAGGGGAAGACCGATGCGATTGCGGCGGAGCTGACTGCGGAGATGGAAAAGGCCGCCGAGCGCTTGGATTTTGAAGAAGCGGCGCTTCTTCGGGATCGTCGCAACGCGCTGCAGATGATCTCCAAAAAGCAACGCCCCGTCCTTTCTCAAAACCGCCACGCCGATTATTTCGGCTTTCGCGGCGGAGAAGATCGGTGTTGTATTTTTCTGCTGCGGTTACGTAACGGCTTTGTGGTGGGAGAGCGCTGCGACGTTTTCGATCAGCCCTTCACACCCGACCTTTTGCGTCAATATCTGGAACGGTTTTATACGGAGGATACCCTTCCTCCCGGGAAGATCTATTTGCCCGACGAATATGAATGGACTCCTCTTTTGAATCAATGGCTGAAGGGGAAGATTACCGTTCCCGTGTACGAGCAGGATCTTCGCTTGCGGGCCCTTGCCGACCGCAACGCGGGAGAGAGGATGCTGCAATACGAGGGAAAAACCGCACGGATCCAGCGCCAATTGGATGAATTTGCGGAGTTTTCGGGTCTTCGTAAGGTTGGCTTGATGGAGGTCTACGATATCAGCCAGACTGCGGGTGCCGACGTGGTGTGCGGAAGCATCTCGGTCAAGGACGGAATCCCCGATCGCAAAAAATATAAAAAGTACCGCATCCGCCAGACCTTGGGCCGCGGGGATACGGATTATATGAAAGAGGCGGTTCAGCGCCGCGTTGCCCGATACAAGCAGGGAGACGAGAGCTTTTCTCCGCTCCCCGACGCGATTCTTTGCGATGGAGGGCTGGCGCAGATCCACGCAGTGGAGCAGGTTCTTCGGGAGGAAGGAATTTCCATTCCCGTCCTCGGTCTGAAAAAGGACAGCCGACACCGCACCAAATCCTTGGTGTTCTCCGACGGCAGGGAAAAGCCCTTGGCGGCGTCTCCCGAGGTGTTCTCCTTTTGCGGACGGCTGCAGGAGGAGGTGCACCGCGTCGCCATTTCCTATCATAAAAATCTTCGGCAAAAGGCAATGCAGCAATCTCAGCTGGAGGCCATCCCCGGCGTGGGAAAGGCAAAAGCAAAGGCGTTGTTTTTGCATTTCAAATCCATTGACAACGTGCGCAAGGCCTCCAAGGAGGACCTGTGTTCCGTCAAAGGAATCCACGGGCCGCTTGCCGACGGAATCCTGAAATGGTTTGAGGAAAATTAAAAACGATGAAAGTCGATAAAATAAGATGGAATACAATATGAACTATCAAGAATTCAAACTGGGCAAGCTTCGGTACGTAATCCATTATCCCGATGGGTTTGAGCCGAATAAGCCCCAACCCGTGCTCTTCGTTCTTAACGGAGCCGGAAGCCGCGGAGACGACATCACCCCTTGCGTGAATGTACGCTCTGTTACGCTGGGACTCCCGAATTTCCCCGAATATCCCTTCGTTACGGTGGTGCCGCTCTGTCATACGGACAACTGGTTCGATCTGTTTGAGCATTTGGAGGAATTGGTTCGGTTTATTGCTTCCCAGCCCTATACCGATCGTAAGCGGATCTATATGATGGGCGCAAGTATGGGCGGTTACGCTACGTGGCAGCTGGCGATGAGTATGCCTCAATATTTTGCCGCTATCGCGCCGATCTGCGGCGGCGGAATGTATTGGGAGTCTGGGCGGTTAGTTCAGGTTGCCGTTTGGGCGTTCCACGGGGCGAAGGACCCCTTGGTCCTTTGCCGTGAGTCCGAGATCTTCGTGGAGACCATCAACAAAAGAGGCGGAAATGCAAAGCTGACCCTTTATCCCGAAAACGCCCACGACGCTTGGACCGATACCTTTTCCAATCCCGAGGTGTATCGTTGGTTTCTTTCCCACGAAAAGGCAGACGCAGCCCCCCTTACCGACGATTTCCGCGACCCCGAGCTGTTCGGTTGATCGAATTTCGTTGCGTAAAAAAAGGATACGCGAAAGCAGGTTGCTTTCGCGTATCCTTTTGCAAAAATAAGACGGACGAAAGAATTCCTTCTTCGTCCGTCTGTTTATCCCACAAGACCGTTATTCGGTTCACCGCAATGCGGCGTTATGACTTCGTAAACCTGCTTGACAGCAGGGCGGGTAAAATCGACTCCCGTGTTTTGTGCTTCCAACGTCCGTCGATCGGAGGCGCTAAGGCAGTCCGAAGCGGGAGGCCTGCATCCCCGCACGGGAAGTGCGAATCCCTTAGTATAGGTGTAGGTTTTAACTGAAAATCATAAAAATCGTATCTCGCAGGAAGTAAGCAAGAAATTTGCTTTACTTGCCTTCCTATTTATAATATGCGCGGGAGCGCGGCGTATAAACAGGAAGTTTTGGGAAATTCCGCGAATCAGTCGTTGCAGCCGCAACCGCAATCGCAGCCTTCGTGGCCGCAACCCTCGTGGCCGCAGTCGCATCCCTCGTGGCCGCATCCGTCTTCTGCTTCCAGCTCGTACTCCTCTGCCTTCTGATCAAACAGGGCGGCAACGGTGTTGAATTCGTCCTCGTCGTCTACCGTGACCAAAACGTCTTCTTCTCCGTCGTCTTCCACGCGAAGCATAATGACTTCCACCTCGTCTTCTTCGCCTGCTTCCGCGGGGACGAGCAGTACGTAGGTCTTTCCGTCGTTCTCCACGGCGTCGATAATTTCAAAATTGACCTCGTTGCCTTCCTCGTCGGTCAGAGCAAGAATATCGTCTCTTTCTTCCATTGTTTTATACCTCGTTTCGTTGAATTTTGTTTTCTGTTTTTATTTTACACGAAAATCGGGAAAAAGTCAACAGGAAAAGTGGGGAAAAAGGGGAATTTTTTTCGGCAGATGGAAAGATTGGAAAAGTTTACAAAAAGTTCAATATTTTTTTTGAAATTCTGCTTGACACACGGCTCCGTGTGTGGTATAATAGCAAAGCATGGCAAAGTAGGCTATGATTCCGGAGGTTGCTGAAATCCGCATTTGGGCGGCAGGTAGTTCCGGAGGAGCCGTATCCGATTTCAAATTGGATGAAACCGAACTTAGTTGATGTAAGGCAACGTCTTTACCTCTCAGCGCACGTTTCTGAAGGATTGCGCGCGGCGCAGTCTGTTCGGTCGATTGGATCAGCTTGCCCTGATCCGATTTTTATGTCCGAACCGTGAAACGCACGGCGCAGTGTTCGGTTTTTCATCGCCCAAGTCTGATCGGATAACTTGTCCGATCAACTCTTCCCAAATACTTAAGGAGGCGAAAAAGCTATGGCAAACGAAAAAATGAGAATCCGTCTGAAGTCTTACGACCACCACCTGGTCGATCAGGCTTGTGAAAAGATCGTCGCTACCGCGACCCGTATGGGTGCAAAGGTTTCCGGACCCGTGCCCCTGCCCACCGAAAAGGAGATCATCACAATCCTGCGCGCAGTCCACAAATATAAGGACTCCCGCGAACAGTTCGAGACCCGCACTCACAAGCGCGTTATCGACATTCTCAAGCCCTCTCAGAAGGTCGTTGAAGCTCTTATGGGCACTGACC
>JAGAOB010000018.1 GCA_017623895.1 Clostridia bacterium
GGGTACGAATCAGGCCGGCGAAAAGTTCAGACTCTCCAATTACATTATGTTCGGAGTCGTTGAAGGCGTGAACGGTCAGTCCGACGCTTACGACAAGGATGATGCAGGCAGAGCCGAGGCGATTGCCGACGTAACCGATGCGAAAAAGATCTCTGCCGGATACACCAAGGCTGCCACGATGAACCCCAATGGCGAGCTTTATCTCGCTTTGGTGGTTTATATGCCCACCGACGTGAATAACGTGGCGAACCATAACGGTACGGATATTCCTCAGATCGATCTGGGGATCAACGTCCTCGCTACCCAGTTTACCAAAGAAAACGATAGCTTCAACGATCAGTACGATGCCGATGCGGTTTTCGGAACCTACGTTGAATTGGAAGCAGACGGAGATCTGCTGGCGGCAATGGCTTCCGCTGAAAAGGATCTGCCCCTCACCATTAAGCTGATGGGTAACGTTGAGTGGCCCACCGAGGGACATCACGGTGAAAACAATATCATCCCCGCGTCCTCTATCGTGATCGACGGGAACGGTTATACCATTACGGCTACCGGCTCCGGCGTTACTCCTTTGGGCGACGTTGAAGCTCCTATGACGCTGAAAAACGTTACCATCGTTGATAACTCGGCTTCTTACAACGAAGGTGCTTGGGAGCTGACCTATCTTGAGATGGGTGGCACCGCCCTTAACTGCAACAACGTGACCTTTGCGGACGAAATCCAGCTTGGAACCAATGCAACCTTCACGAATTGTACGTTTGAAAGCAATGAAGCAAGCGTTTACTCTGTTTGGGTTGAAGACGGCTCCGCTACCTTCACTAATTGTACCTTCACCGGCTACAGAGGGTTGAAGGTACACGAGGATTACGGCTCTGAGGTCAGCGCTGTAGTGGTTAAGGATTGCCTCTTCGGCAACATCTCCAAGAAGCCAGGCATTGCACTTGGAAGAATTTGTATGAACGGTGACACTTACACCTCTGGATCGACAACCTACACCAACACGACAGATACCACCGTTTCCATTACCGGAAGCTCCTTTGTCAACTGCCAGGCAGGGGATCAGGGGAAGTACGTTTATGAGACGGACACTGACGTAACCACCTTCAACTTTAAGGAAGAGAATAATACCGTTCTGAACGATGCTTCCATCGTTTCCACCAAGGACGAATTGCTTGCGTTCAGCGCAAAGGCACTTACCTCCAATAACAACGTAGCGGAGGAAGCTACCATCGTAATCGGTGCTGACATCGATATGGCGGGCGCAGAATTCTCCGCCATCATCGCACAGCGCGGCGACAAGCTGACCGTTGTCGGCAACGGACACAAGATCTCCAATGCGAAGATCGTTTCCGGCGCAAACGACAACACCACCGGTCAGGCAAGTATGTTCTATGCCTATCCCAACTCCACACTGACCGTTTCCAATCTGACCATTGAAAATGCTATTGTAACCGCCGATGCAAACGGCTCCGGCTATGCCGCCGCTGTCGTTGGTTACGCAGAAGGCAATGTGATCCTCAACAACGTTGACGTCGTCAACGCTACCGTTACGGGCGTGAAGAGCTCCGGTATGATGGTAGGTCACCTGAGCGGCAGCCTGACTGCAACGGATTGTGCCCTCTCCGGTACCGTAACTTTGGCTGATTTCGCAGAAGAAGCAAACGGCCACTACGCAGGTAAGTACGTTGGTACTCTTGCAGGCACGGCTGTTATGACGAATTGCACTGTAGACGTAACCGTAAGCGGAAACCTCAACGCGGCGAATATCGGTGAGGTATACGGCCGTAAGACTTCCGCAGGCTCCAGCAACGTTGAATTTGCAAAGGATCAGACGGCACTTAATGCAGCAATCAACGGCGGAAGCACCAACGTCATTCTTGGCAACGGCGATTACGTCGTTCCCTCCGCAGTAAGCGGCAAGACCGTAACCATTACCGGGAACGGCTCTACCGTTATCGACATTACTACCGTTTCTACTTACGCAGGTCTGCCCGGTGCAACCATCACCTTTGAGAACTTGACCATCAAGAGTGATCCTCAGGGTGCAGGCTACAATCGTGGCTTTGCACACACCAACAAGATCACCTACAACGACTGCGTGATCAACGGTACGCTTGGTCTGAACACCGACACCGAGTTCAACGACTGCACCTTCAACATTTCCGGGGATTACTATAACCTTTGGACTTGGGGTGCTCCCAACGTAGCCCTCAACGACTGCACCTTCAACTCCGACGGTAAGGCGCTTCTGCTTTACGGGACGGCGAACACCAAGCTGACCGTGAACGGATGCATCTTCAACGATAACGGCGGTCTCACCGATCTTAAGGCTGCTATTGAAATCGGTAACGACTACGGCAAGTCTTATGAGCTCATCGTTAACAACACGGTTGTAAACGGTTATGAGATCAATGACAAGGGCATCAATACCGGTTCCACCCTGTGGGCAAACAAGAACTCCATGGGTCAGGATAAGCTCAACGTTGTCGTAGACGGCGTAGACGTTTATTAATCAAGTTTTATCAGTTCACCCACTCCTCCCTGTGGGGAGTGGGCGGGAATCAAAGGGCATTAGAAGGGTCTGGTGCCTTTTGATTGCTGGGATAATGCAAAATTCGAAAAGGAGGACGTTGTGTTGGGCAAGATCAAAGGAAAGATCTTCATCGCCGCGCTGATGGCGTGTGTGATGTCGTTTATTGCCACATCAACCCTTGCATATTATCAAGCCGTGGGAACGGCCACCAACGTGGTGACCTCCGGTGAAATTCGAATGAAGATCCACGAAAGGACCGATGCGGGCACGGAATTCCCCACCGAAGGCGTGTATATTACCCCGGGGGACGTGGTGTCCAAGCGGGTCAGCGTGGAAAATATCTGCGACCATCCCTTCTATCTTCGGGTGAAGATCGTATACGGCGTGGATTCTGAGCAGCTGCCCTCGGAGGAATGCTTTAAGCTGAACATTGACCGGGAGCATTGGGTTTTGCACGACGGTTGGTATTATTACGCGGGCATCGTCCAAGCGGGGCAAACCACTCCCGACGTATTCTCTCACGTGGAGATCGTCGGCTCCAAGGTGGATAACCGCTACCTGGGAAAGACCCTGACTCTGACCGTCAAGGCACAGGCGGTGCAGAGCGAAAACAACCCCCTCACCGACGGCAAGACCTACACTGCCTCGGGCTGGCCTGCGGAATAAGGAGGGGATGACGATGAAGAAATGGATGATAGGACTGATCGCGCTTCTGCTTCTGCTGTCCTTGTCTGTGTCGGCGTCTGCCGCAGAGGGCAAGGTGACGTACAGCGGCAACGCTGGCAGCTTTGTATTTGAGCCCGGCAGCGACCATTCGCCGACCGACCTGTTCCCCGATTTTAAGGGCGTAATGCCGGGAGATACCTTAACCCAAGCAATCACGGTGAAAAACGATGCGGACGACAAGGTAAAGGTCAAAATTTATCTTCGTTCTCTGGGTGCCCACGATAATTCCGTGGAATTTCTTTCTCAGCTTACGTTAAAGGTTGCCGTGAGCAACGAAAACGAAATGGCGTATCTGTTTGACGCCGCAGCACATCAGCCTGCGCAGTTAAGCGATTGGGTCTGCCTTGGGACCCTCTATTCGGGAGGAACGGTGGATCTGAACGTGAGCTTGCACGTGCCCGTGGAGATGGACAACGAATTCCAAAATCAGATCGGGTATCTGGATTGGGAATTTAAGGTGGAGGAATACCCCGTAGAGGATTCCGACCCCAAGCCTCCGCCCACCGCCGACGTAACTGCGTCGGGGTGGTTTTTCGCGGCGATATCTTCCTTGACCGTCGTTTTGCTCCTTTTGGTGCGGCGAAAAAGGAACGATCAACGAATTTGAACGAAGGAGACGGGCGATATGACGACCCAAAAAGCAAACAAAATATATCCTAAAATCGCCCTGATTCTCGCGTTATGCGGAATTTTACTGTGGGCGGTATTGGGAACGGGCACGTCCTTGGCGTGGTTTTCCGATGAAACCCCGGAAATTAATAACATCTTCCATTTTGCGGATTTTGACGTGGAGGTTTCCTACCTCACCAACGAAGGAGAATGGGCGCCGCTGGACGGCGAGACCGACGTGTTTGATCGCCAAGCCCGCTACGAGCCCGGGTACGTTCAGGTGGTCTATCTGAAGGTGAGAAACGCGGGAGATCGGGATTTCAAATTTTTAACCGCCGTTACCGTTTCCCGCTGTGCCCCCGCAACCAACGTCTTCGGCCAGACGTTCTTATTGCAGGACTATTTAAGATTCGGCGTTCTGTCGGGCCTCACCGAGGCGGAGGCGAAACGGGGAATCCCCGATCGCGCAACGGCGAAAACCGTCGCAACCCTCCCCTTGTATCATTATTACGAAAGCGGAGCCTCGGTTCTGACGGCAGGCGAAACGACGTGCTTGGCCTTGATCGTCCGTATGCCCGAGGACGTGGACAATATTGCCAACTATCGAGGGAACGACGTTCCCACGGTAGATCTGGGCATCACCGTCAAGGCGGAGCAGATCAACGCAAACTAACCCCGAACGCAACGAAAATCTGGGGAAAAGCATAAACAAACCCTCGAACGCAACGCAGGGGAAAGGAGGAACCTCGTGTGAAACAGCTGTTTTATGAATTTTTTCATATCTCATCCCAGGAAAAAATACGGGAAAAGGTATTTCTGGCGCGGGCGGCAGTGACGGTCGGTGTGACGGTCTTCTGTTTGTTTTCGATGGGAATCTCTGCTTTTGCCTATTTCTCCCACGACATCGTTTCAGGAGCTAACGTGATCCGTGCCGCCACCTTCGGCGCTACGGTGAAGGTTTCCGATCCCAACGGGGACTCCGTGGAACCGACCCGAAGCGGCGCGTACTACGTAGCAGAGCTGAAGGGCGAAACCGAATACGTCGTTACCCTGCAATATTCCGAAAGCACGGCCAAAACGGGCTTTGTAATTATTTCCGCCGACGGGTGCGACAAAACCTACCACACCCAACAGCTGGGCAAGGACGAAACGGTTACGCTCTATCTGAAGGCTTCTGCCGACACCAAGGTGCGATTCCTCCCCCATTGGGGCACGTCTTCTTTTTACGGATATCCCGAGGAAAACAATCCGTATTACCTTTTGGATGAAACCCATACCGAGATTCCCATTCAGCCTCCCTCTGCAAGCAATCCCGCTTCCGACGGCGAAGAGAACGGGACGGATCTCTCGGATTCTCAATCCCAAACCTCATCCACGGATGCATCCTCCGTCACGACGGATACGGATGCCGATTCCGTCTCCGATTCCGCATCGCAATCCACAGATTCTACTCCGCAATCCACGAATCCCGCGTCGCAATCCACAAATTCCGAACCGCAATCCGATGATTCCACGCAGCAATCTACGGGTTCCGAACCGCAATCCACGGATTCTGCTCCGCAGCCCTCCGATACGGAGGAACCCGAACCGACCGAATGACGCAAGCTCTGCTCCGCGCGAAAGGACACTGTTCTTTGGGCGGAGCGATTTTTTGCCTTTTCTCCCCGTCCAAAGGAATCATTTTTAGGAAAAAGTTTTCATTCCCCCCTTGCGGAGAGGAAAATTATGTGGTATAATTAATTCGATACGGTGTATTTCCTCCCCTTTCGAGAATAAATGAATCGGAGGTCTGCTCCGTTAAAGAAGAAGTTCATTTTCTCGCGACGCAACCCCCGTGTCGACGGTCTCTTTTCTTTGGACTTCCCGTAAAAATCATCGCTGCAGCGAAATTACTCTCCGAAAGGAATTTTGCAATATGAAATTAGGTATCGTAGGTCTTCCCAACGTGGGAAAGTCCACCCTGTTCAACGCCATTACCAACACCAAGGCAGAGGCGGCGAATTACCCCTTCTGCACCATCGAGCCCAATGTGGGCGTGGTTGCGGTGCCCGACGAGCGTCTGGACGTGCTTTCCGAAATGTACCATCCGGATAAATATACCCCTGCCGTGATTGAATTCGTGGATATTGCGGGGCTGGTCAAGGGTGCAAGCAAGGGGGAAGGCTTGGGAAACAAGTTCTTGTCCCACATTCGTGAGGTGGACGCCATTCTTCACGTGGTGCGGTGCTTTGAAGACGGAAATATCGTCCACGTGGACGGCTCCGTGGATCCTCTGCGGGATATTGAAACCATCAATATGGAATTGATCCTTGCTGATATGGAAGCGGTGGACAAGCGGATCCTGCGCGCTGAAAAGGAAGCCAAGGGCGATAAAAAGATGCTGACCGAGGTGGCACTGTTCAAGCGAGTCAAGGAAGTGCTGGAATCGGGAGCCTGCGCCCGCACGATGGATCTGACCGAGGACGAAGCTGCTACGGTGGCCTCTGCCAATCTTTTGACGATGAAGCCCGTGATCTACGTGGCAAATATGGCGGATTCCGCCTTTGATCTGACGTCCGATCAATATTTGGCGGTGGAGCAATTTGCCAAGGGTGAGCATTCGGAAACGTTGCCCATCTGCGCCCGTATGGAGGAAGAGATCTCCGAGCTGGAGGAGGAAGAAAAGGCGCTGTTTCTTGAGGATATGGGATTGTCCGAAAGCGGTCTTTCCCGCTTGATCAAGAAATCCTACGCCCTGCTGGGCTTGATCAGTTATCTTACCGCAGGCCCCCAAGAGGTTCGGGCGTGGACCATCAAGCAAGGCACGAAAGCACCCCAGGCCGCAGGGAAGATCCATTCGGACTTCGAGCGCGGATTCATCCGTGCCGAGGTTGTCTCCTTTGCCGATCTGACCGCCTGCGGAACCTATTCCGCAGCGAAAGAAAAAGGATTGGTTCGCTCCGAGGGAAAAGAATACGTAATGCGGGACGGAGACGTGGTCCTGTTCCGCTTCAATGTCTGATTTGAAAAAGGGGACGGCCCCCAAAAAGCCGCAACGCGGCGCCAAGCACAACGATGCCGCAACCCCGCAACTCGGCGCCAAGCACAACGATGCCGCAACCCCGCAGCGCGGCGTTACGTCGCAAAACGATAACGCAGCCTCACAACGCGGCGGCGCATCTTCGCACGGCGGAGTCAAGGCGCTGACAGGGAAAAAGCGGGCGCTGAAGGGGTCGGTTCAGCTTTCTCCCGTTCCTGCGGTGCTGGTCACCTGTGCCGACGGGGATGTGATCGACGTTGTGACCGTGGCGTGGACGGGGATCGTTTGCACCCATCCTCCGATGACCTATATCTCCTTGCGTCCCGAGCGGTATTCCTACGGGATCATCGAGAAGACGGGGGAATTTGTGATCAATCTTCCCCCTGCATCCTTGGTGCGGGAGTTGGATCTGTGCGGGATGAAGTCGGGGCGGAATCTGGACAAGATCGACGCTTGCGGACTGACCCTTGACCCTGCCGTAGAGGTTTTGTCGCCGTTGCTTCGGGAGGCACCGTTGTCCTTGGAATGTAAGGTAAAACAGAAGCTTTCCCTGGGAAGCCACGATATGTTTTTGGCGGAAATCGTCTCGGTGGACGCCGATGAGGCGCTGTTTAACACCGAGGGGCGGCTTTGTATGGAAAAGGCGGGGCTGATCGCCTACGCCCACGGTGCGTATTACACCTTGGGCAAAAAATTGGGATTGTTCGGATTTTCCACGAAGAAAAAGAAAAAAAGAACCGTCGCAAAAAAACGGTAACGGGAAGCTTTTTGCAATCTACACCGCAATCCGTTCTTGACAAAATCAGGGAATTATTGTATAATAAGAGAAATAAAAACAGGGGGTGCTTCTATGATCGCTTTTAATCACGTCTCGGTTCTGAACTTGGAAAACGCCATTCGAGGTGCGCGCAATCCGTTGTCCTCGTGGGACAAGTCAGACAGTTATTACAACGATGACGGTGAGTTTATTTTGGGAGAGGCAGATCTGGGATTGGCGTGCCGGTTGGCAAAGGCAGGCAGCGACCATCGAAAATTCATCCGTCAGATCTTCGTTTCCGTGGATATTACCGCCCCCTTGTATTGGTGGAAGGAGTTTGACACCTACAAGGTCGGTACCGTTGCAAATTCCACCTCCCCGATGCATAAGATCCATTCCAAGCCCATCACCTTAGAGGATTTTTCCGTGGATCATCTCACCGAGTCCTCTGAAAAATTCTTCAATATTATCGTGGATTATTTGGAATCGGTGCGCTTGGAATATTTGCAGACCAAGGACAAGGCGTTGTGGTACGACCTGATTCAGATCCTTCCCGAATCCTACAATCAAACCCGCACCGTGACGATGAATTACGAGAACCTTGTGAATATGTACCACGCACGGAAAAACCATAAGCTGGAGGAATGGCACACCTTCTGTGATGAATTCGTGCTGAAGCTTCCCTATGCCAAAGAATTGATCGTTATTCACGACGAAGCGTAACTCTGCAGGAGAATCGATTATGAAAAAGAAAAATACGAACCGTCTTATCCGTCTGACGCTGTTGGCGATCCTGATCGCCGTGGAGCTGTTGATGGCCTTTACCCCCGTCGGGTATATTCGCCTCGGGGTGACCAGCGTGACCCTGTTGCCCGTCCCCGTGGCCATCGGTGCCATTTTGTTGGGGCCGACCGCAGGAGGGATCTTGGGTGCCGTGTTTGGGTTGACCAGCTTTTATCAGTGCTTCGGAATGGATGCGCTGGGCGTTCTTTTGTTGGATATCTCTCCTGTCGGAACCTTCGTTATGACGGTGATCACGCGGGTGTTGATGGGGGTTTGCGTCGGATGGCTGTATAAGGGACTTTCCAAAGTCAAGGGAAAGCACTTTCCCACCATTGCCGCCGTGTTCTCCTGTGCCTTCGTGGGGCTGGGCTTGGCGGTCCTGTTTAACAATAACGGTGCCTCCCCCTGGAATTACCTCATCGGAGCCGTAGGGGCGGTGCTGATTGGATTTTTGTATCATTTTATTGCATCGCTCGACGTCGCAGGGGCACCGTCGGTGCTGTCTTCCTGCTCTGCCGCCGTGCTGAATACGGTGTTTTTCGTCTCTGCGCTGGTGCTGATCTTCGGAAATCATCCGAGAGTTTTGGAATTTACGGGGCAAACCAATGCGTGGGGGATCGTCGTTCTTTTGGTAACCCTCAACGCCGTCATCGAGGCCTCGGTCTGCTTGGTCATTGGAACGGCAGTCAGCAAGGCTTTGTCCGTGCTGCAACGGAAGCTGGAAGCGCCTCAAGGGACCGAAGAATCCGTTAGTGAATAAAACCGCAATGCCATCCGTTCCCGAAAAAAAGGGAACGGATGTTTCATTTTTGCCTTGTTTTCCTCTTGCAAAGGGCAAAAAAATATGTTATAATATAAAATGAACAGTTATTGACTTAAGAAAGCAGGATGGATATGACGGTTCTGGGTATCGACCCCGGCGTTGCAACGGTGGGGTGGGGATTCGTTCATTACGAGGCGAATCGCTTTTCTGCCCCGCAATACGGTGCAATTATCACGCCCCCCAAGATTCCCTTGGAGCGGCGCTTGGAAATGATCTACGATGAGCTGACCAAGCTCATCAAAGAGTTGAAGCCCGATTGCGCCTCCATCGAGGAGTTGTTTTTCTCCAAAAATATTACCACGGGCATCGCCGTCTCCCACGCGAGAGGCGTGATTATGCTCGCCTGCCAGAAGGCGGGAATCCCCTGCTATGAATTTAAGCCTCCCCAGGTCAAGCAGGCGGTGGTGGGCTACGGAAACGCCGAGAAAAAGCAGGTTATGACGATGACCAAAATGCTGCTGAATTTGAAAGAGATTCCCCGCCCCGACGATGCCGCAGACGGCTTGGCCCTCGCCATTTGTTGCGCCCATTCCTTGGGAATGGCGGGGCTGAACGCCCGATTGCAAAACAGTCCGTCCCCGCGGCGCTGACGCGGCGGCTTGGGCCTCGCCATCCGTTGCGCCCATTCCTTGGGAATGGCAGGGCTGACGGGGGAGAGAATATCGCTTTTACAGGAGATGCGTATGTACAATTACCTTCAGGGTGACCTTGCTTGGTGCGATCTTCAGACCGCCGTCATCGATTGCGGCGGCGTGGGGTATCAGTGCCACATCACCTCCAATACTTATCGGGAGATCAGCGGAAAGGATCGGGTCAAGCTGTATACCTACCTTCACGTGAAGGAGGACGCAATGACGTTATTCGGCTTTGCCGACGAGCAGGAAAAGCAATTCTTTCTGCTTTTGATCTCCATCAGCGGCGTTGGGCCCAAGGGAGCGTTGGCGATCTTGTCCGAAATGGTTCCCGAAACCTTTGCCGCCGCCGTGATGGCGGGGGATCACCGACAGATCTCCAGAGCCAACGGGGTGGGGCCCAAGCTGGCACAGCGCATTTGCCTTGAGTTGAAGGATAAATTGGCAAAGACCGATATTCGGGTGTCCGAGCAGGACGCCCTTGCCGCCGCCGCGGAAAAGAAGGCGGTGGAAGAGGCCGCGGGGGTTTTGGTCGCCTTGGGATATTCCAAGCACGACGCGGTACGGGCCTTGGAAAAATGCACCGCAGACAACACCAACGACCTGGTTCGTCAGGCGTTGCGGATGCTTTCGACGGTTTGAGGAGGATAAGGTATGGAATTTGACGAACGCTTACTTTCCACCCGCACCATCGAGCCGTCGGAGGATACGGAAAATCTTCGTCCTCATCGGTTGGACGATTACGTCGGGCAGGTACAGGCAAAGGAAAATCTGCGCATCTTCATCGAGGCGGCAAAGCAACGGGGAGACGCGTTGGATCATATTCTGTTCTTCGGCCCTCCCGGGCTGGGGAAGACCACCCTTGCCAATATCGTGGCGGCGGAGATGGGGGTTTCCATCCGTATCACCAGCGGTCCTGCCTTGGAAAAGGCAGGGGATATCGTGGCGCTTCTGACCAATCTGCAGGAGGGGGATATCCTCTTTATCGACGAGATCCACCGCCTTTCCCGTACGGTGGAGGAGATTTTATATCCCGCGATGGAGGACTATGAATTCGATGTGATTTTGGGAAAGGGTCCTTCTGCCCGATCCATTCGCTTCGATCTTCCGAAATTTACCCTGATCGGGGCTACCACCCGTTCGGGACAGCTTGCGGCGCCCTTTCGGGATCGCTTCGGCGTTCTGCTGCGGCTGGATTTGTATAAAATTGAGGAATTGGAGCAGATCATCAAGCGCTCTGCCTCTATTTTGAATATTGGCATTACCGACGCGGGGGCAAGGGAGATCGCTTCCCGTTCCCGCGGAACGCCCCGCATTGCCAACCGCTTGCTCAAGCGGGTTCGGGATTTCGCCCAGGTTTTGGGCGACGGCGTGATCACCGACGAAATTGCCGATGAGGCGTTGCGTCGGTTGGATATTGAGAAATTGGGGCTGGACGCCTTGGACCGTCGGATGCTGACGGCGGTGGTTCAGCAGTTCCGCGGCGGACCCGTGGGGCTGGAGACTCTTGCCGCGATGATCGGCGAGGAGGCCGTGACCATTGAGGACGTTTACGAGCCTTATCTGATGCAGATCGGGTTTTTGGTCCGCACACAGCGGGGGCGTTGCGTCACCGAAGCGGCGTGCAACCATCTGGGATTGGAATTTCCTAAATGAGAAATTCATCGACCCACCGCATCTTTGAGCTGGATTTTCTACGCGGGCTGGCGCTGATTCTGATGTGTCTGGATCATCTTGCCTACGATCTTTATTGCCTGCCCCTTTGGTTTCCCCATTTGGATTCCCCCGTGCTTTCTGCCTTGGGTGAATTTGGGGAAGCGGTATCCTTTTCTCCCTGGAGGCAGGGGTTACATTACGTTTTTGCCACGCTGTTTTTGCTCCTTGCGGGGATAGGATCGGCGTTGACCTCCCGTCTCTGGAGGCGGACGCTGCAGATCACGGGTGCCGCCGTTGCCATCACGGCAGGGACGGTGGGGCTTGATCTGTTTTTGGATCTCAACGTCACCATTCTTTTCGGGGTTCTTTCCGCTATTGCGGTGGGCGTATTTTTCTGCGGAATCTGCTCTTTGTTTGGAGAATCTGCGGGGAAATACGGGGCACTGATCCTGGGAATCGCCATCATCCTTGTAGGATTTTCCCTGAAATGGTATGCGGCTCCCACCTATTATTCCGTGGGGACGGAGGATCTTGTCGGAATTGTGCTTGGAACCGTTCGCTACGGCGCGGATTGGTTTCCTCTCTTCCCCTGTGCAGGGGTGGTTTGCGTGGGGTATTTCTTGGGAAAGACGCTGTACGCAAGGCGTCAGTCTCTCCTTCCTGCATTGCGGGGAAAAGCCTGCGGTCTTTGTGTCGTGGGAAGGTATTCCCTGTGGATCTATCTCCTGCATCAGCCCGTGCTTGCAGGATTGCTTTGCTTGTTTACTATGATTTTTGTAAGGAATTAACGTATGCTCGGAGTCTTGGTTAATACGGTCGCGGTGATTCTGGGAAGCACCGTGGGCCTTTTGTTCAAAAAAGCCATTCCCCAAAAAATATCGGGGGGCGTGATGATTGCCCTTGCCCTTTGCACCCTGTACATCGGCGTGGACGGAATGCTGAACGGAGCCAACGTTTTGTTGGTCATCGCGGCGATGGTGTTCGGTGCCGTGGTGGGATTTTTATTGAACATTGACGGCGGGATTGAGGCCTTGGGGCGCCTGGTGGAGCGACGCTTCCCCAACTCGGAATCGGGAGCCGTCGCCCGCGGCTTTGTCACCGCATCCCTGCTCTTTTGCGTGGGCGCAATGACGGTGGTTGGGTCCCTTAACGCGGGAATTTCGGGGGATAATACCTTGCTTTTCACCAAATCCCTGCTCGACCTCTGTTCCTCCGCAATGCTTGCCGCCTCCTTGGGGGTGGGCGTGTTGTTTTCCGCCGCCTTCGTGCTGGTTTTTCAGGGAATGCTGGTGCTGCTGGCACAGGTCCTTCAGCCGCTGCTGACCGACGGTGCCATCGGGGCGATGACCTGCGTGGGATCGCTGATGATCGTGGCGCTGGGACTGAACCTTTTGGGCGCAACCAAGGTCAAGGTTTCCAATTATCTGCCTGCCCTCGTTTTTGCCCCCTTGCTGTGGTGGCTGTTTTCTCTGCCCGTATTCGGCGGATTTTTCGGCTGATAAAAACTTGAGATTATATAGATTACCGTAAAGAAAGGATTTGTGTTATGTACCGTTTCGCCTGCGACTATCAAGAGGGATGCCATCCCCGAATTTTGAAAGCCCTGACCCAAACCAATCTGGAGCAGACCGTGGGATACGGATGCGATCCCTACTGCGCTACCGCGCGGGATTTGATTCGCACCGCCGCCAAGGCTCCCGACGCGGACGTGCATTTTCTGATGGGAGGGACGCAGGCAAATACCGCTGTGGTCTCGGCTCTGCTCCGTCCGCACCAAGGGGTTTTGACTGCCGAAACGGGGCATATCGCGGCGCACGAATCGGGCGCAATCGAATCCACGGGCCATAAGGTCCTTCCTCTGCCCTCCTCCGACGGAAAGATTACCGCAAAGCAGGTGGAGGACGTGATCAACGCCCATTACGCCGACGGAAACCACGAGCATACCGTCCAGCCGGGGATGGTCTACATTTCCCATCCCACGGAGAACGGAACCTTGTATACCCGTCAGGAATTGTACGACCTTTCCCGCATTTGCCGCGCCTATCACGTGCCTCTCTATATGGACGGTGCCCGCTTGGCGTACGCCTTGACCGCGGGAGGCAACGATCTGACATTGGAGGAAATCGCGGCAAAGGTGGACGTTCTTTGCATCGGCGGAACCAAGTGCGGAGCGCTGTTCGGGGAAGCGGTGATGATTTTGAAATCGGAACTGAAATCGGATTTCCGCTACATTCTCAAGCAACGGGGCGGAATGCTTGCCAAGGGAAGACTTCTGGGGCTTCAGTTCCTCACCCTGTTTACCGACGGGCTGTATACCGAGATCTCCGAGAAAGCAAACCGTCAGGCAGACAAGATTCGGGATGCGCTGAAGAAAAACGGATTCCCCCTGCTTTATCAAGGGAACGCCAATCAGATCTTCACCGTGTTCACCAACGATATTCTCGCATTTTTGAACGAAAAATACGCCTTTGATTTTTGGGGCAAGCCCGACGAATATCACACCGCTGTGCGCATTTGCACCTCTTGGGCCACCGACGACGAGGCGGTAAAGGATCTGATCGACTCCATCAAGGCCGCCGCGGTATAAAAAATCGAAAAAAGAAGACCTCTGAATGCAACGTACTCTTAAGGACGGTTTTGATAATCTATAGCGAGGTTTAGTTATGAAGAAGTTTTTATTTCTTATGTTTACAATATTGATTTGTGTATGTTTGCTTTCAAGCTGTAATCATACTGTTTCAAATAATGAAGAACCCAAACTGCAAGAGAACAACACAACCGAATCAACTCCTGATAATTCCGAAAGTACACAAATCTATTCCTCAATGATCTTCAACACAGATAATATTAAACGTATCACTTTGTACTCCTATTACGGTCAGGGTAAGGGTAGCGATGTTACTGATAAGGATATGACGGAAATTATAAATTGGCTTGAAACCTTTGAGATTGATAGAGAAGTAGATGACTTAATTCCTCCCGGCACCAATACTAATTATATAGAAATTGAATATCTGGACGGAAAAGTGGTAAAAAAAGGTTTGGATGTAATGGAAATTGATGGTAGTTCATATTATGTCAAATCCGCTCCAATGCCTGATTGTTTTTGGGAAATTATATCAAAAACAAAACTAAATTAATATAAAAAAAATATATCACATAATAAACAAAAAGCCACAGATCACTTTGATCTGTGGCTTTTTGTGTGCCCTGAAAGCATATCTGTTTTTCCTGACAAGCACTGCATTTGTGTCCACAAACGCAAAATACGGCATACCTCTTTCGAGATATACCGTATTTTTGAAAACTGTCCTTTAGAGTGACGCTCTAACATCAGAGGTCTTTTTTTGTAAGAAATTTCCTTATTTGAGGTTGAATCTCTTCTTGAAGCGATCCACGCGGCCGCCGGTGTCAACCAGCTTCTGCTTGCCGGTATAGTAAGGATGGCAGGCGGAGCAAATTTCAACACGGATGTCTTCCTTGGTGGAACGGGTGTGGATTACGTTGCCGCAAACACAGGTGATGGTTGTGTCCTTGTAAACGGGATGAATTCCGTCCTTCATCTATTTTCATTCCTTTCCGAGTGTGCCGAAAAGGCACAAATTGATTACATTGCATTTTATTATAGCACATTGTTTCGAAAAAAGCAAGCGTTTTTTTGAAAAAAATCAAATTTCATATTTTTGAAACAATTTTCAGCTCCGATTTTCCCTCGTATCATTGACAAATACAGGATTTAATGATATAATAATATATCATTCTGTCCCCCGTGGCAGAGATGTGTCGCATTTTGGAGGAATCAATTATGTTGTATCAAAGCACCCGTTCCAACCATACCGTAAACTCCTTGGAGGCGATCCTGCAGGGAATTGCCCCCGACGGCGGTTTGTATCTGCCGAAGGATCTGGCGTCTCTTTCCCTGCCCCCTCAACAGATGGCGGACAAGTCCTTTGAGGAAATGGCAGCGATCATTTTGCAGACGCTGTTCGATGAATTTACCCCCTCGGAAATGGCGGAAATGGTGCATCGTGCCTACGGCGGAAAATTTGAGACCGACGACGTGACCCCCACGGTAAAGGTGGGCAAAGACTACGTTCTGGAGCTGTTCCGCGGCCCCACGTCGGCCTTCAAGGACGTAGCCTTGTCGATGCTGCCCGTGCTGATCACCGAGGCAAAGAAAAAATTGGGCATCACCGAAAAGATTATGATCCTGACCGCCACCAGCGGCGATACGGGAAAGGCCGCGTTGGAGGGCTTCCACGATGTGGAGGGCACAGGAATCATCGTATTTTATCCCAACGGCGGAGTTTCTGCGGTGCAAAAAGCCCAGATGGTCACCCAAGAGGGAAGCAACGTGACCGTCTGCGCCATCGACGGAAACTTTGACGACGCCCAGACGGGAGTTAAAAACACCTTTGCCGCCTGCGCTGCGCGGGATCTGAAAAAGCACGGCGTGATGCTCTCCAGCGCCAACTCCATCAACATCGGAAGATTGGCGCCTCAAATCGTATATTATTACAAATCCTACTGCGACCTGGTTGCCGCCGAGGAGATCCGTATGGGGGATCCCGTCAATTTTGTGGTTCCCACGGGGAACTTCGGAGATATTCTGGCAGGCTATTTTGCCAAATGCCTGGGGCTTCCCATCGGGAAATTGGTTTGTGCCTCCAATCGCAACGACGTTCTCACCGAGTTTTTGAACACGGGACGCTACGATCGCCGTCGCACCTTTTACCGTACCAATTCCCCCTCGATGGACATTTTGGTCTCCAGCAATCTGGAACGGATGCTCTATCTGGCATCGGGCGGAGATTTCCAAAAGGTTGCCGCCTATATGAAGGCCCTCAACGAGGAGGGGCAATACGTCGTGGACGAGGATCTTTTGCAATCTCTCAAGCAAACCTTTTCTGCGGGATGCTGCTCGGAGGACGAGACCCTTGCCACCATCGGCAAGACCTACGAGACCTACGGCTATCTCTGTGATACCCACACTGCCGTTGCCGTGAACGTGGCAGAGCAATTCAAGGCTGCCGATCCCGACGGAGCGATCATCATTCTCTCCACGGCATCTCCCTATAAATTTCCCGTCTCCGTCCTTTCCGCCTTGGGAGAAACCCCCGACGCGGACGAATTTAAGGTGATGGAGCAATTGAATCAACGGACCGACGTCCCCGTTCCTGCAGGCCTTGCGGGATTAAAGGAGCGTGCGGTCCTGCACACCGACGTGATCGGCAAGGATTCCATTCTTGATTACGTATTGAAGAAGGTAGAAGTATGAAGCGTACCGTCCGCGTTCCCGCAACTACGGCGAATTTAGGCCCCGGATTCGATTCCTTCGGCTGTGCCCTTGGGCTGTACAACACCTATACGTTTGAAGCCATCGACGGCGCCCTGGAGATCTACGGATGCGATGAAAAATATTGCAATCCCAAGAATCTTTCGGTCCGCGCCTACGAAATGACGCTCCAAGAAGCCGGCGTTCCCTATACGGGCCTTCGGATGGAAATGACCGAGACACAGGTCCCCGTTTCTCGCGGGCTGGGCTCCTCTGCCGCGATGATCGTGGCGGGGATCGTTGCCGCCAACGCCGAGGCGGGATATCCCTTTGATAACCGAAAAATGCTGGAATTGGCCACCCGCATCGAGGCTCACCCCGACAATCTCGCTCCCGCCTTTTACGGTGGGCTGACCGCTTCGATGATCAACGACGGGATCCCCGATACCGTATCGTACCAAATGGCAGAGGGTCTGCGCTTCGTGGTCTGCATCCCAACCTTTGAGCTGTCTACCGCAAAAGCCCGCAAGGCCCTGCCCGAAATGTACACCCGCGCCGACGCGGTTTACAACCTCTCCCACGGAGCCGTGCTCCTTAAAGCGCTGGAAACGGGGGATCGGGCGGTGATCTCTCGGGCACTGAACGACAGACTCCATCAGCCCTACCGCTATTCTCTGATCCCCGAATACGAGACGGTCCGCCGCCTTGCCCTGGAGTCGGGTGCCATCGGCTTTTGCATCAGCGGAGCAGGCCCCACCCTCCTGGCACTGACCGACGACCGCAACTTCGCAGGTCGCCTCTCGGCCCGCCTTTCCAAGGAAACTCAAAAGGGCTGGAAGGTCCTTTCCCCCGAAATCGACCGCCACGGCGCCACGGTAACGGAGGAATAAAAAAAGTTTTCCTTTCTCCCAAAAGAAAAATAAGTGCGGAAGAAATTTCTTCCGCACTTTTTATATTTTTTTTCGATCCGCGGACAAGGTCCGCGGTTTTTTTTCGCGTGCAGATAGCATCTGCACTTTTACTGCTCGCAGATGGTATCCGCATTTTTACAGTGTGCAGATAGCATCTGCACTTTTTACAGCGCGCGGATGGAATCTACGGGCTTTTTCTTTGCGGCGTTGTACACGGGCAGGAACGTGGAGACCACGGCGGTCAGCAGGGCAACGCCCAACAGGATCGCCACCGAGGGAATGCCAAAGACGACCAAGGATGCCCCCAAGGTGGTGGCCAAGGCTTTATTGATAAAGTGGCAGGCAACGAAGCATCCCCCAAGGGCGAAGACGCTGCACAGCGCGGCGATAAAAAAGGATTCGGAGAAGAAGATCTTAAATACGTCGAAGCTTCTTGCACCCACAGCCCGCAGGATTCCGATATCCCGTTTCTTTTGGGAAATGGAGGTTGCGATGAAGTTGGAGAAGAGAAGCACGGCAAAGACCAACAGCACCAGGCCCACGTACAGGAACACGGTGGACAGCGTCTTTACGATCTCGTCTGCGAAGCGCAGATCGTTGACGAAGGATCCTACCAGCGTGACCCGACTCTTATCGGCGCCGTATTCTTCGACGCTGTACAGATCCCAATAGAGATCCTTTTGCGCCTCGGATTGATCGTAGGGCAGGAACAGAACGTCGTAAACGGCGTTTGCGGGTGCCACGTATTCGGTGGTCATTTCCTCGTAATATTCGGTCTGGGTTTTTTGCTCATCCCACAGGGCGTTGACCTGTCCTTCGGAAAGGATCAGAGTTTCCTGATATTCCACCCCGATGTCGTAATGGCCGATGACGGTATAATTTTTAGCATCTCCAACGACGCTTTGGGAGGATTGACTGAATAGCTTAATGGAGACGGTGATGGGTTTTGCGTTGCTTGCCTCGTAGGCGGCAATCTGCTTGCGACAAGCGTCCAGCTCCGCCTCGGTCAGAGTGACCTCTTCGCCCTTTCCGTCGCCGCTGTCCACCCATTTTCTTCCGTAGGCAAGTGCCGAGCAGGCCTCGGTCAAGGGATAAAGCTGTTCTGCCTCATCGTACCGTTCTTGCTCCTGCAGGGCTTGGATCTGTCGACTGATCTGCTCGGAAAGAGCCTGATAATACATCGCAGAGGTGATGATGACCTCGTTGTCCGAGGGGGAGGTCTTGTCGGCAAGGGGATAATAGGTCCAATCGGCGTTGACTTCCGAGGGAGAGAGATAATATGTTCCGCCCCATTCGGGGAATTCCGCTTCTTCTCCCGACGAAATTAAATCACAGGAGACGACGCGGTACTGATAGCTCTTGATTCCGTAATCGGAATAACGCTTTGCGAGGGTTTTTATCTGATCGGCGTTGACGAAGGCGGATTGGAACAGTCCGTCGGCGAGGTATTGCTCCAATTCCATTTGCAGGCGGTCGTTGCGCTCGGAGGCGTCCTTCAGAGTGTCGTATTTGGAATCAACCGCTCCGCAATCGAACAACCCTACCACGGTATAGACCGTTCCGTCCAGGGTGATCTTTTTCCCGATCAGGTCTTGAGGACGGGAGATCTCAATAGCACTTCCCTCGGAATCGTAGAGCTGGCAGGCGACGGCAAGGTCCGCCAAGTAGGTGGATAGCACGATCTCATTGGATTGATCGGGGAGTTCTCCCGTGATGCGGGACTGCAACGGATGTCCCTCGGGAAGGGATCCGATGGTTCCGATGCGGGGAATCCAATATGGGGAGGTGTTGCGCACGTTCATCGAGACGTAAGACGTGATCGCGCCGAAAATGCGGTCTCCCGTCAGCTCCTTGTAGTGAGCAATTTCCTCGTCGGAGAAGCGGGCGGTATAGTAGGATTCGTAGGAATGCTCCTTTTCGCCGAAGGAATACCACGTCACCGTGGCCTGATAGGTCTTATCTGCCCGTAAAAATTCGGGGGCGGAAAGGGTGAGCGTTTCTCGGAAGGTCTTTTCGCTGTCGTAGAAGTTCAGCGTGGACAGAAGTCCGAACATCACGAAGGAAATGGTGCAAAGAAGAAGGGTCATAAACAGACGGAAGGGCTTGCTCTTCAGTCCCGAAAGACCGATTTTCATCGCGTGACGGGCAGGGAGCTTGGAGCGAATGAACCGCCCGTCCTCCTTGGTGTATTCCTTTTTGGGGAAACGGCTCTCGTCGGTGTCCGCGAAAACCTCCTTTTCCCCCGAGGCATTGATGCGGCTCGCCTTTTTGAAGGCTTCCACGTCCTTCTCTCCCGACGCAATGATGGTATCGGCAGAGGATTTTTTCAAAAATGCCTTGATCTGTTCAAAGTCTGCGTCGGTCAGGGAGGAGCCGTTTTTCACGCACAGCACCTCTCCCACCGCGTTGACGTTTTCGGTCAGCGCCGTTTGCTGCTGTTGGGCTTTGGAAACGTCGGACAGAACCTTCCCGTCCTTCAGCTCGATGATGCGGTCCCCGTATTGCTCGGCAAATTCACGGTCGTGGGACACCACGATCACCAATTTGTCTTGGGAAAGCTTTTTCAGCGTGTCGAAGACCTGCTTGCCCGTGTTGGAGTCCAAGGCGCCCGTGGGCTCGTCTGCCATAATGATTTCGGGATTTTTAACCAACGCCCGCGCGATGGCAATTCGCTGCTTCTGACCTCCCGAAAGAGTGTTGGGCTTGCGCTTTGCAAAGCCCGTCAGGTCTACCTGCTCCAGCAAGGCGGAGATGGCCGTTTTGTCCTTGGACTTTCCTTGCAGCTCCAGCGCCAACGCGATATTGTCCTCTACGGTAAACTCGTTGAGAATGTTGTATTCCGGAAAAATAAAGCCAACGAAGGTGTTCCGATAGGAGTCGAAATCGCTTTGGGTAAAGTTTTTACTGCTCCGTCCCTTGACGATGATTTCGCCTGCCGTGGGGGAGTCCAGCCCTCCGCACAGATTTAACAGGGTAGATTTCCCGCTTCCCGATTTTCCCAACAGGAAAACCATTCCCTTTTCGGGGAATTGCAGAGTGACTCCGTCCAGCGCGCGGACCTCCGTTCCTTTCTTGGAGTTGTAGATTTTTGAGAGATTTACGACCTTCAGCATCATTTCTTCTCCCTTTCTTAATTTTTTCAGCAGGGGAATTTTGCAAAAGCCTAACAACGCGAACGCTCGGTGCTTTACCCTCGCAAAAATCCGGCGCATTGCCTCTGGAAAATTCGGTACATTGCTTTCTCGAAGGCGCGGCTCTGCAAAGCTTTGTTCTTTCATTATACAAAATTCCCCGAAGAAATACAAGGGCAAAAATCGGAACTTTCGGACAATGCAAAAGAAACGACCGGCTTCACGCAACTTGTTATAAGGATTTCTTTGCGTGAAGCGGTGTCTTGGAGTAGGACGGACAGTTTATGCTGTCCGTCCTTTCCTTTTAACCCGCTTAAACAACGGGTTGTACGGTCAGATTGCCAACATATCGGAAATAAA
>JAGAOB010000003.1 GCA_017623895.1 Clostridia bacterium
CTTTGAAGGGTGTTCTTTCTCCCGACTCGGAAGTGACAAATACAAGGGATTCCCGATGGCTCGCACCAACCGCTACGTCTCTCCGCGGGAATGGGTCCCGTATCCTCTTCGTCAAAGTCTTTACTACATATTAAATGAATAGTATTATTTTATCACAACTTCGGTTTTTTGTCAATACCTTTTTCGCAATTTTTTGCAAAAAATACGACGTTTTTCCGCCTGCCGAAAGGATCGGATTCGGATTTTGAATTTTTATAGCTTGTTTCGTTGAATTTTTCCGCTGATGGTTTTGGGCAGAGATTCCCGGAACTCCACGATACGGGGATACTTGTAGGGAGCCGTATGCTCCTTGACGTAGGTCTGAATTTCCTTTTTCAGAGCCTCCGTCGGCTCGGTCCCCCGCGTCAGAACGATCGACGCCTTGACCACCTGGCCGCGGACCTCGTCGGGAGCAGCGGAAACACCGCACTCCAGAACGTAGGGCAATTCCATAATCACGCTTTCGATCTCAAAGGGCCCGATACGGTAGCCCGAGGATTTGATCACGTCGTCCACGCGGCCCACGTACCAGAAGTAACCGTCCTCGTCTCTCCACGCCTTGTCCCCCGTGTGATACAGATCGTCGTGCCAGGCTTCACGGGTTTTCTCGGAATCAAGGTAATACTCACGGAACAACCCGCAAGGAACGGAGCGATCGGTATGGATCACGATTTCGCCCACCTCACCGTTGGCAACGCTGTTGCCGTCGGCATCCCCGACGTCCAAATCGAATTGAGGAGAGGCCTTTCCCATCGACCCGATCTTGGGCACCGTGCCCACGAGATTGGCGATGGCAAGGGTGGTCTCGGTCTGACCGAAGCCTTCCATAATCTCCAGCCCCGTAGCCTCCTTGAATTTCTTAAACACCTCGGGATTCATCGCCTCGCCTGCGGTGGTCATATGGTGGATGGAGGAAAGATCGTATTTGGAAAGATTCTCCCGAATCAGCATCCGCAGCATCGTAGGAGGTGCGCAGAAGGTGGTGATATTGTATTTTGCGAACATAGGCAAAATGTCTTTTTCATCAAAACGGTCGAAATCGTAAACGAAGACCGCGCCCTCGCAGAGCCATTGTCCGTAGAGCTTGCCCCACAGACTCTTTCCCCAGCCCGTGTCGGAGATGGTCAGATGCAATCCGTCCCGTTCACAGCAATGCCAATACTTGGCAGTGACGTAATGCCCCAAGGCATAGGTATGCTTATGGGCTGCCATTTTGGGATTTCCCGTGGTGCCCGACGTGAAGAACATCAGCGCCGTCTCATCCCCTGCGGAAGCATTTTCGGGACGCAGGAATTTACGGGAGAACAGCTTAAATTCTTCGTCGAAATCGTGCCATCCCTCTTTGGAGCCGCCCACCAGGATCTTCGTCGTTACCTGGGGGCACTTTTCCGCGGCGGCAGCAGCGATATCGGCAACGTCTCCGTCGGAGGTACAAACGATGGCGGAAACACCGGCGGCGTTGAAGCGATATTCAAAATCGTGCTCTTTCAGCTGATTGGTGGCAGAGATTGCCACGGCCCCCATCTTATGTAACGCCACCATTGCAAACCAGAACTGATAATGGCGCTTGAGCACCAGCATCACCTTATCCCCCCGCTTAATGCCCAGAGAGGTAAAATAGTTTGCACATTGGTTGGAATACTGCTTAATGTCCTTAAACGTAAACCGACGTTCCTTGCGGTTCACGTCCAGATGAAGCATCGCCATCTTTTCGGGATAGCGTTCGGCGATCTCATCCACCACGTCGAAGCCGAAATTGAAGGTGTCGGTATTCTTGAAGCGGATATTCTTCAGCGCCCCGTTTTCGTCCTCCTCTGTCTCGACGAATTTCTCACAGACCAAGGGCTCGGAGGATTTTGCGGTAACGATGCTGGCGCGCACCGTTTCTTCCTTGGTATCCTCTCCGGGCAGAACCACGGCACAGAATACGCAATCCTCTCCGTCCACGGCGATCATCCCGTGGGGCGTGGACGAATTGTAATAAATACTGTCCCCCTCCTCAAGGATTTCGGTGTGGCTTCCGATCTGAACCTTCAGCTTTCCGCTGACGACCAGGTCAAATTCCTGCCCCGAGTGCGTGGCCAGATGAATGGGCTTGTTTTGCTGAGAGGGATCGTACTCGTATCTTACCCAATAAGGCTCGGCAATCTTTTTACGGAACATCGGAGCCAGGTTCTGAATGGTAATCCCGTCTTCCTTTGCCGTTTCCTGCCCCTGTCCCTTTCGGGTGACGGTGTAGGACGAAAGATTGGCGGACTGTCCCTCCAGCAGGTCGGAAATACCGATATTAAAAACCAAAGCGCATTTGTGGATAAAGGAGAACGGAAAGTCGTTCTCCCCGTTTTCATACTGTCGATACGCGTCGACGGTAACCTCGGTTTTTTGTGCCATTTCTTCCATAGACATTCCCGAAATTTCCCGCATTTCCCGAATACGGGACGCAACCTCGAAAAGCTTGGTGGTTTCTACTGTCGTTGCCATACTGTTACCTCCTGACAAAATTCAAGTGAGCCGAAACGGTAGCGTTTCGTTGGAGTGATCGGATCTGCGGCTCACTGAAAAAAAAACAAACCCGTCCCAAAGAAAGTTCTTTGAGACGGGTGTGAAAATACACTCGCGGTACCACTCAAATTGCGGAAGAGCTTCCGCCACTCTTGGGATCCAACAATCCCTATGCATTTACGCAGCAATCACGGGAAGCGTCTACTGACCGTCGGCGTTCGGACTTCCGGCTCGGAGGTGATGGGTTACAAGGAGGCTCGCTTCCGACTCGCACCAACCGTCGGCTCTCTCAAAGCAAGGGACTCCAAACCGTCCTCGTCACAGCTTTTATGGGGGTATTATAGCACATCGAATCGCCGTTGTCAAGGGGGAAAATGGAAAAAATTTGTGTCTTTTTACTTTTTTTCAGCGTCTCCGCCCTTTGAAAGATCTCGATCGTCATCGGGAGAGAAATTTTTTGAAAAGTGAGGTGAGGACGGTAGACAAATTATAAAATCTGTGGTATAATAGTAGAATATAAAAAGGAGAGATTCGATGAAAGTATCCGTGGTTCCCTGTAACAGCTACGACCCCGCCCAAGCCGAAGCGGCACTGCGGCAGGTCCTTTCCCCCTTGGGAGGATTGGATTGGATCACCCCCGGAATGACCGTAGCCATCAAGGCGAATTTGGTCACGTTTTTGAAGCCCGAAGCGGCGGCAACCACCCACCCGGGATTGCTTTGCGCCCTGGTAAAGATATTGAAAGAAAAGGACGCGCGGGTCATCGTGGGAGACAGTCCGGGAGGTCTTTACACCAAGGTTTTTCTCGACCGCGTATATTCCGCCACGGGAATGAAGGCGGTGGAGGACGCGGGCGGCGAGTTGAATCGGAATTTTGAAATCAAGCAAGCAACCTACCCCGAAGCAAAGGAAGCAAAAACCTTTACCTATACCGCGTGGCTGGACGAGGCCGACGCCATCATCGACTTCTGCAAGCTGAAGACCCACGGAATGATGGCAATGAGCGGGGCTGCGAAAAATATGTTCGGAGTCATTCCCGGCACGGCGAAGCCCGAATATCATTACCGCTATCCCGATCCGCAACGCTTTGCGGATATGATCTTGGATCTGGACGAATACTTCAAGCCCGTGCTTTCGATCACCGACGCGGTGGTGGGGATGGAGGGTAACGGTCCCACCGCAGGGACTCCGCGGAAGATCGGCGTGCTCATTGCCTCACGCTCTCCCCACGCCGCCGACCTTTTGGGGGCGGAGCTGATCGGATTAAAGGCACAGGACGTCCCCACCCTGCAAGCCGCCCTGCGTCGGGGATGGATCCCCCCAACTGCGGAGGAATTGGACGTAGCGGGCGAATGGAAGTCCTTTATCGTTCCCGATTATCATCGGGTGGAAACCACTCACAGTCTGCGCTTCAATAAGGATTCCGCCACCTTTTTCGGGCGGATCTCATCCGCGTTTCTGGACAAAGCGCTGGCGTCCCGTCCCGTGCTGAAGCCCGAGGAATGCGTCGGATGTAAAGAGTGCTTTCGCATCTGTCCCGCAAAAGCCATTGAAATGGTAAACGGCAAGCCCGTCATCCACCGAAAAGATTGTATTCGGTGCTTCTGCTGTCAGGAATTTTGTCCGAAGGGCGCGCTCAAGGTAAAACGCACCCCGCTGGCAAAATTATTAGTAAAGGAACAACGGTAAACGAGGTTATTTATGGGAGAATTGATTCAAGTATTTTTGTTGGCGCTGGGATTGTCTATGGACGCCTTTGCCGTATCGGTCTCCGACGGCATCTGCTATTCTCGAGAAAGGAAAAAATTAGCCCTTTCAGCGATAAGCTTCGGGGCCTTTCAGGCACTGATGCCCTTGATCGGGTATTTCGCAGGGGCAACCTTCAGTCGCTACGTAGAAGTGGTTGACCATTGGATCGCCCTGATTCTTTTGGGATTTTTGGGCGGAAAAATGCTCGCGGAAGCCATCCAAAGCCTGCGCAATCCCGAGCAAGCCTGTGACACCCGTCCCTTTACTTACCGTCTCATTCTCACTCAATCAGTGGCAACCAGCATTGATGCCTTGGCGGCGGGAGTCACCCTGGCGGTGGCCTTCCCCCACACGAATCCCTACCTTGCAGTCTCCCTCATCGGCATCGTCACTGCGCTCTGCTGTCTCTTCGGCGCCTTTGCAGGAAAGAAATTCGGCGCCCTGGTGAAAGACAAGGCGGCAGTGTTCGGCGGCATCATTCTCATCGCCATCGGGATCAAGATCTTCGTGGAGCATATGTTTTTTTCCTGAATCAAAGAACAAAGAAGTCGGCACCGTTACGCAAGTTGTCATAAGGATATCTTGCGTGAGGCGGTGTCTTGGAGTTGGACGGACAGTTTAGGCTGTCCGTCCTTTCCTTTTGCTTTAGTCTGAGAATTCGGGAACAATACATCCGACGTATCGAAAGTAGATGTCGATCTGTTGTTCTGCCGTCTTTGCCCATTTTTCTGTACGCTCGTGGATTATGACCTTGTCGATGAAGGTTCGCAGTATTTCCGGTGTTAAGGTTTGCAAATCGGTGTACTTGTTTGAGATCATAACGAATCGTTCTACGTTAGTTGAGGATGCTTTCAGTTCTTCAATCTGTTTTTGCAGGATTGGAATCTGTTCCGCTATCGTTCTTTGCTCTGAGTTGTACCCGTCCGATAACATACGGAACTGTTCATTTGTAATCTTGCCAAGTA
>JAGAOB010000019.1 GCA_017623895.1 Clostridia bacterium
ATCCGCCGTTATCGGATTTCCAAGGATCTGAAATGGGTTACCCATACGGAATACGGCGATCTGGATATTACGGTTAACCTTTCCAAGCCGGAAAAGGATCCCAAAGCCATCGCCGCCGCAAAGAAAGCCCCCCAATCCTCCTACCCCAAGTGCCTTCTTTGTCGGGAAAACGAAGGATACGCGGGACGTCTCAATTCTCCCGCCCGCCAAAATCATCGGATCATTCCCCTGACCATCGACGGAAGCCCCTGGTTCGTTCAGTATTCTCCCTATTCGTACTATAACGAGCATTGTATCGTCTTCAACGGAGAGCATACTCCCATGAAGATCGACCGTTCGGTTTTTGCAAAGCTTTTTGATTTCGTTTCCCAATTCCCCCACTACTTTATCGGCTCCAACGCGGATCTTCCCATCGTCGGCGGATCAATTTTGAGCCACGAGCATTTCCAGGGGGGAAATTACGATTTTGCCATGGCAAAAGCCCCCATCGAAAAGGAATTTTCCTTCCCCGGCTTCGATACCGTCCGCGCAGGAATTTTGCGTTGGCCCATGTCGGTCATCCGCCTGTCCTGTGAAGATTCCGAAACCCTCGTGGATCTTGCCGATCGGATTTTGACCTGCTGGAGAGGTTATACCGACGCCAACGCCATGATCTTTGCCATGACCGACGGAGAACCCCACAATACCATCACCCCCATCGCTCGGATGCGGGACGGCCGCTACGAGCTGGATCTGGTGCTCCGCAATAATATTACCACCCCCGAGCATCCCGACGGGCTTTACCATCCCCACGCCCCGTTGCACCATATCAAAAAGGAAAATATCGGCTTGATCGAGGTCATGGGGCTTGCGGTGTTGCCTTCCCGGTTGAAGACCGAAATGGCGGCGGTCGCAGACGCAATCCTTACCGGAGCAGACCTCCGCGCCAATCCCCTGACCGCTTCCCACGCGGATTGGGTCGAAGAATTCCTGCCCCGCTATCCGAAGGTCACCGCCGAAAACGTAGATACGATTCTGCACCACGAAATCGGCGTGGTATTCAATCTCGTCCTGGAAGACGCCGGCGTATATAAATGCACCGAGCAGGGAAGACGGGACTTTATGCACTTTTTGAAAAACGTAAAATAAGGAAACTGCCATGTCGTTCAAGCATTCTCACGGCGGACACCGTGCCCGATTACGCGCTCGGTTTCAGAAAGCCCCGGACAGCTTGGAAGATCACGAGCTGCTGGAATTACTTCTCTTTTACGCCATTCCTCAAAAGGATACCAACGGAATGGCCCACGATTTGCTGAACCGCTTCGGTTCGTTTCGGAATATTTTGAACGCCGACGCTTCCCAACTTTCGGTCGTTCCGGGCATGGGAGAGGTTTCTTCTCAACTGTTTCCCGTGGTTCAGGAATTGATCTCCCGCTATCTTCGGGAGCAACTGACCACCCGTCCCCGAAAGGTATACGATCCCAAATATGTGGGAGGTCTCTGCTTGCCGAAGTTTTTCAACAAGCAGGAGGAACACGTTTACGTATTGGCACTCGATTCTAATTATCAAATTGCCGCGGAAGCGGAAATCGGTGTAGGGGATTTTAATTCGTCTCCCATCGATATCGTTCAGTTTTCCAATTTCGTCCACAAGCACAAGCCCTGTAGCATCGTCGTTGCCCACAACCATCCCTCCGGCTTTGCCTTACCCTCAACGGAAGATTACCGAACCACGGATTTCCTGCAAAAATACGTCGCCAGCTGCGGAACGCGGTTGCTGGATCATCTGATCTTTGACGGCAGGGGAGATTTCGTTTCCCTGGGGGACAGCAAGCAAATGGATGGGAAAAACCGATTCTATTACGAGGTTCGTCAGGAAGATCTTCCCGGATCGGGCGGCGTGCGGTTTATCATTCACGAAAGACCGCTGGTTGCGGATATTATGACAAAAGATCAAACTTTGGAAGAGAACCCTTGACATTTCCCCCGTTTCGTGTTATAATACTCAAGTTCCTAAGACAATAGGTGCTTTATGCTGAAATATGCCTATCGAGGACGCAAAACAAAGTTCATAAGCCCAACGGCTTTTTGTGCTCTTTTGCCCTCGTAGGTGCAAAAGAGCATTTTTTGTTGTCCATGTCTTTTCTCGGAGGTGAAAATAATGGCAAGTGAAAAGATTCTTGAATCCAAGAAGCAGGTCGTCAATCAAATCACCGATCGTATTCAAAACGCGAAAGCCGGTGTGTTCGTTGATTACAGCGGCATCAACGTCGCAGACGATACCCAACTCCGTCGTGAGCTTCGTGCCGCAGGCGTTGAGTACACCGTCGTAAAGAACACTCTGACCAAGTTCGCGCTGAAGAACGTCGGCTTCGAGGCCCTTGACGTCCACATGGAGGGCACCACCGCGTTGGCAACTTCTACCGATGACGTGGTCGCTCCCGCAAAGATTCTCTGCAAATACGCAAAGGATCACGAAAACTTCAAGATCAAAGCCGGCTTCTGTGAAGGCGAAGTAATGGACGAAAACGGCGTTAAGGCATTGGCGGCAGTTCCTTCCAAGGAACAGTCCCTGGTCAACCTTATGTACGTTCTCCAGGCTTCTACCCGCAACCTGGCTGTGGTGTTGAACCAGTACGCAGAAAAAATGGCAGAACCCGCTGCCGAAACCGCAGAAGCGTGAGAATCTAACAGTCACGCAAATTAAAAAACTTACTATTCAGGAGGAAATTTAAAATGGCTAGCGAAAAGATCACTAACATTGTTGAAGAACTCAAAACTCTTACCATCATCGAAGTTGCTGAACTCGTAAAGGCAATCGAAGAAGAATTCGGCGTTTCCGCCGCTGCTGCAACCGTAGTTGCCGCTGCTCCCGCTGAAGGTGGCGCTGCTGCCGCTGCTGAAAAGGACGAATACGACGTCATCCTGACCGATGTCGGCGAATCCAAGATGGGCGTTATCAAGGTCGTCCGTGAAATCACCGGACTTGGCCTGAAGGAATCCAAGGAAATCGTTGACGGCGCTCCCAAGGCTGTCAAGGAAAAGGTTTCCAAGGCTGATGCCGATGCCGCTAAGGAAGCTCTCGAAGCTGCCGGCGCTAAGGTTGAACTGAAGTAATTTCACCTCATGCCAAAAGCGGCGTGCCCAACGGGGCACGCCGCTTTTTCTATTGCTTTTACATATCGTAAGAGCTTTGTTTTAAGGTTAATTGTACCGCTTCTTTCCCCAAGTACCGTTCAATATCCATGTCAAGATATTTGCACAGATCCACCATTTCCGCAACGGTGTTGATATTAACGTCAATTCCGTTTTTCATGCGGTCTTCATAAGCAAAGGCTTCCTTTTCCCCGTGGGTGTAGATGCGGTCCTGTCCCTCTGCCTTGGGGGATTCCCGAAGCTCTTGCAGCAACGTGGAAAGATGCTCGCGAATGGCGTTTTCGTCTCCGAATACGGCGGGATTGATGGCAATAAAGCCGTGACAGGTTCCGCCTTTTCCGTTCATGTGGGTGTGATTGGAGGTCAGACCCATGGACAAAATGGAGGTAAAGATCTCGCAGAACATTCCGTAACCGTATCCCTTATGGCTTCCCAACTGCTCCGTTTCGCCGCCCAGAGGAACGATTCCGCCCCCGGCCTTGGCAACGATGTTTTTCAACACCACGGAAGCATCGGAGCTTCCCGTCCCCGTAGCGTCCAACGCCCAACCCCGGGGGAGAGGTTTTTGCAGTTTATTATAAATTTCAAGTTTTCCCCGCGTTACGACCGTGGTGGATGCGTCAAAGAAAAAGTCGTAAGGTTTTGCGGGCATGGCAATGGCGATGGGGTTGCTTCCCAACATGGCTTTTCTTCCGAAGGTGGGTACCATAATTGCCTCGGAATTGGTCATGGACATTCCGATCAAGCCCTCTTTGCACGCCATTTTTGCGTAATAACCGGCGATTCCGTAGTGGTTGGAATTGCGCACCGTAACGATTGCCATCCCCGTTTTCTTTGCCTTTTCAATGGCGATCGTCATGGCTTTGTGTCCCAAAAGCTGTCCCATACCGTCGTTTCCCTCAATGACGGCGGAAACGGGCGTTTCAAAAACGATTTCCGGCTTTGCATCTACCTTGATTAGACCCTTTTCGATCCCCTTGTGATACCGCACCAAGCGTTGCATCCCGTGGGATTCAATGCCGTACAGATCGCTGGTCAAAAGCACGTCAACGATAATGTCGCATTCTTCCTCGGAAAAACCGAACTTTTTAAACGCATCGGTACAAAAGGTTTTGAGCGCGTTGTAAGAATAATGTATGTTGTTTCCCATTTCGTCCTCCGTAAATACGTATTTAGAGCCGTTTTAACTCTGACATCATTATAACACAAAATATCAATTTTGTAAAGAGGGTTTTTATAAGATAAAAGAGTATATCTCCGCTTTTGTTATCGGAAAGGGAGTACGAATTCGAAGTATTTATATATAAATCATATCATTCTTTTGCGCGAAGCGCAATATCGTTTGCCGAAGGCAACACTGTTTATGCGAAGCATAACACTGTTTGCGACTTGTCGCAACCTCGTTTTGTGTCCGTATTGCGACAACGATGTTTGTGCTACGCACAAGATGATGTTGACCGCAAGCGGTCAAACGGAGTTGTGTCCTGTGGACACAAACACAAACAAAAAAGATATATTTTCCGTTTTGTGTATGACTTCGAACTCTCGCAGTTTTTGGCGAAGCATCGGCTGATGCCGATGTGATGTTATGCCTTGCGGCATAGTGAAGTTTTGTGCTGTCGCACAAAGTGAAGTTAAGTGCGCTACTTACTTCCGCAGAAACTTCACTGTCCGTAGGACAACTTCACTTGCAAAGCAAACTTCACGCACCGAAAGGCGCACTTAGTTGAAAAACCGACTTGTCGAAACAAGTCGGTTTTTCTGGCTGGGGAATAGGGATTCGAACCCCAACAAACAGAGTCAGAGTCTGTCGTGCTACCCTTACACAATTCCCCAAAATTCGGTTTTGTCTTTTTCAGACCTTGGACATTATACCACGACTTTTCTTGATTGTCA
>JAGAOB010000001.1 GCA_017623895.1 Clostridia bacterium
GAGAGGTGGAGCCGTTGGAGTAAAGAACTTCAGAGACCAAGCGGATGGAGTAGGGGAAATCGTCTACCGAGGGCAACACGGGAACGAGAGAGCGTTCCGCCAAAGCACCGTGGCCGATTTCTCGTCTTCCTGCTCCGCGGTTGGATTTTGCTTCTCCCGTAGAGTATCCGGGCATATTGTAGTGATGCATATAACGCTTGCTGGTTTCGTTGTCCACGCCGTCCAGAATCTGAGCTTCGGAAATGGAGCCAAGCGTTGCGATAGTCAGAACCTGTGTCTGACCGCGGCTGAACAAGCCGGATCCGTGAACGCGGGGAAGAACGCCCGCTTCCGCGTACAGGGGACGGATGTCCTCCAATCCGCGGCCGTCGACGCGCTCGTGATCGTTGATGATCATATCGCGGACGATGGTTTTTTGAATCTTATAAACCGTCTCACCGATTGCAGCGGAGGAGTCAGGATATTTTTCTGCAAATTCTGCTTCGATTTCTGCAGTAACTGCGGCGACCTGTGCATCCCGCACGTCCTTGTCGTCGGTCTTCATTGCTTGTTTGATTTTTTCGCCTGCAAAGGCCGTTACGTCCTCCAACATCCCTTCGGGGAGCGTGTGAGCGGCGTATTCAAACTTGGGCTTGCCGATTTCTGCCTTAATTCCTTCGATAAATTCAACGATCTTCTTGATTTCCTTGTGGGCTTCCAAGATGCCGTTGTACATAATGTCGTCGGGAATTTCGTTTGCACCAGCTTCGATCATAACGATCTTGTCTGCGGAGGCCGCAACGGTAACCGCCATTTCGGAAACAGCACGTTGCTCCTCCGTGGGGTTGATCACGTACTGACCGTCAACGTATCCCAGAAGCACACCGCCGATGGGGCCCTTCCAGGGAATATCGGAAATGGAGATGGCAACCGAAGCACCGATCATCGCGGTGATTTCGGGGGAGCAGTCCTGATCCACAGCCATCAGCGTCAGGCTGACCACCACGTCGTTTCTCATATCCTTGGGGAACAGAGGACGGATGGGACGGTCGATGACGCGGGCGGTAAGAATGGCTTTTTCGCTGGGCTTTCCTTCCCGCTTCATAAAGGAACCGGGGATTCTTCCGACGGAATAGAGCTTTTCCTCGTAGTCGACGGCGAGAGGGAAGAAGTCGATGCCGTCACGGGGCTTTTCCGATGCGGTGGCACACGCCAGCACGCAGGTTTCGCCGTAGCGGATCATAGCAGAGCCGTTGGCCAGCCCTGCGAATTTGCCGGTTTCCACCACCAAGGGACGTCCGGCAACGGTGGTTTCGAACTTGCGATAGTTTTCGTAAATGTTCATAGCTTGTCCTTTCTGTTTCGGGACTCCCCTCTGTTCCGGCAGTTATAAAAATGCCCGACGGCTCGGAAATTTTCATAACTGCTGAATCCAGAAATCAAGGGAGGCCTCGTTTTTTTTCTTTTTTTCTTTTTGTTACTTGAGAGACGGCAAAAAACAAAGCCATCCGCGGGGATGACTTTGCTCTGCCCGACGAAAGAGGAGCCAGGCTCCCCCTTCGCCAGAAACGGACCGAATTACTTTCTCAAGCCGAGCTTTTCAATGATTGCACGGTAGCGGGTAATGTCCTTCTTTTTCAGATAGTTCAACATATTTCTCCGCTGACCGACCATCTTCTGAAGTCCGCGACGGGAATGGAAATCCTTGGGATTTGCCTTCAGGTGCTCGGTGAGGTCTTTGATGCGAGTGGTCAGAATTGCGACCTGAACTTCGGGAGAACCCGTGTCGGCATCGCTTCTGCGGTTCGCTTCAATGATTTGGGTCTTGGTTTCTTTCAGCATAACGCTTCCTCCTACGCCGCTTTGCTGCGGCAATTAAAATTATTCACCAAAAAACCAGTTGGGGTCGGAGTCGTCCGTCAACCGATTTTCGGCATCTTGTATATTATAACATAATATACCCCGATTGTAAAGATGCAATTCTGAATTTTTTCTGAATTTTTCCAAAAAAAATGCGACCCTTCCCTGGGGAAGGGCCGCAAACCTGCTGTCAGTAGCAAAGAATCATAAGCATTTTGTCTTGGTCCAATTCATCGCACTCCAGGTTGTTGGTGCGGAGAAATTCTCCGTAGGGGCAGGCGTGCTCCTTTGCAATGTTCCAAGCGGACTCGCCCTTCTCTCCGTAATAGAGAATCACCGCGTCGGTGCTGCGGGGACGGTCGGATTTTTCGGTCACACAGGTAACGGCGTCTCCTGTTTCCCGACCGAACAAGACTCCGCTCCAACGGTACGTTCCGCGGATTTCAACGTGGGCGGCGTCGGTCAGAGACCAGGAAAGATCGGTCAAAATCAAGGTCGTATCGTTTCGTATCGGTTGCGCATTGCCGTTGCCGGGTCGCTCCAAGGAAAAGGGGATTTCCCGTACGGCGGCACAGGGCGTTCCGTCGGCGTCGGTGATGATAAACCGACAGTCCCACACGCCCTCACACACCAATTTGTCTTCGTCCTTTCGATAATAAGTGCCCCGCAATTCCGGCGTGATGTCTGCCCACAAAATACCCGTGCAGGTTCCCACCTCTGCGGTCTCTCGGATTGATCCCGATTCCTCAATGGAAACAAAGCGCTCTATCGTTCGTGCTTCCCTGGTACATTCCACGGATTTTTTTACGGAATAAGCATCCTCCGTCCACTCTGCCAAAATTTCTTCGTAGGCACATCCGGAAACGTTGATCTCTACGTCGTAGGTCACGATTTGAGAGCCGTCGGTGGCTTCGTCTTTGACCAACAAATTGGAGGAGATCAGTTCAAATTCCGTACGGCATACGGCTTCGGAATGAATCCCCTGCAAATCCAAAATCTGGGAAATGGGGAAAATTTTCCGAACGGGGAATACGGAATCGTCGTCTGCTCCGCAAAGCAGGTCGAAGATCATATCTGCCTTTACGATCAGCTTGTCGGTCAGGATCTTTTGCTCCGTTTCCTTGAAGGTGACCTTCGTTTGCAGGATGGAAGAGGCAACCTTTCCCGAATCCATCTCAAACTCGTCGGAGATCCGCAGGGGCTTTTTGGCGGAGCAAAGAAGCCTTGCCGCTTTCTTTTTACAGGTCTTCGTCTCACATTCTGCAGGCAGTACGGGGATGCAAACGGTCTTTGTCTGATCGATTTTTACGTGAATCAGAACGGAACAGCGGGCGTATATCTTTTGGGGATTTAATGCCCGTGCTACACAGTTTTTCGTCGTGAGATGGACGGAAAAATCCGCATTACCATCGCAATCCAGATCCAACGTGCAGGAAAAATGTGCTTGTTGTGATACGGATTTGATCCCGCATCCGTCTTCGGGAAGATACAAAATACGGTACTCCACGCTTCCTTCCACCGTCAGTCGGTCTGCGGTGCGGACCGCGGAATGTAACGTAGGATGAGCGGTGGTTTGCAAAATGCGAAGAATGTTTGGACAGTAGTCCGGCAGGATGATCTCGCATTCCGCCCCCGTCTCGCCGCTTCGGTCGGGGGCAATGGACAAAAGCTGAAGGTTGTTGTTTTCCAAATTCATAACGGCACCTCATTTTTTTGAGAGTTTCGGCTGATATTCCAATTTATGCCGTCTTTTTCTCCGTTATTCCTCCAAAAAAGGATCCGACTGTGCTCGGCGGATCCTTCGTTTTGATTTTCCGTGTGGTTATTCGTTTTCTTCTGCTTCTTCCAGCTTGGTAATGCGTACGGTTTCGATGCGGCGATCTGCAATCTTTTCAACCTTGAAGGAGCATCCCTCGTATTCCAAAGAAAGATCCTCGGTTTCTTCGGGAATATATCCCAAAAGCTTGATAATCAATCCGCCCACGGTATCGTAGTCCTCGGTGTTCTCGTCCAGTGACAGACCGAGGCGTTCATTGATTTCCGCGATGGTTGCAGATCCTTCCGCCAAGAAAGAGCCGTCGTCCTCGGAGCGGATTTCCTCCTCTTCCTCGTCGTATTCGTCGTCGATGTCACCCATAACCTCTTCGATCAGGTCTTCAATGGTGACGATGCCCGAAAATCCGCCGTATTCGTCGATCAAAACCGCCATATGATTCTTGGATTCCTGCAGCTCGCGGTAAAGATCGTCCAGCCGCTTGCGTTCGGGAACGAAATACACGTCGTGCATACAACGGGTGATGTCTACGTTTTCAAATCCCACCCGATAGGCCTCGCACAGAAAGTCCTTCAGATACAAAATGCCGACGATGTTGTCGATCTTATCCCGATAAACGGGGATGCGAGAGTACTTTTCGTTGAGCATTTCCTCCAGATATTCGGACAGAGGAGCGTTCGCGTCGATCAAAAAGACCTCCGTTCTGGGGGTCATAACCTGATCCGCGGTCTTCTCGTTGAAATCAAAGATTCCCTCCAGCATATCCCGTTCGTGTTCCTCCAAAAGGCCGCTATCGCTGCTTTCCTCCACCAAGGTCTGAATTTCTTCCTTGGAGAGGGCTTCGTCGGCCTCCTGCTTCAATCCGAACATCTGGATCAGCAGAGTGGAAAGGAGATTGACGGGGAAGGCAATGGGATAATACAGGAAGGCAAAAAAGCGCAGAAGATGCCAGATGCGGTAAATGATGCCGTCGGCTTTCTGTTCTGCTACGCGAATGGGAAGCAGTTCTCCGAACAGAACGAAGATCACCGCTGTCGCGAGGATCAAAACCGTGGATGCCAAAGGCCCGGCAAAGGGGAGATGCTCCCACGCGGCGGTCAAGGGCTCCGAAAAGGCAAACAGAATCAGTGCCATCGCTCCCAGCTTGCACAGCACGCGTCCGATGCACAGCGCGGCGCGAAACAGATATCCGGGCTTTTCTAATACGGAGACGATTCGCCGAGCCGTATCGTTCCCTTCCTCCGCTTTGCGGTTCAGAAGAGCTTTATTCAGGGTCTTGACGGATTCCCCGCCCAGGGTAAAAAGGGCGTTAAGTAAAAGTAAAAGAATCGAGATGGTTATCTGAGGGTACGGGTCGGGCATTTTGGATGAAACTCCTATCTTTGTTTGATATTTTTTCTGAAAAAAGCAAAAAAACACATAAGACGCTTTTGGATTAAAACCGTCCTATGTGGTATGCACAATATTCTGTTTCCGAGTCTGACAGACTACTTCGAGGGTGGTCGCCCACGGAATATTTCACTTCGCTTTTTCTTGGAATTGAACCAATTATATCATATTTTCCCTCGAAAGTCAACGATTGTTTCAGAAATGTCATAAACCGAAGATTAGGGCTTTTTTCTTAAAAAAACATTAAAGTGCTTGCAATTTAAGAAATTAAATGGTATACTGATAAAAATACAGTCGCATCGGCGATCTTGTTTTAGCTGCGAGGAGTTTTATGAAAAAATCTCTGAAAACGATTTTGATCGGCATTGCCGCCTGTCTTGCCGTAGGCCTTTTGATTGCCGTCACGGTGTTTTTTATCCCTCGGGACAACACCTCCTTTTCCTTTGAATGCTTCCGTCTTCGCTGTGCTGCCTCCGATTTTTTGAAGGACGTGAAGCAGCAGCGGTACGACGAGGCCTTTGATCGGATTTATTGCGTCTCCGCCGAGGATGATTCCCCCCTTACCTCCGGGGAGTCCTTCCGTGATGTGTGGACCCAAAGGGTTTCGGCGCTACGGGAAAAGGACAATACCTATCTGAACGGATTTTCGGATCTGTCCGTCCGCAAGGAGGACGGATCGTTTACCGTCACCGTAACCCTTTCCGTGACGCGGCAGGGATATAACGATCCCTTTTACGCGAACGGAAGCGTGATTACAGCAGTATACGACGGCGGTTGGAAATTCGTTTCCGTTTCAGAATACGATCCATCTCTGCAGACCGCTTTGGAAAAAGCGCTTTCTGGCCGCTTTACTTTCGACGAGAGAGCCAATGAGGAGACCTGACCGTGGATCGGGTTATCTTGCATTGCGATTGCAATAATTTCTTTGCGTCGGTGGAATCCATCGACCACCCCGAATATCGCTGTGTTCCTATGGCGGTGGCGGGAGACCCCTCCAAGCGCCACGGAATCATTCTTGCCAAGAACGAAAAAGCCAAGGCGATGGGGGTGCAGACGGCGGAGACCATCTGGCAGGCACAGCGAAAATGCCCGAATCTGTTGCTTTTGCCGCCTCACCACGAAAAGTACGAGGAGGTCAGTCGTCGTATCAACGCCATCTATCGGAATTATACCGATCTTGTGGAACCCTTCAGTATCGACGAATCCTGGCTGGACGTCACGGGAAGCCAACGGCTTTTCGGGGACGGAAAGACCATTGCCGACCGTCTGCGGAAGGAAGTTCGTGAAAAGATCGGCGTTACCATTTCCGTCGGCGTTTCCTTTAACAAGATCTTTGCCAAATTGGGCAGTGATTATAAAAAGCCCGATGCCACCACCGTCATTCTTCCCGAGGATGTTCCCGATATCGTCTGGAATCTTCCTGTGGGGGATCTGTTCGGCGTGGGGCGAAAAATGCGGGTTGCGTTGGAAAATCTCGGATTTCGTACCATCGGAAACCTTGCCGCCGCAGATCCCGATTTTTTGGAGCGTCGCTTCGGAAAGGCAGGGCTGACTCTTTCTCTGTACGCCCGCGGCTTAGAGGATTCTCCCGTTCGGTCGGAGCGTGAGCCCGTTAAGTCCGTAGGGAACGGAACTACGTATCCCAAGGACCTGACGGAGCGGTCGGAGATCTATTCCAACCTTCTTGCGCTCTCCGATTCCGTTGCATCGCGATTGCGTAAGGAGAGAAAAAAGGGACGCACCGTACAGATTTCGGTGAAGGATTCGATGCTTACCACGGTGCAAAGGCAAAAGAGATTGGACCGTCCCACCCATCTTGCAAAGGAGATTGCCGAGGTTTCTATGGAGCTTCTGGAATCTCATTGGAGAATCGGCTCGTCTCCCATTCGTGCGTTGACCGTTACGGTCAGCGACCTTTCCGACGAGGACGGATTCCCGTTGCAGTATTCTCTCGTGCCGTCTGACCAAGAGCAGCAAACGCAAAAGCAAGAGCAGGTGGAGCTTGCAATGGACCATCTTCGCAACCGCTACGGAAAAAATATCATCCTTTTCGGCTCATCTTCCCACCCCAATGAGGAAGGGGATTTTCACGATACGACAAATACGGAATAAAAAGAGGGGGAACTCATTTTGGAAAAGAAATTGGCACAGGTTTTGGCTCGCTTCGGCATCCGCGGTACCGTTCAGGCGATCCGCTACATCCGAACGGGACACATCAATCAGACCTACAACGTGCAGATTTCGGGAAAAAGCTATGCCGTACAGGCCATCAATACTTACGTCTTTCCCAACGTAGATCAGGTGATGGAAAATATCTTTTCGGTCACCGACCATCTCCGCAAGAAGATTTCCGAAAGCGGAGGAGATCCTCAGCGGGAGGTCCTCCATTTCTACGGAGGAAACGAGGGAAAGGGATATTGGATCGACAGCGAGGGGAAATGCTGGCGGGTCTACGATTTTGTTGAGGGTGCTCTGTCCTATAATATTGCCGACGATCTGCAGATCCTTACCGATGCGGGGCAGGCCTTCGGGAATTTTCAAAAGCTTCTTTCCGATTACGATGGATCGACGCTGAACGAAACCATCGTGGATTTCCATAATACCAGACAACGCTACGTGAACTTGGAGGAGGGGATCCGACGCAACGCCTCGGGGCGCCTCTGCAACGTTACGGAGGAAGTGGAATTTTTCCGTGCCCGCATCGCAACGGCACACCGCCTGGTGGACCAGATCGACGGGGGAGAATTGCCCCTGCGCGTCACTCACAACGATACAAAATTCAATAATATTCTCATTGACGAATCGACCAAAAAGCCGCTTTGCGTCATTGATCTCGATACCATTATGCCCGGCCTTGCCGCTTACGACTTTGGTGATGCGATTCGGTTTTGCGCCAATTCTGCGGCAGAGGACGAAAAGGATCTGTCCAAGGTTCATTTTTGTATGGACAAATTCGAAGCCTTTGCCAAGGGCTTTATCGGCGGCGCCGACGGATTCTTTACCGAGGCGGAGCTGGAAAGTATGGTTTGGGGTTGTATCATTATGACGTTGGAGTGCGGAAGCCGCTTCCTTCTGGACTATATCGACGGCGATATCTACTTTCACGCAGATTATCCCGAGCATAATCTCGACCGCGCTCACACCCAAATGAAGCTGGTCACGGAAATGGAAGCACGGTTCGACGAAATGCAGGACATCGTTCGCAAATACGCAAAATAACCTCTTGCATCAAGCAAGTTTCGTCTTGTGTTGGTTGCACAAAATGTCGACTTGAAATTTGTGGTAATTGCACAACGCTTCGAAAGAACCTTCAAGAAACAGAGAAAACACAAGAAAAAAACCGACTTTGCGTCACAATTTTCTTGAAAATTCTCTTGACAAACTACTAAAAATAGTTTATAATGTAGTCACTAATATTTCCACAGAAAAGGAGAACCCTTATGAAGAAAGTATCCGCGCTTCTTATGGCACTCGTTATGATGCTGTCCTGCTTCGTCGGTTTTTCTCTCAACGCCTTTGCCGAGGAGAAGGACTACGTAGAAAAAGAGTATAGCTATCAGGATGCTGCCGAAAAAGACATTGAAAACTACATCACCAGCAGGTACGAGCTTAACGTGAACTCCGGTACTTACGATTCTCTTACCGGATTTTTCGTAGATGACGTTTGGACCTATGAATATTTGGATGAAGACGGCAAAACCTTCGTTCCGATGGGAGCTTTCATTAAAACCAAGCAGAACGGTATGGTCGTTGGTCTGGCGAAATCCTTCGTTCCCAACGCACTGTCTGAGTATTCCAATACGAATTATACCGGTTGTGCCGTTTCCGGGAAATCGCTCTTCCCCGGAAATACGACGGGCGCCGCTGTTACTTACGTTGTTCCTGCATCGGGAACGATTTCTTACGACGTTTCCGTGGTTCTTCCTCTCAGCTCGAATTCTGCCAAAAAGAATGCGGGTAGCCGCGTGACTGTTTGGGTAAACGATAAAATCGTGTATCCTACCAGCGGTTCTATGGAGGATGCAACCTTGTATGCCGAAAATGCACCTGCCGAAAGTCCTTTCGAAATCTCTATTCCTTCTTTGAAGGTAAATAAGGGAGATCGTGTCCGCCTTTGCGTAACCTCCGCTGACGGAAAAAGAGCGTCGAAGCGCGTCGATCTTGCGGTATTCCCCCTCATTACTTATAAGGAATCCTCTCTCCCCATCGGGAACCCCAGAGGCGTTCCTCCCACGAATATTACCGCAAACAAAGTCAGCAACGACGTTTCTGACATCAAGGTGACCTGGACCCCCGCTACCGTTGAGGGTATTCTGGGGTATAACTTCTATGTAAAGAACGATAAGACGGGCGAAACCCAAAAGATGAACGATGCTCCTGTTACCGGAACGGAGTATACGATGCAGGGGCTTCCCTTCGACCTGATCGGCAGATTGACCGTCACCACCGTCACGGCTGCGGGAGAATCCGATCCCAGTAAGGAAGTTGGATTCCGTACTCCTTATAGAGAAGGCGCCGGTGAAGTCGTCATTCCTTCGGACACTTCTACCGATTCCGACGAGGGCAATCAAACCTCGGACGTGGTTGATACCAATCAGGATCAAAACAGCAATCAGAACGACAATAACAACCAAAACAACAATCAAAATAATCAAAACAATCAAAACACGAACAATCAAAACAATAACAACCAAAACAACAATACCAATAAAGATGAATTCCCCTGGTGGATCCTCATCGTTGTTGCCTCGGTCGTTATCGTGGTCTGCGCCGTTCTTCTGGTTCTTATGCTGAAGAAGCCCGCAGAAGCCGTAGCGGAAGAATCCGTGGCTGCTCCCGTGGAAGAAGCCCCTGCCGCTTCCGAAGAAGCCGCAACCGAGCAAACCGCTTCTGAAGAACCCAAGGACGAAGAATAATTCTTCTCGATCCAAAATAAAAGACTCCCCGCCAACCGACGGGGGGTCTTGTTTTATGCTTGACATTTTACCGTTTTTATTGTATACTATATGTATATCATAGGATAAGGAGGCGCCCATGGCAAATCTGTATCTCGTGGGGCTTCCCGGCGCAGGAAAGACCACGGTAGGGAGAATCGTTGCACGACGGCTTCAGCTTCGCTTCGTGGATCTGGACCGCTTGATTACCCAGCGGGAAGGGGCGACCATCTCCCAACTGTTCCATACCGACGAAAACGGGTTTCGCGAGAAAGAAACCGCCGCATTGAAATGGGTCAATGAGAATTTGGACTGTTGCGTTGTCGCTACGGGAGGCGGAATCGTGGAGCGAAACGAAAACGTAGAGTTGCTTCGCAAGGAAAAGGTGCTTTACGTCGTCCGTCATCCCCGCTCCATTCTCACGACGCTGAACACCGACAAGCGCCCCGTTTTTTACGATGACCCCAATCGTATCTACCCCATCGCACGCCGGCGGATTCCCCTTTACGAGTCGGTTGCCGACGTTTGGGTTACAAATAACCGTTCCCTGCATTCCTGCATCGGACAGGTGCTGGCACAATTGCGGCGGGAAGGATTTCCCGACGCTCAAAATAAAGAAGAAGAGATATAAGAACTCCGCACCCATTGCGGTGCGGAGTTCTTGAGTCTTCTTCATCATCATCTTTGGATGCCGTCATTCGGATTCGGCTTCCCGTCGTACGGGTGGATTTCTTTTTCTTCGGATTGTTCATCCGATAGGCAAGGAAAATATATCCTGCCACGAGGAACAGAAGTCCGCCGAGAATGATCCACAGGACGGGATTGGAAAAAAACCTCATCAGCTTGGAGGAATACAGTTCAAAATAATCCAGCTCCACCGAAGACTGTGCCTTCAGCTCTACCGTTCCGTATTCTTTCCCTCCGCAGTAGACCGTTGCCGTGCCCAAAACCGAGCCCTTTTCCACGGGCGCCTCCACCGATTCGGGGAGGTCGAAGGTTAAGGTTGCCTTTTCGTCGCCGTAGATCTTCGGGATCATCGCGATGACGTCGTTTGCAGGGGTAAGAATGACGTAATCCACGCCCTTGCCGTTTTTCACCGTTATTTCTTCCACCGCACTTCCTTTGGTCAAAAGCGTACGGGAAATATAGCGATTTCGGGAATATTTCAAAAGAGCTCCCGCATCCTTATAAACGCCCTCCAGCCCTTTCGTAGTGATCGCCAAAGAAATGATATTCTTATCCGAATCCTTTCGGCAGGTAGCAATGGCTGTGTTTGCGGCGCTTTGGGAATAAATGAACAGTCCCTTCGCCGCGGAGTTGTAAGGAGCTGCGGTAGGCTCGATGAGCATATTTCGGGTGTAAAGATTCTTTGCTTTTCCGTTTACGGTAATTTTCGCAGTACGAAGCGTTGCCGCCTGTGCGATTATTTCATACTGTAACGCGGCGCTGATAATCTTCGCACAGTCCGTCGGCGTGGTGATCTGCTTGGTATTGGAAACGAAGTTTCCCGTCACGTTGGTAAATACCGTATCGGTTGCGCCCAATTCCGCCGCTTTTTCATTCATCATTTGAACGAAGGTTTTCAGATCCCCTGCAAATGCAGTGGCAGCAGTAACCGCGGCTTCTTGGGAATTTACTACGCAAATGCAGGTAATCAGGTCTCGGTAGGAGAGCACGTCCCCCGCCGTTAGCTGTGCCGTGGAAATTTGAGGCGTGTTGACCAGCATCCCTCTGGTTACGGTTACCGTCTCGTCAAGGTTTGCACCTTGTGCCAAGATCAGACAGGTCATAACACGCGGCAAAAAACCGCAGTATACTTGCTCTGTTTCGTTTTTTCCGTATAAAATTTCTCCTGCATCGTCCGCATTGAAAATCACCGCGTATTCCGCCCCGATTTCGGGGGTTTCTTCGGAAACGGGCGTTCCCGTTTCTGCAAACAGGGAAACGCTGCCCAAGAAGAATACGAGGGCGAACAAAAGCGCGCCGAAGCGCAGTTGAAAGGATATTTTCATATTCAGGACTCCCGACGGTTGTGTATACCTTTATTATAACATATTCGACTGCGAATGAAAAGACCGTTTTATGAAAAAACTGTAACATTTTGATTGATTTGGAGGCTTCTATGGACTACGACGCCATTGCCAAAGATTACGACCGATTCAATTCGGGCTTTGATTACAAGGACTATCTTGCCCGTATTCTTCCTCATCTGGAGCTTCCAAACGCCCCTCTCGCCCTGGATTGCGGCTGCGGGACGGGGACGCTGATGTTGGAATTATTCCAGCGGGGCTTTGATTGCAGCGGCGTGGACGCTTCCCCCGAAATGCTGGATACTGCCTTTGAAAAGCTGTCCGGGGCAGGCTATACCCCCCACCTGATGTGTCAAACGTTGCCTGAAATCGATCTTTACGGCGCGTATCACGCGGTATTTTCGACGATGGACACGGTCAATCATTTGTTGGACAAACGGCAGGTGAAAGGATTTTTTCGTTGCATTTACAACTTTACCGAGCCCGGGGGCTACTTTATTTTTGATCTGAAGGACAAGGTGCTGTTTTCCGATACAACACCGCAAATTGATGAAGAAGACGGTTCTACGCTGATTCTTCAGAAATCCTTCGATGGAACCTACGCCTGTCAGCGGCTTACCGTCTTTCGCCCAGGCGACGTCGGTTATACCCGTGCCGAGGAGGAAATCTGGGAGCGGTGGTACGATGGGGGAGAGCTGCGAGCCTATCTTCAAGCCGTCGGATTTTCTTCCGTCAGGACGATTCCGTATCGGGGCCGAAAAATCATTATCGTTAGGAGACCTTTATGACCGAACAAGTATCCAAGTATATGGCGCAAAACGCCCGAATTTTCTGCATTTCTCTTGCCGACGCCGTCACTCGATCCGCAACGCTGAATCACCTGCACGGGGAGGACGTCTCTGTTTTGGGTAGGCTGGAGGCCTTTGCCTGCTGTATTGCTGCTCTGCAAAAGGATGAGCGCGCCTCGATTACTGCCCGCTTGTCTCTTCCGTCGGTAGGCGTTTTTTCTGCAACCGCAGAAAAAGACGGAATGATTCGTGGCCTCAAGGAGAGCCCCGCCGACGGAATGGAGGGAACGTTGGAGGTCACGCTACAACTGCATTTGAGGGGAAATTATACCGGAATGGTTTGCGGATCTGACCTGGACGAATTGGTTCGGAACTACTTTTCCCAATCCTTGCAGATTTCTGCCGCCTGCCGCGTATTCGAGAAGAATGGAGTCTACTATTGTATCGTCGCCGAGCAATTACCTGGGGTGTCCTGCGCGCTTTCGGAGATCTGTACCGAGGCGTGGGAAAAGCTCCCTCTGGAAATCCTTCCCGACGGCTTTGAATTCCTGGAAAGCACGCCCCTTCGCTTCGGGTGTACCTGCTCCCGCGGGGCATTGATGCGCTTTGTTTCTTCGTTACCCCCCGAAGAACGGGAGGATCTTTCGGAGGATGGAAAAATTGTCACCCACTGCAACTCCTGTGGAAAAAAATACGTTTTTGAGTTATAAAGAAAAGCCCGAAGGATTCGGGCTTTTTCTTTTTATTCGTATTGCTTCAGCGCCTCGGACAAATGTGCCTTGAATTGTGCCGCGGTATCGGCGGGGGAGAGGATCTTGATCTCATCTCCAAAGGACGCCACCCAACCGAAGAATTGGGGCGACACGTTAATATCTGCGTGAAATTTGAATCCGTCACCCTCAGGAACCAGCATCACGTCCTTGCCGAATCGGTCTAAAACTACGTCTGCCATCGAGGATGTGCAGGAAAAGGTCACGTGGGTGGTGTTTCCACCAAACATTCCGAAAACGCCCGAGGAGTATTCCGCAACGTCGATCTTGGAAAATTCTTCCCGCCCGTTTCGTTTTTCGCTCCGTTCCTCCACCGATCGCATACGGTCTACCCGATAATGGCGGATTTCCTTGCTTGCCTCATCGAAGGCAATCAGATAATAGTATTCGTCATCCCACAAAAGCATCCAGGGAGAAACGCAATATTTCTTTCCCTCGTGACGGGGAATCTGCTCCTTTTTTGCCGTCCATCCCCAATATTGAAATGAAATCTGCTTATCGTGGAGAATGGCGCAGTGGATGGTGTCGATGGAGTAAATGGTGGTGTTGTTCATTGATTTAATGCGATTTTTTACCGTCACCTGACGCTGGAGCTCCCGTGCGTGGTGCTCGCTGGTTAATCCCTTAAGCTTTTGAATCAACTCGTCGCTTTTTGACGTGGAAATAAACCGACAGGATTGAACGGCATCGACCAGCATCTTCAGCTCGGGAAGATCAAATTCCCGCTCCGTCAAGCGGTAGCCGTGGGATTTGTCGTGCTCCACTGCCATCCCCAAGCAATCCTGCAGCAGGCGAATATCGTCGTAGACGCTTTTACGCTCTGCGGCAATATCGTACCGTTCCAATTCCCGAATCAGTTCTCCCGTATTCAATCCGTGCTCTTCATCGGTTTTATTGCGAAGAATTTCGATCAGATAGGGAATCTTTAATTTCTGATTTCTTGATTTTGGCATTTTTCGGCTCCTTTTTTGTAAATTCTCCCACGATCAAAGACCGTGGGAGAATCGTGTTCAGATTACTTTTACGCCGAGGGTGACCTTTTCTCCGTTGATGTTCCACGCTTTTGCGTGTTCCGCCTCGGAGGGATTCGTGTATTCCACGGTTTCGGCCAAGACCTCGGATTTGATGAGCGCCTCATTGCTTCGGAAGATCTGTGCGACCTTCTCGTTTCCATAGGCATAAACCGTAATATGGTCGGTTACCTCAAAGCCCGATTCCTTCCGCATCGTCTGGATCTTGCTGATGATTTCCCGTACGAAGCCTTCTTCGATCAATTCGGGGGTCAGCGTAGTATCCAATACCACGGTAACTCCGTTGCCGGTGCAGGACTCGTATCCCGCGGTTTGTGCGGATTCGATGAGAAGATCGTCTTCGGTCAGGATAATGTCCGTACCCTCAAGGTTCAGCTTCAGCAGGCCCGTGGCGTCCAATTCATCCATTGCGGCAGAGCCGTTTAATTCGGTCAGTGCCGTGCGGATTGCGTTGAGATATTTTCCGTACTTTGGTCCGACCGTCTTCAGCTGGGGCTTGAAGGAATAGGAAAGGAATTGCTTGACGCTTTCCGCAAGCTTGACTTCCTTCACGTTCAATTCGTCGGCAACGATGGCCTTGTATTCTTCCTCCAAGGGCCGTTCTGCCTTGACGTGCATTGCTGCAATGGGTTGGCGATTTTTGATGTTCGCGGCGTTGCGGCAGTTTCTGCCCAAGGTAACCACCTGAAGCACCACGTCCATTTCCGCTTCCATATCAGGGTTAATCCACGCCTCGTTTGCTGTGGGATAATCACACAGATGCACGCTTTCGGGTGCGTTTTTATCAATGTTGCGGACCAGATTCTGATAGATATCCTCGGTAATGAAGGGAACCAGGGGGGCTGCCAGCTTGCAGAAGGTAACAAGAACGGTATACAGCGTCATATACGCATTGATCTTGTCTTGCTCCATCCCCTTTGCCCAGAACCGTTCCCGCGACCGACGGACGTACCAGTTGCTCATATCGTCCACGAAGGATTGCATTACGCGGGAAACCTCGGTGATCTTATAATGGTCCATATAGTCGTCGACGGTCTTGATCAAGGTATTCAGCTTGGAGATCATCCACTTGTCCATAACGCTCAGCTTGTCGTAGTCCAAGGTGTATTTCGTCGCGTCAAAGCCGTCGATGTTGGCGTAAAGAACAAAGAATGCGTAGGTGTTCCACAGCGTTCCCATAAATTTCCGCTGTCCCTCGGTCACTGCGGCGTGATGGAAGCGGTTGGGAAGCCAGGGTGCGGAGTTGGAATAGAAGTACCAACGGATCGCATCGGCTCCGTGCTGATTCAGCGCGTCAAAGGGATCGACCGCGTTCCCCTTGGACTTGGACATCTTCTGTCCGTCGGCGTCCTGCACGTGACCGAGAACGATAACGTTTTTATAAGGCGCTTTATTGAACAAGAGGGTAGAGATCGCAAGCAGGGAATAGAACCAGCCGCGGGTTTGATCGACCCCCTCACTGATGAAGTCGGCAGGGAAGGTCTTTTCAAAAACGTCCTTGTTTTCAAAGGGATAATGCCATTGGGCAAAGGGCATTGCACCCGAGTCAAACCAACAGTCAATGACCTCGGGGACTCGATGCATTTGCTTGCCGCAATGGGGACATTGAATGGTTACCGCGTCAATGTAGGGGCGGTGCAGCTCTACGGATTCGGGACAGTTGTCGGACATAGAGCGCAACTCCTCAATAGAGCCGACGGCGTGCTGATGCCCGCATTCGCACTGCCAGATGTTTAAGGGCGTTCCCCAATAACGGTTTCGGCTGATTCCCCAATCCTGAACGTTCTTCAGCCAATCGCCGAAGCGTCCCGTTCCGATGTTTTCGGGCATCCAATTGATGGTGGCGTTGTTTCGCAACAGATCGTCCTTGACGGCGGTCATCTTGATGAACCAGGATTCCCGTGCGTAATAGATCAGCGGCGTGTCACAGCGCCAGCAGAAGGGATATTCGTGTTCAAATTTCGGTGCGTCAAAGAGCTTGCCTTCCTTGTCCAGGTCAACCAGGACCAGAGGATCTGCATCCTTGACGAATTTTCCTGCGTAAGGCGTTTCTTCGGTCATATTGCCCGCACCGTCCACGAACTGAACGAAAGGCAGGTCGTATTTCCGTCCCACCTTGGCGTCGTCTTCCCCGAAGGCAGGGGCAATGTGAACGATTCCCGTACCGTCTGCCATCGTGACGTAGCTGTCACAGGTGATATAATGACCCTTCTTTTTCTGCTTTTCCGCAACGGTGGCGGCACAGGCAAAGAGAGGCTCGTATTCCTTGTATTCCAAATCCTTGCCCACATAGGTTTCGAGTACCTCGTACGCCGCGGATCCCTCTTCGGAAAGCTTGCCCAACACCGAATCCAATAAGGCTTGTGCCATATAATAGGTGTATCCGTCGGCGGCCTTTACCTTGCAGTAGGTGTCTTCGGGATTGACGCACAGCGCTACGTTGGAGGGCAACGTCCAGGGCGTCGTTGTCCACGCAAGAAAATAAGCGTCCTCGCCAACCGCCTTGAAGCGAACGACGGCAGAGCGTTCCTTGACGGTTTTATATCCTTGCGCAACCTCGTGGCTGGACAAGGGCGTCTCGCAGCGGGGGCAGTAGGGAACGATCTTGAAGCCCTTGTACAAAAGGCCCTTTTCCCAAATTTGCTTCAGCGCCCACCACTCGGATTCGATAAAGTCGTTATCGTAGGTGACGTAGGGATCCTTCATATCCGCCCAATAGCCGACGGTATCGGAGAATTCCTCCCACATTCCTTTGTATTTCCAAACGCTTTCCTTGCACTCCTTGATAAAAGGCTCCA
>JAGAOB010000020.1 GCA_017623895.1 Clostridia bacterium
CCGTATGCTTTTATTTTTTCATTACCGGGAAAAAATATACCCGGATCGTTCCGTCTCAACAACCTGAGTTTCTGCAGATCTGCTTCGGCGTTGGATCTACGGTAATTGTTGGAAACGTTGCATCAATTGCAGGAAACATCATACTTTTAAGTTTGTTTTCTTTTTTTGGTATGGAGGATACGTACAATGCTATGCTGGAGAGTGAGACAGCATATCCCTCCAATATTTGGTTAGTGCCGCTATTCGTTTTGATTTTTGCCATTCTCCCCGCATTTTTGGAAGAAATTCTTATGCGAGGAATCGGAGTCAGCGCAACAAAGCGACTTGGAACGTTGTTTACGTTGTTTTTCAGTGGGTTTTTCTTTGCCTTTATGCACGGCACTTGGATCCAGATTCCCTTTGCTTTTGCAGTTGGCCTCGTCCTTACCTATTTTACGTTGCGCTTTAATACGATCTGGATTGCCGTAATTTCGCATTTTATTTTTAATTTCAACAGTGTCGTTCAGTGCTTGATTCTGCAAAATGGCGGAGAGTTTGCAGATCTATGCGTGATCATCTGGTCGGCCCTGTTTTCCACCCTGATGATCGGTCTTATGGTTGCGGGACTAATAATATACGGCGTCAAGCGTCCCAATCTTCCAAAGTCTGATCTTCGAATGGCACAAAAAATGAAAATCCTTTTTTCAAGCCCATTCTTATACGTCTTTATTCTGTTGGAGGTTTACCAACTAATTTATTTACTGACGATTTATTAAAAGGAAGTAAGATATGATTTGGAATGATTCCGAACAAGATCTTCGGACCGCCGCAGAGCAGCTCCGCCAAGGGAACTTAGTTGCAATTCCCACGGAAACGGTTTACGGTCTTGGAGCAAACGCCTTAGATGAAGCCGCGGTTGCCTCGATTTTTCGTGCAAAGGGAAGACCTGCGGACAACCCTTTGATCGTTCATATCGCAGATTTAAAGGATATTGAGACCTATGCATATCCAAACCAATGGGCATATCGGTTAGCAGAGCGCTTTTGGCCCGGCCCGTTGACGATGATTCTTCCTAAAAAGAAGATGATACCAAGCATCGTCAGTGCGGGTCTCGAGTCTGTCGCACTTCGTTTTCCTGCGCACCCTATTGCACAAAAGCTGATTCGCTATGCAAATTGTCCCATTGCGGCTCCCTCTGCAAACGTGTCAGGAAAGCCTAGCGGGACTACTGCACAGCACGTTTTGCACGATTTTGAGGATCGCATTTCCGGTGTCGTGGACGGCGGGCCCTGTGCTTGTGGCTTGGAGTCTACCGTGGTGTCGTTGTTGGACGATAACCCCGTTCTCTTGCGTCCCGGGTTTATTACTCCGCAGCAGCTCCGAGAGGTTTTGCCCTCGTTGTTGATTGCTCGCGGTGTAGAGGAAGAGTTACAGAAGAATGAAGTAGTTTTATCTCCCGGACTTGCACACAAGCACTATGCCCCTAATGCCGAGACCATTGGTTTGTTGGGCGATGCGGAATCTGCGGCAAGGTACATTAAGTCACAATGCATTACAGAGCCCTACGCCGTGATGTGTTTTGACGGTGAGGAGCACTTTTATGATACAAGCGTCATTCTTTCCTACGGTCGTAGGGGAGATGCAAGGGCTCAAGGGGAAAAACTGTTTGAAACACTTCGGGTTTTAGATGATAAACAGGTAAAACGAATTTACATCAACGCGGAAAAGTGCGACGGAATCGGCCTTGCAGTCTACAACCGATTACTTCGATCCTGCGGATTTCAAATGATACGGGTGTGAGAAAGATGTTTATTCTCGGTGTTACCGGACCCAGCGGTGCTGGAAAAGGAACGGCGTGCAAAATTCTAAGTACAATGGGATTCTATCATATTGATACGGATTCCATCGTCCCCTTGATTTATCCAAAAGCACTACCTCAATTGATTGAAGCCTTCGGTCCGCAGGTTGCCAAGAATGGAACGGTCGACAAAAAAGCCTTGGCAAACGCTGCCTTTTCTTCGTCTGATGCAACGAATACCCTGAATTCCATCGTTCATCCTCTGATTATGGGTGAAGTTTCCCGACGCATTCGAGAAGCGGAAAAAGAGGGATTTCAGAGGGTGACCGTGGACGGTGCGGCGCTACACGAAGCGAATGCGGAAAAAATCTGTGATAAGATCCTCTGTATCCTTGCCCCGAAGGAAGATCGTTTAATTCGCGTAATCGATCGTGACGGCATCTCCCGTCAATCCGCAACAGTGCGCTTTAATGCGCAAAAAGACGATAATTATTATAAAGCCAATTCGGACGCAATAATTTTGAATTGCACCGTGGAACAACTACAACGAGATTTAATTGCATTAATTAAGGAGTGGGAATCTTTATGGAACTTATGAAAAAAAAGAAAAACGGTTATCTTCTCTGTCCTGACGATCGTCAAGCAGCGTACGACTATTGCGAGGGTTACAAACAGTTCCTCGACAAGGGCAAGATTGAACGTTTCTGCGTTGAAGAAGCGGTTCGTATTGCTTCCGAAGCGGGGTTCGTTCCGTTTGAGTACGGAAAAAACTATCTTCCCGGAGAGAAAATTTATTTTGTTCAGCACGATCGGGCAGTGATTTTTGCCGTAATTGGATCTTCGCCCGTTACGGAGGGCTTTAATATTACTGCGGCGCACGTAGACTGTCCCCGTTTGGACTTGAAGCAGGTTCCGATGTACGAGGATGGAGGCTTGACACTCCTCAAAACCCACTATTACGGCGGCGTTCGTAAGTATCAATGGGTTGCGTTACCTTTGGCTCTTTGCGGTCTGGTCTGCAAGAGAAACGGGGAAAAGGTTCGCATTGAAATCGGAAACGATCCCTCTGATCCTATTTTTTATATCTCCGATCTTTTGCCCCATCTTGCAAAGGATCAAAAGGAGATCGCAGGAGAGGATCTCAACGTTATTATTGGCTCCATTCCTGATTCGGAGGCAGAAGAAACACCCTATAAGACAGAAATTCTTCGAATCCTCAATGAAAAATATGGAATTACCGAAGAGGATTTTGAAACAGCGGATCTTTCCGTCGTCCCCGCGGAGAAAGCCCGCGATATCGGCTTTGACCGCAGTATGATTTCTGCTTACGGTCACGACGATCGTATTTGTGCATATCCCGAATTGACCGCATTGCTCTCTCTGCGCGGTATTCCGAAAAAGACCTGCGTAGCCGTCTTTGCGGATCGGGAAGAGGTTGGCAGTATGGGTATTTCAGGACTGCGCTGCTCTTACGTTGCTGACTTTTTGAAGGAATTGTGCGGGACGGAAAATGCGCTGCAAGCATTTGCAAATTCTTGCGCATTGTCTGCGGACGTCAATGCGGCTTTTGATCCCACCTTCCCATCCGTTTATGAAAAGCGCAACAGCGCTCTTGTAAATCACGGTGTCGCCGTTTCAAAATACACGGGATCCAGAGGAAAGGGTGGATGCTCGGAAGCTCCCGCAGAGCTTTTGGCAAGGATTTTCAAGATCTTTGACGATAATAACGTTCTTTATCAAACGTCGGAGCTTGGAAAAGTCGATCAAGGAGGAGGCGGAACGGTTTCTCAATTCCTCGCAGATCACAACATTCTTGTTTTAGATATTGGTGTGGCACTGCTCTCGATGCACGCTCCTTACGAGCTGGCAGGCAAATTGGACATCTACCATATGCACAAGGCCTGCGTTGCATTCTACGAAAATTATTAATAGAATTAAACCGATTTGTGTAACAACACAAATCGGTTTAATTTATTGTGTTATACCCCGTTTTTCAAGCGACGGATTTTTTCGTCCAATCCGTTTTTTGTTTTTGGAGTGTAGCAGGAAAGGGGTAAGAGTCGTTCGTGGATGACGTCTACGATTCCTTGCACATCGGGGAAGAAGTTTTTACTGATGTCGCTGGTGGGTGCAATCCAGTTTCTGCACCCAAACACAACGGGAGCGCAATGTAAGCTTTCAAAGGCCAGCTCGGTTACGTTTTGAGCAATGTCTTTCAAGAAGGACCCACGTTCCACCTCATTCCCGACCAAAAGAAGTCGTCCTGTCTTTTTACAGACTGAACCAGGATCTCGTAATCGAAGGGGACAAGGGATCGCGCGTCGATGATTTCAGTGGAAATTCCGTATTCTTCCAGCCGTTCAGCCGCATCGACGGCGGAATATAACGCGCTACCAATCGTTAGGATCGTAAGATCACTGCCCTGTCGCTTTACGTCGGGAACTCCAATGGGAAGCTCGTAAGACTCAGTGGGCACCCCTTGTTGAGCGAAGCGCTCTCCAATGCCGTAAAGATCTTGAGATTCAAACATAATTACGGGATCCGTTCCGCTTAACGCACTTGTAAGAAGTCCCTTTGCATCGTAGGGTGTTGCGGGGAAAATTACTTTTAGCCCCGGCACGTGGGCCGTCAGCGCCGTAAAATCCTGTGCGTGTTGTGTTCCGTACAAAGATCCAATAGCGATGCGCAGGACGACGGGTAGCTTCAGCTTTCCTGCACTCATAAATTGCCATTTCGCAAGCTGATTGAAGATCTCATCTCCTGCACAGCCGAGAAAATCACAAAAAGGTAGCTCCACGACGGCCCGCCCACCTGCCATAGCGTACCCCACGGAAGTTGCAACGATGGCGGATTCCGAAATCGGAGAATTGAAAAATCTGTGATAGGGAAGAGCCTCGGTAAGGCCCTCGTAAACACCGTAAGGACCGCCCCAATCCCGTACTTCCTCTCCGTAAGCAATCAGCGCGGAATCCTCGTAAAATTTGTTAAAAATTGCTTCAAAAATGGCATCGCGTAGCTCAATTCCCGTTTCATTTTCGGTTTGTTTACGGGATTTATTTGCAATTTTTTGAACACGAGGGTTCTCCTCACGATTCGTCAGCACATCGCAATGATCGGTTCCGACCGAAGAAATCTTCTCATTTGAATAAATGTATTTTTCAATAATACGGTCCGAATCAACAATAGTTCTCGGTGTAATCGCAGGGTCGGCGCAAAGCTTAAAAATACGGAAAACCTTTGCATTTACCGAAGTAACGATTTGGTCAATCTGTTCTTCGGTGGCGATTCCTGCGGAAACCAATTGACGGTGATAGGCCGTAATCGGATCCTGTTCGATCCACGTAAGAACCTCTTCCTTCGTGCGGTAGGATTCGTGATCCGACGCAGAATGAGGGGAGATACGATAAGTAACGACATCTAAAAGTGCAGGACCTTTTCCCTCCTTCAGCAAAGCCATTTTTCGCTTCATCGCGTCAATAACCGCTAATGGGTTGCTGCCATCTACGCGTTCGGCGTGGAGAGAAGTAGGGGAGATCCCCGCTCCGATGCGTGCTAAATGTTGATATGCCATCGTTTCGCCGACGGTTTGTCCGCCCATTCCGTAGAAGTTGTTAAAGAAATTGAAGATAATCGGAAGTCCGCCGCGGAATTTTTCTTCCCAAAGGGTATTGTATTGATCCATTGCCGCGAAATTCATCGCTTCCCAAACGGGACCGCGCCCCGAAGCACCGTCGCCCACGTTTGAAACGACGATCCCCGATTTTTTATTTACTTTTTTATAAAGTGCTGCGCCTACGGCAATTGGGGCGGATGCGCCTACGATAGCGTTGTTCGGATACATTCCAAAGGGAGGGAAAAACGCGTGCATCGACCCCGAAAGCCCACGCTGAAACCCTGTAGGAAGTGCCAAAATTTCCGCCAACGTGCCGTAAATAAGGAAATCTTCGGCAAGTGAGACAAGATCAAGAGATGCATCCGCGACAATATCTCGGATATTCCCTCCGTCGTATTCAGTCATTACGGAGAGTAAGTTTTCGTCTGAAAGCTTGCGGATGGCAGAAAGCCCCTTTGCCAGGACTTCACCGTGACTGCGATGTGACCCGAAAACAAGGTCTTCCTCGGAAAGGAGGAATGCCTGTCCGACGGCGGCAGCCTCTTGTCCCAGGGATAGGTGTAAGGGGCCTGCATAGTGAAAGGGAATCCCCCGATATTCGCCGTATTTTTTTATATCAAATAAAAGCGATTCAAAGACTCGAATCAGATACATATCACGAAAGATCCCGAGCAGCTGCTTGTCCGTATATTGAACGCGGGCTTGAGAGATGGATTCGGAGTACTGATTCATCGGAATATCTTCAATATGGATCGCCCCTTTGCTGCGAACCTCTTTGGGGTCGACGAAAATGCTTTTCGGCATACGGGTGCTCCTTTATAGTAAATCGTTCATTATAGATTATTATACTATAAATTGGTCTTTATGTCAAGCGCACGCTTTTAATCCTCAAAAAGTCGCATAATCAACAGACAATCGGAAAAACTGTAAAATAATGATTTTTTTGGAGGATTCTATGAAAACGTGCAGTACAAGAAAAGTATCTCGTATCGTAAGAAGGCTTTATTACGATATTCTTCAAAATAAAGTAAACGGAGCATCGGAAGAATCCTCCGTAAAAAAAGAAATTTATCAACACACACATCTGATTCGTGGCTGTTGTCTTAACATTTTGAATGTTCGCAAAGAGCTTTCTGAGTGTCCGAGGTCGGAAGGCGGGTCTCCGATCATCTACGACGAAATTAAAAACTATTGTGAAATTTCCAACTTTAATATTACGGAAGAAATGGTGACGGATTTTTTTGAAAAATTATCTCGTCGCCTTGATTTGTCATATGACGAGATCTCCTGTCTGATCCCTGTGATGGAGTACTGTCATCTCATTCAATTAAAAACCGTATTAGGTAACAATAAAAGCGTGGGCGATATTCTTCGTTCCTTGCATACACTTTATTCTTATGACAGTTCTTTGATGTTTGAATCATTGTCCAAAACGGAGGACGTTCTTAGGCGTGATGAAATTTATTCAAAAATGGACGACGCGGCAAAAAACCTGTACCGATCCAAAATTCGTTTGCTCGCCAAGAAAAGAAAAAGATCCGAACGTGAAATTGCCGTTGATTTACTGAAGGAAACAAGGACACGCTCGGATGGCGAAAAGCAACATATCGGAAGATATTTGTTAAAGGAGCGAAGAAATTTACTCTATTTTCCCGTGTTGTGCTCTCTTATTACGCTGTTTTCTATTGCCGTATGCGGCTATATCCAAAACACTCTTTTATTTTTAGCGTCTTTGGTTCCTGTTTTTATTTCCGCAAAGCTTTTATGTGACAGCATTTTTTCCCGCGCGATTCAGTCGGAATCGTTGCCAAAAATTAAAATTACAAGAAAAAATTGTCCGTCTTGCTTGGTAACGATCGTTTCTATGGTCTCTGATTTACAGGACGCGAAAGCGTTGTTGCACCGGTTGGATGTTTTGGCTCATAGAATCTCGATAGAACAAATCCGCGTTGGGTTACTGCTGGATCTTCCACCCTCTGCTTCGGAGGTTTCAGAGGAAGAACGGGAAATGTTTTCGTTTATAGAAAATGAAATTTCGTTGAGGAATGAAAGCGAAAATCGTTTCTTTTGTGCAATTCGAAAGCGCAAATGGGTTGAAGAAAAATTTCAGTTTGAGGCGTACGGTCGCAAGCAAGGAGCAATGATTGAATTTTGCGATCTTATCACGGGTGATTCTGATGCCTTTTCCTTGGTGCTTGGCAAGGTAAATGGTGCAAAATACTTGATTACGTTGGATTCAGATACTGAACCTACTCCAGAGGCTGTAGAACGCTTAATCGGATTTATGGAGCATCCAAACCATACCCCTGTGGTTGTCTCCGACAAAAGTGGATTTTCCTACGTTGTAAACGGATACGGAGCTGCAGCGCCTCGGATTGAAGCCAATCCTGAAACATCTTATCGATCTGCTTATTCCGCGCTTTTGGCGGGAAACTCCGGTACGGAATTTTATAAAAATCCACATTTTAATTTATATCAAGACTTGTTTTCCGAGGGAATCTTCTGTGGGAAAGGAATTCTTCGGATCTCATTGTACAAAGAGCTGATTGCAAAGCGATTTCGCAACGATCCGATTTTGAGTCACGATCTTCCCGAAGGAGAAATTTTGCGATGTGCAAATCTCTCTGATGTTGTATTTTTTGACGAAATCCCAACCACGGTTCTTGCGGATGAAAAGAGAAATCATCGATGGATTCGCGGCGATTTCCAGAATGGATCATTTTTGTTTCAAAAAGAAAATAAGTCAAATCTGTTCCGCTTTAAGATTATTCACAATATAGCGAGAGCATTGTTTCCGTTTTGTTGCTTCTTTTTAATTACTTCTGCTGTATTTATGGGAACAAAAAGCTTGTTTGTAGGTCTATTTTTTGTTTTGTTTCCTTTTTTTCTACGAATACCTTCCCTTGTTTGCTGGATGTACGGATCAGTACGAAGATATGACCCGCTACGAGGATTTTATGATGCTTTTAAGGAGTCGGTATTAAATGTTCTTCTACTTCCGTCAAGAGCGTACAACGGTCTTGACGGGGCAATCCGTGGAATTTCCCGTCAAATTCGTGGTACCAAAAAATTGGAGTGGACCACTGCTGCGAACACATCCGCGTCGGGAAAAGAAATCGGCGATTACTATTATCAACTACGCTGGCAATTGGTTGGTTTTGCGTTTTTATTTTTCCCAAAAACAACGTTGATCGGAGCTCTTTGGCTGCTCGGTCCTGTGATTGCGCGTCAGGTATCGCTGCCTTATCGAACAGATAAGGCAAATCAAATTGAATTGTGCGAAGAATTAAAAGCGATGTGGCAATACTACGCTGACCTGGTCAATGAGAAAAACCATTGGCTTCCTCCCGATAATTATCAGCAAGAGCCTCTGAACGTCATTGCTCCACGAACGTCTCCGACCAACATTGGATTTGCTCTTCTTTCAGTACTCGGCGCATTTGATTTGGACTTTATTACAGAGAATGAGCTATACACTCGCATCGAAAATTCATTAAGCGTCATTGAATCTTTGCCTAAATGGAACGGGCACTTGTACAATTGGTATGATATTCATACGTTAAAGATTTTAAGTCCGAAATTTGTCTCCACGGTAGACTGCGGAAATTATGCGGTCTGCCTATTCGTCTTGGAAAAAGGGCTTCGCCATCAGAGAAACGAACGCGCAGATCTCATCGCCAATCGGATTAAAGCATTACTTGCCGCAACCGATTTCTCTTTGTTATACGACGAGAAAAAGAAGCTGTTTCCCATTGGTTACAACGCTGAAGAAGACCGTATGTCCTCTTCTTTCTATGATTTGTACGCAAGCGAGGCACGGTTGACTTCTTTTTATGCGATAATGAAGCATCAGATCCCCTTGGAGCACTGGGTACAATTGGCAAGACCGACAGGACAAAGCCGACAAGATCTGATATTATATTCCTGGTCGGGTACGATGTTTGAATACTTTATGCCTCACATTTTCCTTCCCTCTTATCGAAGAACGTTAAGCGGAGAATCCTTAAAGGGCATTGTAAATGCACAGATGCGATACGCGAACAAGAAAATTCCCTGGGGAATTTCTGAAAGCTGCTATTATACCTTTGATCCTCTTTTGAATTATCAATATCGTGCCTTTGGTATCCCGACTGCGGCGGCGCGTAAAGATCTGTCATTCTCCTTTGTCATTTCACCGTATTCTACGTTTTTGGCTTACCCGTGGTTCCCCTCTCTTGCAGAGGAAAACAAAAAGCGATTACCGAAGGGAAAATACGGGTATTTCGAAGCTGTAGATTACCGTTTGGGTTCGGAAAATCCACGCGTGGTTCAGTGCTATATGGCACACCATATCGGAATGAGTTTTTTGTCGGGCGTTAATGTTCTGAAGGATCGAATAATGCAAAAAAGATTTATGGAAGGGGAGGGGGAAGCTTATTCTGCACTTCTTGCAGAACAGATCCCCTCTTATTCAACATCATTTTTCCTTCGGCCATCGGATGGAAAAGCGCAATGGGAATCCTCACAAATCCGAATTGACAAGCCCGATCCGGAGCATCCGAGAGTCAAGCTGTTATCCAACGGCGCGTTAACGGAAATTGTAACCGACAGCGGTTCAGGATGGCTTCGAAGCAATCATATTGATTTGACAAAATACGGCAGTGATCCCTATGCTCCCTCCGGAATTTTTCTGTTTATACGAAATAAAGGCACACTTTTCGGGACCACCTACGCGCCCCTGTATCAGGATTACGGTTACCGAATGTATTTTGACCGTTCGAGTGCAACCTGTTACGGTTCATTTTCGGATTTTGAAACCCGAATGACGGTCACTATGGCTCCCGACGCTCCCGTTTCGGTGCGAGAATTGACGGTCAAAAACAATCAAATGACAGAAAACACCTATGAATTTTTCCTTTGCACAGAACCTACGCTGTGCGATCAAAGAGCATATTCTGCGCATCCGGAATATAAAGATCTGTTTTTGACAGCGGAATTCAATCCTGCGATACGGACGTTATCTTACTGCAGAAAGGGAGAGGAAGAACAATGGCTTTCCGTTACAACATCCGAACCGTTTCGGTTTGACGTTCGCAGAGACAGTTTTCGGGATTATTCTGACGTTTTCGCGTGCAAGTGTGATGGGGTAAGCCCTTATCCCATTTTTCCTGTAATTTTGTTGCGGGGCGCTATTAATGTCCGAGGCAGAGGAACGGGTTCAATACGATTTTACTTTTCTGCGAGCTCTACAAAGCAAGAGTCGATTTCCCATCTTCGTAAAATCGTCTCTCAAAACATTGAAACGCTTCAGCGACGTTACGGTCAATTCTACGATTCGTTATGTCAAGCGGCGGACATTCGTTCCTCCGATCGTTTGATTTTTGAGCGAATTGCTCCGCAGTTGTTATTCCGAGTAAACAAAACCGCTTTAGAAGAAAAAGCAGGAAACACCTTACCCTTGCAGGAGCTCTGGCGATTTGGTATTTCGGGAGATTTCCCCATTTTTACAGTTCGAATCGGAAACGACTGCGTATGGCGCGCCTTACCGTTTATCAAAGCCTTGTTTTTGATGATTCAGGCGGGAATCCCTGCGGATTTGATCCTGCTTTATCGTGAAGAAGAGGGCTATCAAACACCGCAAAAAACCGCCTTGGACGCACTGCTTAGTGAAACGGAGGATTCCGTTCGCGCCCACGTGTTTGCGCTAAATATTCACACAATGGATGAGTATCTTTTTATTCAAAAATGCAGCCGTACGTTCATTAATTTGGAGCGTGGATGGAAGCTTCACAATCCCAATCGCACGTTTCGCCCTATTCGCATTGAAGGTACCCCCGTGCCTGTAGAGAAATATCGGTTAACTCTTGGACGAGGAGGGTATGGAAAGAATAATTCATTTGTCATTTCAAAGCAAGGAAGACAACCCCTTCGACCTTGGTGCCTCGTTCTTGCAAATAAAAAATTCGGTACGGTTTTAACGGAACGAAGTCTCGGCTATACCTTCGCGGAGAATGCTTCTGAAAATCGAATTACTCCTCGCATACCGGGATCGGGGTATCAACCTTCGGGAGAACGGTATTACGCGGTAATTCGCGGAAAAAAATACGATCTGTTAAGAAACGCATCGGTAGAGTATTACTGCAATCGTGCAATTTACCGTATCAATCTTTTTGGTTGCATTATAACAACGGAGGTTTTTGTCCCCACACACCTATCCGCTAAGGTGATAAACGTCTCAATAAATACGGATTGCGGTTTTTATCCTGAAATTGTGTTTGAACCTCATATTATTCTCGGAAAAGAAGATCTCGGAACGGTGACTCGCTTTTCAGAAGATAATAAAATTTATTACACCAATGCGTTCAATGGGCGATACGGAAACGGACACAGCGTATTATTCACGCTCGGAGGCGTCGTTGATGGAAAAGCGCTCAAGTTTCGTCCTGAATCGGAAAAAAGCAGCGCATCATTTGTTTTAGGGTACGGTATGGGATTGAACAGTGCTCGCCGTCTTGCGGAAATTTTGTCCGAATCGGGACGCATTAAAAAGGAATTAAAACAAATATCGAATGAATTTGGACCGCATTTCAAAATAAAAACACCGAATAAGGAGTTTAATGAATTCTGTAACGGGTTTTTAATTCAACAAATTCTTGCGTCTCGTATTTACGGTCGAACGGGATCACAGCAACCCGGTGGTGCGTATGGATTTCGAGATCAATTGCAGGATTCTCTTTGCCTTGGAATCCTTGATTCTGCTTATCTCAAGCGTCAAATTCTTCGTTGTTGCGCTCATCAGTTCGAAGCAGGGGATGTTCTGCACTGGTGGCATCCCCGACGGAATCAACGGGATGATGGGATTCGCACGCGCTTCTCTGATGATCCGTTCTGGTTGGTTTTTGCTTGTGGCGAATATTTCAAAATTACGCAAGACAGCTCGTTTTTTGAGAAAAAAGTAGCTTACCTGACGGGTGAACCATTGAAAGCATCAGAATCTGATCGCTATTTTACCCCACAACGCTCTGAAACAAAAGAAAGCGTTTATCATCACGCCTTACAGGCTTTACGATTTGGAATGAAAATCGGACAAAACGGGTTGATTGAAATTGGGGCTGGGGATTGGAACGACGGAATGAATCGCGTGGAATCGGGAGGTGAAACCGTCTGGGGAAGTATGTTTGCAGTGCTTTGCATTGAAAGCTTTTTACCATTAACAGAATCATTAGGAACAAGAGAGGAACGAAAAGAATTAGAAAAGTTTGCGGAATCCCTAAGACTTGCCTTAAGGAAAAAAGCATTTTCCCACGGTCGTTATCTTCGCGGTTTTCGTGGAGATTCCACTCCTTTTGGTGATGAGGACTCGATTGATTTAATCCCCCAGGCATTTGCACAGTTTTGTAATTTGGATAAAGAACGAACCGATTCAGCTCTTGCATTGGCTTACGACCGCTTGTGGGATGAAGATTTGCATCTGATAAAGCTATTATCGCCACCGTATCAGCCACAAAATGACGGTTTTCCGGGATCGATTGCAGATTATCCGCCGGGTGTGCGGGAAAACGGAGGACAATACACCCACGCGGGTGTCTGGTTTGCTCGCGCATTGTTCCGTCAGGGAGATACGGAAAAAGCGTGGAAAATTCTCTCCGGAATCAATCCGGTTTCCCACGCAAAAACCTTGCACGGTGCAAGCTCCTACGCCGCCGAGCCTTACGTCTTGGCAGGCGATGTATATTCATTATCTCAAAGAGAAGGATTCGGCGGTTGGACTCATTATACAGGGGCCGCAGGCTGGTATCTAAAGACCGTGATTGAGGATCTTCTGGGGATCGAGCGAAAGGGGAGACTCGTTACCATTCGACCTCACTTACCAAAGGATTGGAACGGTTGTTATGCAGAACTTCAAATCGAAACAGATCTGTTTCGTGTTCGCATAGAACGTGGAACAGAAGTTGGGTGTTTTGAAGACGGTTTAAGAATCGAGAGCGTTCTTTTGAACGGAACGGAACACGAAATCGGAATAATTGTATAAAAACTGTAATTTTCCTTGACAAAACGAGAGAAAAATGCTATAATAACATGTGGAATACTATTCTTGTTTTGCGAGGTATTTATGGAAAATATGATTGGGTTTGAAGGAATCGGGATCTCCCCGTTCCTAATGGACCGCGTCGCATTCTCAATTGGGAATTTTGACATCTATTGGTACGCAATTCTAATTACCATTGGATTGGTCCTTGCCGTGGCGTTTTGTCTTTGGCAGGCACCGAAATTTGATTTAACGGCAGACAACGTCATTGACGTGCTGCTCTTTGGTCTCCCGGTTGCCGTAATTTGCGCCAGGGCATACTACGTGTTGTTCAAGCTGGATCAGTATGATTCCTTTGCCGAAATGATCAATATTCGAGACGGTGGCCTTGCCATTTACGGCGGCGTTATCGGAGCCTTCGTTACCGGCTTTATCTATTGTAGAGTGAAAAAGGTAAACGTATTAGCGTTGTTTGATCTTGCGTCCTTCGGATTTTTGATTGGTCAAGCCATCGGTCGATGGGGGAATTTTGTCAATGCCGAAGCGTTTGGGGAAGCTACGGACCTTCCTTGGGGAATGTCGATCAATGGATACGGGCCGTTCCATCCTACTTTCCTCTACGAATCTCTTTGGAATATTATCGGCTTCATTCTCTTGCTTGTCTTTGCGAAAAAATGGATGACCCATCACGGCGAGGCGTTTTCTCTTTATTTTGCTTGGTATGGATTGGGCAGATTCTTTATCGAGGGACTGCGTACGGACAGCCTCTACCTGGGGACATTCCGTGTATCTCAGTTTCTTGCAGCATTGTTTTTCCTTTTGGGAATCGCATTTTTCGTATTGTCCCGTCTTGGATTCATTGTGAAGCTTCAGGATAAGCTCATTGACCGTTCTGTAAGAAAGAGTGAAAAGTATAAACCCGTCTATACCTCTCTCTTTGATACGCCGAATCAAGCACTGAATGAAGCAGATGAAACAAAACAATTAGATCAATCTGATTTGGCAGAAAACAAGAAAGACGATATTTCCGAGGAAATGACGGAGGATGAAAAAAATGGCTGAAATTATTAGCGGAACAGCCCTTTCAGCAACGATTCGATCAGAATTGAAGTGCGAAACGGACAAATTAAAGGCCCAAGGAATTGTTCCCGGCCTCGCCGTTGTGCTGGTAGGCGAGGATCCTGCCTCCAAGGTTTACGTGAGAAATAAAACAAAAGCCTGCGAAGAAATCGGATTTTATCACGAACAATATAATTTGCCTGCAACCATTACAGAGCACGAGATTCTTGACCTTGTGGATACGCTGAACCATTCGGATAAAATCCACGGGATCTTGATTCAGGCTCCTTTGCCCAAAGGACTTGATTTCAAAAATATAATCAACCACATTTCGCCCGAAAAAGACGTAGATGCCTTCCATCCCGTCAACGTCGGAAAAATTACGATCGGCGATTTTGACTTTTTGCCCTGTACTCCTGCAGGCGTTATGGAATTGATCCACACAACGGGCATTTCTGTGGAAGGGAAAAATTGCGTGGTGGTTGGGCGAAGCAATATCGTCGGTAAGCCCCAAGCGATGTTGCTGCTCAAGGAAAACGGTACTGTTACGATCTGTCATTCAAAAACTCCTGATCTTGCACAGTTTACGAAAAATGCTGACATTCTCGTAGCAGCCGCAGGGAAGGCAGGGTTAATCCGCGGAGATATGATCAAGCCCGGCTCGATTGTGATTGACGTTGGTATGAATCGCAACGAAGAGGGAAAACTCGTGGGAGACGTTGACTTTGCTTCCGCTGAACCCGTGGCCGGCTTTATAACCCCCGTCCCCGGTGGTGTTGGACCGATGACGATCACGATGCTGATGAAAAATACCCTTCGTTCTGCTCGAAATCACGGGAAGAATAAAAACTTGTGACGGAATTGCAACAATTCTCTCAACGCTCTTGACATTGGAGAGAATTTTTGCTATAATAGGCAAGTAATCGCTGATGTAGCTCAGTCGGTAGAGTGCGTCCTTGGTAAGGACGAGGTCGTCGGTTCGATCCCGATCATCAGCTCCAAAAACCCCTTGAATTTCAAGGGGTTTTTTGTTACCTAAGAATAAGAGAGGAATATCTATGAATCAGCAGCAAAAAGCAAAAATTGATCTTTTCTTCAGTGGTTTTTCCGAGCGATATAAAAACAACAGTGAATACTTTGTTGAAATTTCCTTCGACTTTACTTCGGGAAGAAAAACTTATTCCGGAAAAATTCTGTCGACAGACGAAAAATTCGAATACCGCTTTTCAGGAAAAAGAACTGCCGAAGATCTGCCATTGGCACTGTCGTTTTTGCTGGAAGATTTAATGAAATATGATTCCGCTGTCGTTCGTTATAAGGAACGCGGTCTCACCACGGAGCTTCTTGCCGATGGAAAAAACGTTAAAATCGTTAAAAGGGAAGAGGTAAACGAGGTTTCTTCTGCACCTTCTGCAAAAAGCGAATATCAGATTGATCTTCGTAAAGCGTCGGAGCTGATGACGGCGCTCGGATATTGCGATAAAGACGGAAAATTACGAAACGATATGATTCGAAAATACAACCAAACGAACCATATTCTATCGCTAATTTCTGATTTATTTGTTGGGAAAAATGATATTACGATCGTTGACTGTGCTTGCGGGAAATCGTATCTTTCTTTTGTTCTCAACTATTTTCTATGGGAGGAAAAACGAATCCGCGCGCATTTCGTTTGTATCGATATTTCTCCCAAGGTAATTCAAGCAAGTAAAGAAATTGCCCGACGATTAGGGTACACCAATATGGAGTTTATCTGCGAAGATCTCCGAACCTATGAAAGCGACTTTCATCCTGACGCCGTCATTTCTCTTCACGCCTGCGACACTGCAACGGATATGGCGTTGGGATACGCACTGCGGCATCGCGCGGAGAGCATAATTTGTGTTCCTTGCTGCCACAAAGAACTCTTAAAACAATATAAAATTGAAGATTTTGAACCGATCACCTCTCACGGCGTTTTCCGCGCTCGATTGAATGATTTAATTACGGATGGTCTGCGGGCAATGAAGCTGGAATCGGAAGGATACGACGTGCGTTGCGTAGAATTTTGCTCGCCAATTGATACACCGAAAAACCTGCTGATTTCCGCAAAAAAAGTATCAAATGAAAATCGAAAAATGAAGGAAAAGTATTACGATCTTCTTTCCGATTGGAGCGTACGCCCTTCGCTGGAATATTACGCGGCACTTCCTACAGAGCTTGATTAACGAACACTTTGGAAATTATTCTTGTCTAAATAATTGCAAAATTGTGAATTTTAAGCGTTTCGTTTGTTTTTCTTTTCCTTGGAGTTACAATCGTGTCACAGATAAAACAAATGGATAATGTATAATATCTATAATTGAGTGATTTCTCCTAATTTTGCAATATTCGAGAAAGGATGAGCCTGTTTGATAACAGTTCAGGATTTCATCAGTAGCTTTAACTCCTTGATTTTCATTGTGTTTATGCTGCTGTATGCATATCAGATGTTTTACATCCTCGTGGCTTTTTGTCGGAAACGCAAGGCAAAAAATGCGGACGATGTAAAGCAACATAAGTATGGATTCCTTATCGCTGCCCGAAATGAAGCAAGCGTAATTGCGCAGCTGATTGACAGCATCCATCAGCAAGACTATCCAAAAGAATTGATCCACATTTTTGTCATTGCGGACAACTGCACCGACAATACCGCGCAGGTGGCTCGAGATGCCGGGGCCGTAGTGTACGAACGCCAAAACCAAGATTTGGTAGGGAAGGGGTACGCTCTTGATTTTGGATTAAAATCCATCGAGCGCGATTTTGGAGATCAAAATATTGAGGGATTTTTTGTTTTTGACGCCGACAATCTTCTTTCCAAA
>JAGAOB010000021.1 GCA_017623895.1 Clostridia bacterium
AATTTGTCGGGCTTTTTATAACCCGGCTCGTTCTCTATTTGAAGCTGCTCTAAAATTTTATAAAAAATCGAAAGAGCTTTGTATTTATAGCCGGTGTGCTTCAGGTTGTACGCATTGTATAATTTTTCAAACAATTCTCTGAAAAGCTCCGGATTTTTCGGGGTAACAACCTGTATGCTGCCTAATTTTGAATTTTCTATATTAAAATGAATTGCAAAAAGCTCCTCGCTTTCATTGGCAGCGAAGAGATAATCGTGATGTTTAGGCACAAAAACAATATCGTTGGTTGTTGCTCGAACAGTATCGTTTTCGTGAGTGTAATCGGCATTTCCCTTAATACGGAACGACAAGGTATCGTATGGTCTATCCTTAAACGATGCCTTTCTCGGATTCCAGGATAGAGAAAATGCGTTCAAAAGTTCAATTTTAAGATTTTCAAAATGTTCCATACACCCATTATAACAGCATATTATTCAAATGTCAACAGCAAAATAAAGGTTTCGAAAATTAAACCTAAAGAAAGCGATTTGTAGGTGGTGATAGTATGTACCGCGTGATATAATTAAATAAAAACGAGGTGAACTATGTCAATTAAACACACGGCAGTAAGCTATTACGGATTCAATTACGTTGAACACGCAGAGAAGGATTTTATTGAGATGAAGGAGCACGGATGCGATACCGTTATTCTTGCTATCACCGAATTCGATATGGACTTCTGGTTCCCCAATCTGAACAACATCGTTAAGACTGCACATAACCTCGGTCTTCGCGTTATCGCTGATCCCTGGGGCATCGGTAAATACTTCGGAGGAGAACAGGTCAGCTTGTTCCTGCAGAATAACATTCATCACCGTCAGGTCTCTGCTTATACCGGTGAGGTTCTCAATGCTGCTTGCTTCAACACCAATTCGTTCCGCGATTACTTCAAAAATATCTGCTTGAAGATCGCAAAGAATACCGAAGTCGACGGTTTCTTCTGGGATGAACCTCACTATGCTTATCCCAAGTCCTACGCCTCCATCACGGGTGGTGCCGGTGATGACTGGGCTTGCCGTTGCCCCGAATGTATGAAGAAGTTCGAGGAATATTACGGTTACGAAATGCCTAAATTTATGAACGACGACGTGAAGCAATTCCGTTGGAGAGAAGCTCTCTTTACCTTGAGCGACACTTCCAAGGCTCTGAAGGAATACAACCCCAATCTGGAAATCACCTGCTGCGTACACGCAACGCTGAACGGCTACTACGTTACCGAGCTGCGCGGTTACGATAACTGGGATATGGTTGCTTCCTGCCCCTACTTCGACGTTTTCTCCACCACTATCATCAATTGGAACTTGCCCGAAAGCTTTTTCCAGGAAATCACCGAGAGAACCGTTGCTATGGCAAAGAAGTACGGTAAGCAGTCCGAGCGTTGGCTGATGGGCTACAACAAGCGTCCCGATGACTTCGTTCAGATCGACCGCGTTGTCGATATGTACGAAAAGCTTGGCGTTGATCGCTTGGCTACCTGGACCTATCGAGGTGGTTACGGCACCAGCGTTGCCGCAAAGGATCCCATCGAGCTTTGGGATAACATCGGCAGAAACTACAAGCGCGTTCTGAAGAAAGAAGACTAATCTTCAATTTCCTCCGAAGGAACGATTCTGTTTTCCTTGAAGACCTTTCGGAGGTAGATTGATGTTCTGTGAGTGAGCTGTTCATTGTATTTCAAATGTTTCGTTTTCTTTGAGATCCTTGAATGGCTCCTCTCTAAATGAGGATATTATGTCAGAGTACTTAACGCATATCATCAATATTTTGTCACGCATCGAGGAGCAAGAATCCGAAAAAATGGGCCGTGCCGCCGAAATGGTAGCAAAAGTCATCGAAAACGATGGCATCATCTACGTCTTTGGCTGTGGACATTCTCATTTGATCGGACTGGATTGCTTTTATCGCTCGGGTGGCCTGTGCAACGTCAGTGCAATGCTGGATACCGACCTGATGCTCCACAACGGTGCATCCAAAAGCAGCGTAATGGAACGTATGAGTGGAATCGCAGAGCCTATTTTCCAACGTTATTGCGTTACGGAAAAGGATATTTTGTTTGTAATTTCCACCAGCGGTAAAAATGCTGTTCCCTGCGAAATGGCGCAGGTTGCAAAAAAACACGGAGTTCCGAACGTTGCCATCGTTTCCGGTGCGTATTTCGGAGATAAGAGTAACGGGAAAAAGCTGTACGAATGCTGCGATCTGTACGTGGATAATTGCGTCCCCCACGGAGATGCGGTAATTCCGATTCCCGGGACCGATAACGTAATGGGCAGCGTGTCCACCTGTGCAAGCTCCTTTATTTTGCAGTCGATTCTTATGCAAGCCGCACAGATCGCCAACGAAAAGGGCGTACCCCTTCCCATTTACAAAAGCGGAAACGTGGACGGCGGCGCAGAGTTTAACAAAAAGCTCATTCAGGAATATCTCCCCAGAATCAAACATCTGTGAGGTATTGTATGGCAAAAATATCTGTCATCGGCATCTGCGGAAACTCCATCTTTATGACCGTGGATCATTTCCACGAAAAAGGGGAGACCCTCGTTGCTGACAGCGTGTATGAGGAGATCGGCGGCAAAGGGATCAATCAAGCCGTTGCCTGTGCTCGTATGGGTGCCGAGGTTTCCTTCTTGGCTGCGATCGGCGACGACCGCGACGGACAGAAATGTCGTATGGCCGCAAAAGAAAACGGAGTCAACGGCTTTTTTGCGGTAAAAGAAGGAATGGCAACTACCTTTGCTGTCATTCTGACTGACAAAAACGGGGAGAACCAGGTCACGGGATACCGTTGTGCCGAATTGACCGAGGCGGACGTTGCCTCCTTTGAAGAAGAAATTGCCCAAAGTGACATTCTTCTTCTGCAAAACGAGGTTCCCGTCGAGGTAAACCTTGCCGCGGTACGATTGGCAAAAAAACACGGAATCAAGGTGATTTTGAACCCTGCTCCCATTCGGGGAATCCCCGATGAAATTGCCCAAAGCGTATTTGCAGTAACTCCCAATGAACAGGAAATGCAGGCAATCGATGTCTCACGCTTTGAGAACTGTATTACTACGTTGGGGAAACAAGGCTGCAGAATTAATAATACGCAAAAAATCCGCGCGATTCCCGTTCAGGCGGTTGACACCACCGGAGCGGGGGATACGTTCAACGGCGTTCTTTCCGTCTGTGTTGCAGAAGGCATGGATCTTTATTCCGCCTGCAAATACGCGGTGACGGCGTCGGGCTTGAGCGTAACGAAAAAGTATGTTCTGAATTCAATTCCCGCGAGGGAAGAAATAGAAAGGAAGATGTTAAATGAATGATTTCGGTTATTTTGAAAGCCTGATGCAGAACTTCAAAATAGTCAACGAAACGCAGGGCGAAAACATTAAAAAGGCTGCCTCTTTGATGGCGGATGCGATCGCTAACGACAGACTGATCAGTGTTTACGGCGGCGGAGGACACACGACCCTCTGTATGGGCGAAATGTTTTTCCGTGCCGGCGGACTTTCCTGCATTAACCCCATTATGGAAACAGGACTTTCCGTATTCAACCAGGCTCTGAAATATCTTGAGCTTGAAAGAACCGTCAACTACGGAAGCGCTATTATCAAATACTTTGATCTGAAAAAAGATGACCTTCTCATTGTCTTCCACAACATCGGAATCAACCCTGCAACTATCGATGCCGTTATGGAAGCTAAGAAGAATGGTGTAAAGATCATTGCCGTTTCCAGCAGTTATTGGCAGAACGAAATGCCTGCGGATCACTTTATCCGTCACCCCAACAAGACCAACCTCTTCGATTACGCTGACGTTTGCATTGACGACTTTAACCCCGTCGGTGACGCCGTAGTAACCGTTCCCGGGTTGGACACCCCCATCGCTCCCGTATCCAATATCATTGACTTCTACATTGCCCATCTGCTGGAGATTGAATGTGTGAAGCAGTGCATCGACAGAGGCGTTACTCCTCCCGTTTGGTCCAGCGCCAACACCCCCGGCGGTGACGAGAAAAACGCTGCTTACCTGGAAAAATACAAACCCAGAATTAAAATGCTGTAAGGGAGAATAGCGATGAATAAGCTTCAAGAAAAATTGAATTTTTTGCTGGATAAGTATTCCGTCGACGTGAAGGCGGAATTGAAAGACTGCAAAACCGTTATCATTGATAACAAAGAGATTCCCGTTCTTTCTCACAGACTTGAAAGAAGATTCGTGGAACTCAAGAACATCGTTCAGGGTGGAACCCTTGTGGGTGTCAGTGTAATGCGCGTTGCACGTATCATTGAGAGGGATACCGATATCTACGAAGCGCTGTATCGCGAGCTGGATCTGTGCCAATACGTTTTGGGCAGAAAGATCATCGGAATTACCGTTATGCAGAACGACAACACTCTGAATGCGATCGCTACGGCAGAGGATGCGATTGTCTGCACGATTGAAATTTCCGCGACCCTTGAAAAGGGAGAAATCCCCAAGGATAAGCACGAGATCATTTCTCAGCGCGGAATCGCCTGCGACGTCGTTGTCGACGCACAGCTGAAACAGGATTCCATTTATGTATTCGGCAAGGAAAATAAGAAGTTTACTGACGTTGACTTTGAGCTTTACGGTCTTTCCATTGAGGAGATCGCCGTTGTTCGTGCCGCCTTTGCAATTGCACAAGCAGGAAATCTCGACGAAATGTTGGCCATTGAAAGCAACCTCAAGACTTTGGTTGAGAAAGCAAAAATGTCGGTAAAGACCGGTGAAAGGCAGGTTATCTGATATGAAACCCTTGAAGATTGCTATGATGAGTATGACACACGGTCATACGCGTAAATATTATCAGACGCTGAAGGATAATCCGAAGCTGGATTGGGTTGCGGTTTCTACTGCCAACGATGAAGTGAAAGAAATTTTCCTCAACAGCGTTGATGGGATCCCCTGCTATAACAGCGAGCTTGAAATGTTGGATGCACATCCCGAAATCGAAGCGGTCGTTCTAGCAAGTGAAAACAGCGAGCACCTGAGACAGATGAAGCTTTGTGCCGAAAGAGGAATTCACATTCTTTCTATGAAGATTCCTACCTTCGATATGGATGAATACGAAGAAATGATCGACATTGTGGACAAGAACGATCTTGTTTGCCAGGTCGAGCTTGAAATGCACTACAACCCTGTCATTGTCCGTATGAAGGAACTTCTTGCGAACAATGAAATCGGAAAGATCAAATCTTTTAACGCCACCAACATTACGCTTTCTCCCGTTTGGGCGTTCCCCTGGCAGGGCGTTCCCGAAAAGAGCTACGGAAAACGCGTCCACGTAAAAGAGGGTGATCCCCGCTTCAGAGGCGGCGCTCTTTGCGACCACCCCCACATCTTTGATATGATCCGTCATATGACCGGTAGTGATTTCGATTGCATTTATGCCGAAGTTGCTCCCAATATCCGTCCCGACATCATTGAAGAGGATATGCTGTCTGTTATCGGAAGAATGAAGGACGGCACTATCTTCTCCTTGGATCCCTCTTGGTCCAAGATGGAGGAACGTCTGAAGGTTCCCGGTCCCGGTTGGGAAGTATTCCCCAAGAGAATGGAGGTTAACATTACTCTGAACGGTGAAAAGGGAACTGTGATGGCAGACTGCTTCGGTCCCAACGTTTATCACAACGGCTGCCCCAACGACAGATATACCGTCCAATACACCTATTTTGATGAATGGATCGGCCTTATCGATGAGTTCGTGGATAACATCCGCAACAAGAAGCAGCCCTTGATCAACCTCAAATGGCACAAGAGAACCATTGAGGCGATGAACGCGGTTTATGAAAGCATTGCGACCGGCAAGGTTGTAAAGCTTTAATTAATGATGTAAGAAACCGCCGAATCTCGGCGGTTTCTTTTTTTACGTTTCCATTTGCTTACTCAAAATTTGAGAGGCTGCCGCCAAAACCTTGACGTCAGCTTCCCCCGGTGCGTTTCCCATATCGGGAATCAGCATAACGATCGCGCCTACCGCATCGCCCTCTAAAAGGATGGGGTTTACAATCGCAGCGTAGATTTTTTCCACGTCCTTACAGAGCGATTTCCGTTCGTCTCCGATTTTGTAAACGTATTGTTTTCTCTGTTCAATTAGCTCTTCCGTTTCAGCGGAAATACGCTTATGGAGAATTTCTTTTCGACCGCTTCCGGCAGCGGCAATAACGGAGTCCTTGTCCACCACCGCAACGGTATTTCCCGTGATCTTTGCGACGGTCTCGGCATAATCCGATACCGAATCGTCCAACTCTCCGATTGGGGAATACTTTTTGAAAATAACGCCCCCTTCGCTGTCAGTGAAAATTTCCAGCTGAGCCCCTTCGCGGATATGCATTGTTTTTCGAATTTCTTTTGGAATCACGATCCTTCCCAGATCGTCTATTCTACGAACTTTTCCTGTTGCTTTCATATATTCATTTCTCCTTAAATTACAAATTGTGTTGTTATTATCTGTATTTTGAGGAGATTTATACTGTATGAATTTACTTTTGAAATGAAATATGATATAATAAATTAAGTGAGGTGATTTTATGAAAGCTAAAGCACTTTTATCTGCAATTACAGGTTTCTTTTTTGGCTTAATTACATATTTCTTATTGCAATATTTAGAAATGGATGGCGCTCTTTTAATTTCTGTTTTTGGAGGATTGTTGTTCTATATTTTGTTATTTGTATTTCTTCTTGTTTATGGGAAGATTATTGATAAAAAGTATGCCGAATTTGAAAAAGAAATAACCTCTACTATTTTTTATAAAACCAATGGTAATTTTAACTTGTGAAACGGCAAAGTTAAAAACGGCAATATATATTTTTGCGAAGCCGGCATTGTTTGCTTATGCCTTGATGAAAAACCATATACATTGGATGAAATATTGTTACAAGACATTGACCATTATCAATTTGATGATATACACTTAAATATTTTCACCAAAGATGGAAGATTATTTGTTATTACACTTCCAGATGCCAAAAATGTTATAAAAACCTTAAAAGAAAAAGATTGGATAGAGTTTTAAGTTGAAAAGCGAGGTGAAATTCACCTCGCTTTTGCTACGTATAAAGACCGCCCAAAAACCCGTTTTTGACACCAATGCGTTCAATGGGGCAAACCAGCGAAATCCTTAGTGTTTATGTGCCTTCTAGGCGGTTTGCCCTATTAT